>CAYSSF010000321.1:0-4111 GCA_964433455.1 uncultured Syntrophaceae bacterium
AATTTTATGGATGTCCGTACGTTTCGGCATAACCTTTTCCCTTTGTACCTACCTACTTCCACGGTCTGCGGGTGGGACCCCTCCTCCTCACTCCCATTCGATGGTGCTGGGCGGCTTCGAGCTGATGTCGTACACGACCCGGTTCACACCGCGAACCTCGTTGATGATCCGGCTGGAGATACGCCCGAGCAGGTCGTGGGGAAGTTTCGCCCAGTCCGCCGTCATCGCGTCTTCGCTCGTGACCGCCCGGATGACGATGACGTTTTCGTAGGTTCGCTGGTCCCCCATGATCCCGACGCTCTTGATCGGCAGCAGAACCGCGAACGACTGCCAGAGCTTCCGGTAGTAATTCCAGGCACGGATCTCTTCCATCAGGACCCAGTCGGCGTTCCTCAGGATCGCCAGCCGCTTTTCGGTCACCTCGCCGATGATCCGCACCGCAAGACCCGGTCCCGGAAAGGGCTGGCGCCAGACGACGTCGTCGGACATGCCGAGCTCCTTCCCGAGGAGCCTCACCTCATCCTTGAAGAGGTGCTTCAGCGGCTCGACGAGCTTCAGTTTCATCTTTTTGGGGAGCCCCCCCACGTTGTGGTGGGACTTGATCACGGCGCTGGGGCCGCCGAAGGTCGACCGCGATTCGATCAGGTCCGGATAGAGCGTCCCCTGGGCGAGGAATTCCGCATCCTTGATCTTTCGGGCCTCCTTTTCGAAGACCTCGATAAAGATCCGGCCGATGATCTTCCGCTTCCGTTCCGGATCCGCCACCCCCTTGAGACCGTCGACAAAGGCCTTCCGCGACCGCGCAAAACGGACATCCATCCGGAAATTCTTCCCGAAGAGCGCCCGCACCTTCTCCGCCTCGCCCAACCGCAGAAGCCCGTTGTCCACGAAAACGCAGGTGAGCCGGCGGCCGATCGCCTGGTGGAGAAGGACGGCCGCAACGGAGGAATCGACCCCGCCGGAAAGACCGAGGATCACCCGCTTGTCGCCGACCGTTCGCCGGATCTCCTCGACGGCGTCCCGGACGAAGGATTTCATCGTCCAACTCTTCGCGCAATGGCAGACGCCGAAGAGAAAATTTTCCAACATCTTCTTCCCTTCGGCGGTATGAACGACCTCCGGGTGGAACTGGAGTCCATAGAGCCGCCGCTTCACATCCTCGGCGGCCGCCACCTCGGTGTTCTTCGTCGAGGCGGTGATCCGGAAACCCTTTGGCAGACGGCCGATCCGGTCGCCGTGGCTCATCCAGCAGCGCGTCTTTTTCTCGACGCCGACGAGGACGCCGCCCCCCTCTTTCCGGACGCTCAACTCGGCGAAACCGTACTCCCGCTTGTCCGAACCGATCACCTCGCCGCCCAGCGCGTCGACCATGAACTGGAGGCCGTAACAGATCCCCAGGATCGGTATCCCGAGATCGAAAATGCCCTTGTCCACCCTCGGTGCATTTGCCTCATAGATGGAGGAGGGGCCGCCGGAAAGGATGATTCCCTCAGGCCGGAGCGCCCGGATCTTTTCGAGTTCGATCGACGGCGGCTCGATCTGGCAGTAGACCTGGTGTTCCCGGACCCGCCGTGCGATGAGCTGGTTATACTGGGAACCGAAATCGATGATCAGGATCACGGCGTTCGCCCCCTTCTTTCGTCCATCAGATGGATGAATTCATCAAAAAGATAATCCGCGTCATGCGGACCGGGCGCCGCCTCCGGGTGATGCTGGACGCTGAAGGCCGAGAGGGCCGGATAGCAGAGCCCCTCGGAGGTGCGGTCGTTGAGGTTCCAGAGGAGTGTCTCCCGTTTTTCGGTCAGGGATTCGGGCAGCACAACGAACCCGTGGTTCTGGGATGTGATTTCGACCCGGCCGCTCCGGCAGTTCTTGACGGGCTGGTTGATCCCGTGGTGGCCGAATTTCAGCTTCACCGTCCGGCCGCCTGCCGCCTGCCCCAGGATCTGGTGGCCAAGACAGATGCCGAAGATGGGAACCTTGCCCAGGATCGACCGAACCGCATCCACGATGTAGGGCAAAGCCGCCGGATCGCCGGGTCCGTTGGTCAACAAAACGCCGTCGGGTTTCAGGGCAAGGATCTCTTCCCCCGACGCCGCCGCCGGGAGGACCAGGACCTCGCATCCCCGTTTCGCCAAGTGGCGAAGGATGTTGTACTTGACGCCGCAGTCCAGGACGACGACGCGCCGCGCCCCCTCCTTCCAGAGATAGGGCTGCCGGCAGGTCACCTCCTTGACGAGATCGCGGCCGACCAGTCCCGGATAGGCCCGAACGCGTTGCAGGAGAAGGTCGATCTCCGTCGTTTCGGTGGAAAGGATGCCCCGCATCGCCCCGGTGATCCGGATGCGCCGGGTCAGCGCGCGGGTGTCGATCCCCTCGATCCCGAGCGTTTGATGGGCCTCCAGAAACTCCCTCAAACTCTGGCGCGAGCGCCAGTTGCTGGGCGGTTCCTCATGCTCCCGGACGATGAACCCTTCCAGATGGATTCCCGCCGACTCCATATCCTCCGGGTTGATGCCGGTGTTGCCGATCAGCGGGTAGGTCATCGCCACGATCTGCCCCTTGTAGGAAGGGTCGGTCAGGATTTCCTGGTAACCGATCATTCCCGTGTTGAAAACGACCTCGCCCAGGACCTCGCCCTCTCCGGCAAAGACATTCCCCCGGTAAACGCTGCCGTCCTCCAGGACCAGCAGGGCCTGTTTTTGTCCCTTCCCGAACATCACCTCACCGCTCCTTGTTGAAGAATAAAGGAAAAGAAGCTATCAGAAAGATCCCTTCGCGTAAAGGAAAATTCAAGACAACCCCTGGGGACGCGATGCGGCATCCTCTTCCCGTCCTGCCCCTTTACGTTACAGCATCGGCAGGTAGCGGTCGATCTCGAACTGGCTCACGTGGACGCGGAAATGGTCCCACTCCAGCTTCTTGTTCTCGATGAACTTGTCGAAGATGTGGTCCCCGAGGGTATCGCGGACGAGATTGCTTCCCTCCACGGCGAGCAACGCCTCGTAGAGGCTCCCCGGCAGAGACGTGATTCCCGCCTTGGCGCGGGCCTTTTCGTCCATCTCGAAGATGTCCTCTTCGATCGGGTCGGGCAGCGGATAGGCCTTCTCGACCCCCCTCATCCCCGCAGCAAGCATCACGGCGAAGGCCAGGTACGGGTTGCAGGCCGGATCGGGTGAGCGGTACTCCATCCGGGTCGCCTTCTCCTTGCCGGGTTTGTACATCGGAACGCGGACCATCGCGGAGCGGTTCCGGCGCGCCCAGGAGACGTAGACCGGCGCCTCGTAGCCGGGGACGAGCCGCTTGTAGGAGTTGATCCACTGGTTGCAGATCGCGGTGATTTCCGGGGCATGGACCATGATCCCCGCGATGTAGTGTTTGGCCAGCTTCGAGAGATTGTACTTGTCCCGACCGTCGTAGAAGGCGTTCTTGCTTCCCTTGAACAGTGACTGATGGACGTGCATCCCGCTCCCGTTCTGGCCGAAGACGGGCTTGGGCATGAAGGAGGCGTACACGCCGTTCTGGCGGGCGATCTCCTTGACTGTGGTGCGGTAGGTCATGACGTCGTCGGCCATCTTGAGCGCCTCGTTGTAACGCAGGTCGATCTCGTGCTGGCTCGGGGCGACCTCGTGGTGGCTGTACTCCACGCGGATCCCCATGTCCTGGAGGGCGAAGATCGTCTGGCGACGCAGGTCCGTCGCCCGGTCCACGGGGAGGCCGTCGAAGTAGCCGCCCATGTCGAGGAACTCGGGACACTTGTCGTTGGCGAAATAGAAGTACTCCAACTCCGGCCCGACGTAGAAGGTGTAGCCCTGGTCGTTGACCTTCTTGAGGGTCTTCTTCAGGACGTAACGGGGGTCGCCCTCATAGGGTTTTCCGTCGGGGGTCTGGATGTCGCAGATCATCCGGGCGACCGGACGGTCGGAGGGCCGCCAGGGGATGATCTGGAAGGTGGAGGGATCGGGCATGGCGATCATGTCGCTCTCCTCGATCCGGCAGAATCCCGCGATGGAGGAGCCGTCGAACCCCATCCCCTCCTCCATTCCCTCCTGCAGCTCGGAGGGGGTGATGCTGAAGATCTTCTGGACCCCGAGGACATCGGTGAACCAGA
>CAYSSF010000322.1:0-4107 GCA_964433455.1 uncultured Syntrophaceae bacterium
GTTTTTGCTCCCAAGTGTAACTTAGCACACTGTCCAAATTTCGGGGTCCATCATAGGATAAGCGGTTACAAATCGCATCGGAATCTATGCATCGATGCGATACCCCTGTTCCCTGAACAGCTTCATGCAGACGTTCACGACCGTCTCGTCATAGAGAACGCCCCTGTTTTCCTGAATTTCGTTCAGAGCCTTCTCCAGCCCCAGAGAGGGCCTGTAGGGCCGGTGGGATGCCATGGACTCCACGACGTCCGCAACCCCGATGATCTGTGCTTCCAGCAGGATCCCGTCGCCGGAGAGGCCGCGGGGATAACCCGAACCGTTCATCCTTTCGTGGTGCTGCAGAATGATGTCGGCAATGGGATACTCGAAGGCAATTCCTTTGAGGATTTCATAGCCCGCTTCGGTGTGATCCCTCAGGACGTTCAGTTCGTTCTTGCTGATCAGTCCCGGCCTGCTCAGGAACTCCGCGGGGACGTAGATTTTCCCGATGTCATGGAGCATTCCGGCAATCCGGACGGCCCGTAGATGATCCTCCGTAAAATGCATCCCTTTTGCGATGGCGACGGCAAGCGCCGTCACCCTCTCCTGGTGTCCCGCCGTGTAGGGATCCCGTATTTCGATCGCCGTGCAGAGGGCTTTGGTGATGCCGTCCAGCACTTCGTTGGTCTTCCGCAACGAAATATCATCGACGGTTCCCTCGTAAAAGATAAAACTGCCCCGCTCGTCATAAAGGGCGCGAACATTCATACTCACCCAGATCTTGCTTCCGTCCCTCCGCAAATGCTGGGTTTCAAAACCCAGCACACGTCCCTTCGCCTCCAGCATCTTCCGGAACGCGAGACGCTGCTTCGGATCCGCATAGAGCCGTTCCTCCATGTTGGTCGCGAGGGCCATGAATTCTTTCGCGGAACCATACCCCAGCATATGGGCAAGGGCATCATTCACCAGGATGCATTTCCCTTCGGCCGTCGTCTGGAAGATGCCCTCCAGGGCGCCCTCGAAGATGCTCCGGTAGCGGAGTTCGCTCTCCCGCAGGGCCTCCTCCGCAACCTTGCGCTCTGCAATCTCAAAGAGCAGGGCTTCATTGATCTGTTGCAGTTCCCGGGTTCTCCGGCGAACCTTTTCTTCGAGCGTCTGCTTCGTTCGCCGCAGCATCCGTTCCGCTTCCTTGTGGACCGTGATGTCGTTGCCGATGCAGAAGATCTCCCGGATGCCGCCGTTTTCATCGCGGACGGCCCGATTCGTCCAGAGGATCCAGGCCCTGCTTCCATCCTTCCGCAGGTTTTCATTCTCATGGGTCGCATATTGCGCCGGGTTTTCGGAAATGGTCCGGATGAGGTGCGAAAGGTCCCGTCCGGACGATTCCAACTCCGGCAGGATCGTTCCCCGCATGTTTTTCCCGATGACCTCTTCCCGGGTGAATCCGAAGAATTTCAGTCCATACGTGTTTAAAAACAGAATGTTCCCATCCGTATCGATCCTGAGGATGACGCTGTTGGCGCCCTCCACAAGCTTTTGGTATTCTTCCTCATGCCGCTTCAGGGTTTTTCCCATGGTCTTTTATCCTTCGTAAACAAGCAACTGCTCAGTGCGGTTTCCGTACCGCTCGGGCATGCGCCCCGGCGGCTTCGACTTCGCGGTTTCTGGGTGAAGCGGCAGTCACGAGCGAGCCGAGCAATCGGGCGGATGCTTTTTCGATCTCTGCGACCGCGCGATTGAAGTTCGTTTCATTCGCTGCGGAAGGTCTGGTGAATCCGCTGATTTTCCTCACGTACTGCAGAGCCGCCGAGTGGATCTCCTCATCAGTTGCCGGCGGATCGAAGTTGTACAGCGTCTTGATATTCCTGCACATGTTTGTACCTCCGGTATTGAAAAAGGACTCTCTGCTTGCTACGGCGCCAGAAACTTGAACGCCTCAGCTTTCTTGAAATTGGCTGTCTGGTCCCCCCCCCAGGTCCGGATTGCCCAGCCCCTTCTCGTTCATACCGTCGCTGGTACCTGCCTCGTAGACCGATGCGATGACGCTTCCGTACAGGCTGGTCCACTTCAGGCCCTTGTTGCCCATGCCGCCATCGCGGGCCATGCCGCGCGGGAAGATCCAGAGATTGGACTGCATGTCTTCGCTCCAATCCATGCTGCGGCCGGTAACTGTCTGGCCTCCCTTGCCGAAATAGACGGCGCGGGTACAGGCGAGTGCGGATTGCATCGATACGAACAGAAAGAATGTTAAAAGCAATGTACCGAACAAAATACGGTGAAGATGGTTTGTCGTATCCATTTTTACTCCTCGTTTCGTAAAGTAATCAATTACTTCAGTTGGCTATCCTTGCTGCCGCGACGATTAAATAGTGTAAAAATCGTCTGTTCTTTTTCGAGTTCTGATTGGCAACCGACACAAAGGCGAACTCCAGGGATTGCTTCACGGCGAGCATCTGGGATTACAGCCTCACATTCCTTACAATGAGTCAAGCTCTCACCATCAGGCAACCGACTTCTCGCCAGTTGTACCCCGTCTTCTACAGTGGCGTTTATTTGATCCTGCACAGCCCCATCACGGGACCAACCAACAGCCATAATGTGCTCCTTTGTAAATTATTCCATGCGGGCGTCTCAGCCCGTAATTCTATTGGAAAGCAGTTCACCATTAGCATCGGCCAAATGCGCTTCAATCAGCCGTCGTTCCCGTTCCAACTCCAGCGCCAATTCCTTTTCGGTCGGCAGGTAAAGCATGTACTTCGATGCGAAAATCTGCTTGCGATCATTCAGGACGGAATACTTCGCCACGGCTTCATTCTTTTCTGTACAGAGGATGAGACCAATGGTGGGATTGTCGTCTGTAGCGATATATTGAGCGTCAAACATGCGGACATAGCCATCCATCTGCCCCACATCCTTGTGCGATATCTCTCCTATTTTGAGGTCGATCAGCAGGTAGCATTTGAGGATGCAATGATAAAACACCAGATCAACATAGAGATCGGTATCCTCAAAGCGCAGGCGTTTCTGACGAGCAACAAAGGCAAAGCCCTTGCCAAGCTCCAGCAGGAAGTTTTGCAGGTGGGTGATGATTGCGGATTCAAGCTGCTTCTCATGCAATGAAGACACTTCCGGAAGTCCCAAAAACTCCAGTACATACGGATTCTTCAAGGTCTCGATTCCTTCCGTGCGTGGTACAATTTCCCGTCGTGCAGATTCTATCATCTGCTGCGGATTCTGGCTTACCAGCATCCGTTCGTAATACTGGGAATGAATTTGCCGCTCCAGTGACCGTTTGTCCCATCCGCATTCGATGGCTTCTCGCTCATAGAAATCACGGGCATCCCCTTTGGCAACCCGCATAAGCGCGCGATAGTGAGACCATGAGAGTTGTGCCGAGAAGCCGTTTTTAAATTCGCTACCCATCGGGTAGCTTTTCCCAGGAGCTGTATTTAATTCGCTACCCAGTGGGTAGCTTTTCTTTTCAAGGCGATCAGAATAGGTTGAATAAAACTGTCGGAAGTTTTTCAGGTTGGCTACTGAAAACCCCTGTCCATATTTTTGGGTCAGTTGCATGGAAAGTTTTTCAATCACCTGCTTGCCATACTCCGCCCGTTCATCACCGCCCTGGAGTTCCAGCACAATTTCTCGTCCGATCAGCCAATAAGCCGTCACCATATTACTGTTGACCGCTCTGACCACATTGGCGCGAGCCTGCTCTAAAATCAGGACGACACGATCAAGCAGAGAAAGTTCATCCGCCTTTTGCGTGTGTTTCGTGGTTAAATCGACCGGCTTCATACCGCCTCCTAATTATCTGCAATGATCTTGAATATTCTTGATAAATCCAGCCTGTCAAAGCCACCACTTGCTTAGTGGCTCCCTTGCGGCGATCATGAAATGGCCTCATCAAGGCGATCACGGTTTGGCTCTGATAACCTTATTTCTTCCCACCCACGCTCACGTCCACGATCGTCATCGTGTCGTTGCCGAAGATGTCCACTACCTTGACCGCGATCTTGCGCCGCCCCGGAGCGCATTCGTAAAAGATGCTCTTCAGCTCCAGCGACCGATCTTTCTTCGTGCGGAAGCTCTGCCACTCGTTCTCAAAGATGTAATCCCCGGTCCACT
>CAYSSF010000323.1:0-4099 GCA_964433455.1 uncultured Syntrophaceae bacterium
CAGAGACGCTCTGGCCAACCGGATGACGCCGGCGCAAATTACGGAGGCGCAAAAGCTTGTTCGGGAATTCAAGCCGCAGGATGCCTATACGAAAGCGCTCCAGGAATTTAAAGCGTTGGGCGCTCAGGGGGATGTGGCCGCCCAGTTCAAGGTCGGCTTGATCTATTACAAAGGTCAGGGGGTTCAACCCGATTATCTGGAGGCCCTCCACTGGTTTAAAAAAGCCGCCCTGCAGGGCCATCCACTGGCCCAGTATAATGCCGGGTACATGAACGAAAAAGGCGAGGGGACGTCGCAGGACTATGTGGAAGCGGCAAGATATTACCGCCGGGCGGCGGAGCAGGGCAATCAGTTGGCCCAGTACAACCTCGGTAACATGTATGAAAAGGGACAGGGCGTGCTGCCCGACGAAGTGCAGGCCCTGATGTGGTACAATCTGGCGGCGATCCAGGGGGAAACGAAGGCCAGAGCGGCGCGGGACCGGGTCACCGTATGGATGATCCCCGCGCAGATCGCCGAGGCCCAACGCCTGGCGCGCGAGTTCAAGACAACCGGAAAATGAGGTCAGCCCTCTTTGTCTGCATGTGGAAGGGTGAAAGGAGAATGGGGATGTTTCAAAAAGCAACGCGCTTGCCCGGGCTGATGATGCCTGTGCTGATCATTGCATTTCTGGGTTTGCTCGCCGGATGCGGCACGGGCGGTCTGGCGGATGCCCCGGCCGGTCCTTCGGACGGCGGGACGGGCGGCGGAACGACGGTTCCGGCGGCGGCAGCCGCGATCAGCCTGGGAACGGACGAAGCGACGGTGAAATCGGACAACTCCAGTGAAGCCACCATAACCGCCACGACCCTTGACGCCAGTAACGCCGTGATCGAGGGAATCGATGTTGCTTTCAGCGCTACCGGGGGCGCCATCAGCGCCTCCTCGGTCAAGACGGATGCCAAGGGCCAGGCGAGCGTCACGTTTCGTTCCGGGACGCAGGATCAGGGAAACCAGGTGGTCACCATCACCGCGACCGCCTCGGGAAAGTCCGCTCAAATCCCGATCCAGGTTGCGGGGTCGACAATGACGATGACGTCGATTCCTCCGGTGAACATTCCCTCCGACGGTTCCGCAACCGCCACGCTGACCATCACCGCGAAGAATGCGGGAGGCATTCCCGTCCGCAATGTCGATGTGAAGCTGACCGCCAGCGGGGCGGGCAAGGTCAACCTTTCGGCGACGTCGGGGAAGACCGATTTGAATGGAAAACTCGACGTGACGGTGACCGGGACGGCGGCGGGGATTGCTACGGTGAAAGTCGAAGGGATGGGCACTGCGGCGACGTACGATTATACCGTTACCGGTCCGGCTGCGGCCGTTTTCGGGATCACCTCCCCGGCAACCGATCCGTCGCTACAGGTTACCGGGGCGCCGCTGACCGTAACCGTTTCCGCGCCCACGTCGGCCAATGTAACCTTTGCCGCGACGCTCGGGGTCTGGGACGGCGGAACATCGGCCGTGGTCACCAAAGCGGTTGCCGGCGGGACCGTATCCGCAACGATTCAATCATCGCTGGCCGGTTTTGCCTCCGTCCAGGTTTACGACAGCGCCGCTCCGGCGACGACCGATTCGATCGGCGTCGCTTTTTATGCACCCGCGGCCGATGCTGCGCAGCTTTCTCTCCAATCCGTTGTAAGCACCCTGGGCCTGAGTACCGGGGGGATCAGCAAGACGACGCAGTTGAAGGCCTTCGTTCGGACGAGCGTGGGCACGGGGGGGCAGCCGGTGGGAAATGCCCCGGTCGCCTTTTCCATCGCCAACCCGACCGGGGGCGGCGAGTCCGTCACGCCTGTGGTGGCCTATACCGACGCCACCGGTCTGGCAACGGCGACCTTCACCTCGGGATCGGTCAGTTCCGGGGCCGGCGGCGTGACGATCGATGCCCAGGTATTGGGTTCCGGTCCTCCCGTCGTGACGGCGCCATCCATCAGGATCATCATCGGCGGGACCGCCGGTTCGGTGGTCATCGGCCTGGGGAGCAAGATCACGGTGATGAATCCCACGACGTATGCCCTGCCCATGTCGGTTCTTGTCGCCGATTCCGACGGAAGCTCTGTTCCGGCCGCCGTCGTCACGCTCAGCCTCTGGCCGGTCCAGTACTCCTCGGGCGTCTGGTACAACGCACTGGCCTACGATCCGCAGAACCCCGACAAAGTGCGCTATCAGCCCTATGTCACGGGGACATTCGACAATGATGATATCAATGAGAATTTGACCAAGGATCCCTTCGAGCAGAGCGATCCTTTCGGATCGCTCAGACCCCCCAACTCGGCGGGAGGCGCCCTGCCGGCCACGGTAACCACCGACGCCAACGGCGTGGCCAATTTCGACCTGATTTACCTCAAAGGGTCGGCCGTCTGGATCAGGGATCGGGTCCGCGCCACAACGCTTGCACTCGGGACGGAGACGTCGTCATCGGTCACATTTACGCTGCCGGCGGAGAAGACGGAGGCGGAAAAAGGAGATCTGCCCAATGCTTCCTATCCCATCGATCTGACCGTGGCGGCGGCGCCGGGATCGACGGTTCCTTACCTCTTGCCGGCATGGATCTCTCCGTATACCGGAATAGCTCCCGCTGCGGAGACGTACAGCAGTTCGTCCCCCTACTCCACGATTACGCTGTCGCCGGGGAAGGCGATCGCACCGGTCTATACCTTCACGACTCCGGCAGGAGCTGCGGCGGGGATGGTCTATCAGGATTTCATCACCGCAAGCGACGGCGGCGCTACGAGCGCCGTCGCGTGGCTGCGGATCGTCGTCAGGTAGAGCCGTTTCATGGGGATCCGGTTTCGAAAGGGCGGTGTAAGCCGCCCTTTTTCATTGGGTTGTTCCGTGAAAGGGGGGCGATGATCATGATTGCCGTCTCTGCGGGGTTTTCGTTCTTGACACGCTCTTGCGGCGTGTGTTAGCGTTCAGTGCAAAACAGGTTACATGTTGCTAACACTTTGAATATATTGATAAGAATGTGATATATGGATGAAATGGACCTCCAGGGGCGAAAGTTTTTCCTGGCAGAGGCCGAAGCGTACTTCGAGCGGAACGAACTTCCTGCGGTCCTGGATCTGGCCGAGGCAAGACTGAAACGGACCCCGGGGGATCTGGACGCCCGCATTGCGATCTGCCGTGTCTGGCTCCTGCAGGGGAGGGTGGACGAGGTCAGAGAGATGCTGTGTGAGATGGAGGATATCCTCGCGAGCCTTTCCCGGATCTATGCCTGTATGGGCGATATCTGCATCAAGAAGGGGATGCAGGATTCTGCGGAGACCTATTACCGGAAGTTCATGTTCCTCAATCCCGGAGTGCCGCTGTCCAAGGATGTTACGGAGAGATTGAGCGGCATCGAGGAACTGCACGCTGCGGACGCGGAGGGTGATGCAGAGATCCCCGACGATTTCCAGACGGCGACCCTCGCCGAACTTTATATCCGGCAGGGCCATCTCCCTCTGGCGGAAGAGGTTCTTCAGAAGATCATCGGGCGGGATCCGCAAAATGAGAAGGCGGCCTTGCTGCTTCAGGATCTCCGTGAGCGGGTCCTCGGAGAAGCTTCCCCGCAGCCGTATGCCGGGGTCATTGCCGAACTTTCCCGCTGGCTGGACAATATCGGCAGATTGCGCGCCCATGCGGCATGATCCCGTGCCCTATGCGGCGAGGCTGAACCACCTGCGGGCGGCCTTTTTGGAAGCGGATGCGCTGCTCATTCTGGGTGCAAAAAATATTCGTTATCTGACCGGTTTCACCGGCGGCGACGGCGCGCTGATGGCCGGTCCGGACTGGCTGATCCTCCTCGTGGACGGGCGGTATGTGACCCAGGCACGGGCCGAAGTTCCGGGGGTGGAGATCTTTGAATTCCGCAACCGGGTGGAGGGGGTCGCGGCGGTGGCCCGGAGGGGCGGGGTCGGCTCGGTCGGTTTTGAATCGTCCCTTCTCTCCGTGGAGGAATATCTGCGGCTGCAAGAGGCGCTTCCTGGGGTGACGCTTCGACCGCTCCCCAAGCGCTTCGAACTCCTCCGGGCCGTCAAGGACGATGGGGAGATCGAACGGATCCGGGAGGCGACGC
>CAYSSF010000324.1:0-4087 GCA_964433455.1 uncultured Syntrophaceae bacterium
GGAACCCGTGTCACCGAGCAGCGTTTCGAACGCGACCGGGATCGCACCTGATTCCAGGGCCGTTCGCTCCGTCCGGAACGTAGCCATGGACCGCATCACGAGCGGATTCTACCCCAAAAGTAAAATACGCCGCCTACAGGACGGGGTATTCTGCGGGATAATTTCATAAAAGGATCAGCCAAATGAGCGGGACACCCCCAAAAAAACAACAAGGGATCGTCAACTTGAGAGAGGCCGGCACGGTTGCAGTGCGGTTGCGTTTCACCGGCGGTGCAGCGACCGCCGACCAGTTTGCCGCCATCGCCGATATCGCGCAGCGATACAGCGGAGGGCGCGTCCATCTGACCACCCGCCAAGGGATCGAGATCGCCCCGGTCGAAGCGGAGAGGGCGATGGAATTGATAGCAGAGATGGAGGCCCAGGGCATCCCGGTCGCCGCTCTCGGGGCGGTTGTCCGTGCCGTCACGGCCTGTCCGGGAATGCTCTGTCGGAACGGGATCATCGATGCGCAGGGTCTTGCGCAGCGAATTGATGAGGCCTTTCGCGATTTTCAGGGCGCCCATGCCAAAATCAAAATCGCCGTCGCCGGCTGCCCGAATGGCTGCACAAAACCGGCGGAACACGACCTCGGCATCTGCGGCGCCGCTTCCGTTACGGTTCATGCTGAGGGATGCACGGGGTGCGGGACATGCGCAGATCGCTGCAAAGTCGGGGCCATCGCGGTCGAGGAAACAACGGTGCGCATGGATGAAAACCGATGCATCCTCTGCGGCGGCTGCGCGCTGGTTTGCCCTTCGGGAACGATCACCCTCGACAAGAAGGGGTTCCGACTTTTTGCCGGTGGGAAGATGGGAAGATTTCCCCGCCTCGGGCGGACGGCGATCCCCCATCTGGACGACGTGCAGGAAGTTATCGCCGCCATGGCCGAGTTGCTCGAAACCTATCGGGTTGTGGGCCGGAAAGGGGAACGTCTGGGAGAAACCTTCACACGCGTGGGCTGGCCGGATGAAACTGCCATGATCGGCGGGCGGGGCAGACCGCCTCGCACTTGAAGCAGTGGTACTCAATGCCGATGAAGGATGCCTGGTAGAGTCCGGAGAACCGCGGATTCACATGCCGTTCCTTCCGGGTTGCTTCGTTACGGTAACGGAAAATAACGCTTGACATTCCTCTTGATTCTCCCTATAAGGGCGGCGCATCGTGGCTCCAGGCGGAGCGGCGGAGTGCAGAGTTGGATATAGACGTTTTGAAGTGCAAGGCTGGCAACGTGTTTAAAAAGGGTTTTGATACCCCTGTAGTTTCTGCCATCGTGTCATCCGACTTGTAAAGAATTCATGAAAGGAGGATGCACAATATGTCAGAAGGTACAGTGAAGTGGTTCAATGAGCAGAAGGGCTTCGGTTTCATCGAGAAGTCTGAGGGCGGCGACGTTTTCGTTCATTTCAGCGCCATCCAGGCCGGCGGTTTCAAGACGTTGGCCGAGGGTCAGCGTGTGAGTTTCGACATCGCGCAGGGCAAGAAAGGCCCGGCTGCGGAGAATGTAAAACTCCTGTAGGATTTGTTCCGCAGAAAATGGTATGGTAGAGGCCTTCCGGCGCCTGCAAATGGTGTCGGAAGGCCTTTTTTATTTCAAAGAACCCGCCGGGAGGGACCATGAAACTGGAACATCTCTTTTCCCCGATCACGATCAACGGCATGACCCTGAAGAACCGGGCCGTGATGCCCGCGATGGGCACCGGTTACGGAAACGCCGACGGCACGGTGGGCGACCGCCTGATCGCCTATCTCGCCCGGCGGGCCGGCGGCGGCACCGGGCTCATCATCACCGAGGTATGCGCGATTGATCCGCGCGGGAAGGGGTTTCCGAACGAGATCGGCGCCTGGAGCGATGACTTCATCCCGGAACTTTCCCGTCTCACCGCGGCCATCCATAAAGAGGGCGGGAAGATCGCCCTCCAGCTCCACCATGCGGGGCGCGAAACCTTCGCCGCGGCCTCGGGGGGAACGCCGGAGGCGCCCTCTCCGATCCCCAGCGTCGTCCTCGGTCAACCCTGCGAGGAGATGAGCCCGGAAAGGATCGCCGTCGTGATCGACGCCTTCGCCCGAGCGGCCGGCCGGGCGCGGAAGGCGGGATTCGACGCCGTCGAAATCCACGGCGCCCACGGCTATCTGCCAAACCAGTTCATCTCCCCCTTCTCCAACCAGCGGACGGACGCGTACGGCGGCTCCGAAGAGAACCGGTCGCGTTTTGTGCTGGAAATCATCGCCGCCGTCCGGAAGGAGATCGGTAGCGACTTCCCCGTCATCATCCGGATTTCTGCGGACGAGATGATCCGCGGCGGCTACGACCTTGCCTTCATGCAGCGCCTCGCACCGCGCCTCGTCGCCGCGGGTGTTGACGCGCTCCACTGCTCAGTCGGCGTCTACTCCACGCCGGGCAACCTGAGCATCGCTTCGATGGACACCGCCGCCGGCTTCAACCTCTTCCGGGCCCGGGCGATCAAGGAAGCCGCCCACCTTCCGGTGATCGGCGTCGGCCGGATCAACGATCCCGAGCTGGCCGAGAAGGCGCTCGCCGCGGGCGACGCCGACCTGATCAGCTTCGGCCGCCAACATCTGACCGACCCCGACTTCATCGCCAAGGCCGCGGCAGGGGATTTCGCGGAAATCCGCCGGTGCGTCTCCTGCAACCAGGGATGCATCGAACGGCTGAGTTTCGAGATGAAATCGGCCACCTGCACGTTCAACCCCGCCTGCGGCAGAGAATACATAGGAGCGCCGGTTCCGGTCGCGGGAACGAAACGGCTCTGGGTGATCGGGGCGGGGCCGGCGGGTCTCTCCGCCGCGATGGCCGCCGCCGGCCGCGGCTACGAGGTCGAAATCTTCGAAAAGGAGTCCGTACCGGGCGGCCAGGTCCGGTCGGCAAGCCGGCCGCCCCACAAAGAGGCCTATTGGGACTGGGTGGAGTGGGCCGTCCGCCAACTGGACGGCCAGGGCGTCAAGGTCCATTATGGGAGCGAAATGACGGCAGAAAGGCTCCTGGAAGGGAGACCCGACGCCGTGATTCTCGCCGCCGGCGCCCATCCGGTGACGCCGGCGATCCCCGACCTCGACGGCCCGAACGTGGTGGACGCCCGCGATCTCCTCGTCGGAAAGGCGGTCCCCGCCGGCCCCGCGGTCGTCCTCGGCGCCGGATACGTCGGCATGGAGACCGCGGATTTTCTGATCGCCAGGGGAATCGACGTCACCCTGGTCGAGATGCTTCCCTCTTTTCCGGTCGGGAAGCACACAACCCATGGCTACTGGCTCCACAAGCGGATCAAAGAGGCAGGAGGGAGGATCATCCTCGGGGCATCGGTCACCCGGGTTGAAGAGGGCGCCGTCGTCTATCGGCAGGGAGGCGAAGAGAAAACCTTATCCGCCGCCCTTGTGGTCACGGCGATGGGGGCCAGGCCGGCCAACGGCCTGGAGGGAGCCATCAAGGAACTCGGCATCCCCTGCTGCGTTGTCGGGGACGCCAAAAACCCGCGACGCCTGCTGGAGGCGATCCATGAGGGTGATCGCGCCGGCCGGGAGATATAACCGGCTTTTAAAACGCCGTCCGCCCGAGTTTCCCTGATCCTTCGCCGTTCAACGTCCTATAAAGTACCCTCACGGCTCAGGGGTCCGGGGGCATTGCATCCGGACATTGTTGAGCAGCCTGAAAAAGAGTTTATGTACGTTCGGTTAATAACCATGATCTCCCGTCGCGCTTTCTTGAAGACATTGGCCGGGATCGCCCCGATCCTCGGCGGGGCGGGGTTGTGTCTCTCCTCTCCCCTCTGGGAGCGCCTGATTGCGGGCGGAGACGCCGGCTTGCTCTTCGCCCGCGACCCGAAGTCCGATCTGGTCCGTCTCGCCCCGAAGGCGCGCTTCTGGACCTCCGTCCCGCTCGCCGGCGCCGACTGCCGTGCGTGCCATGCCTCCCCGGAAACCCTGAAGGGGAAACCGGTCCGCCATGAGGCCGGGATCGTCAAGTGCCTCCTGTGCGCCCAGGGCTGCGTGCTGCGGCCCGGCGAACGCGGCCGCTGCCGCGCCCGGTTGAACG
>CAYSSF010000325.1:0-1852 GCA_964433455.1 uncultured Syntrophaceae bacterium
CATGGTCGTCTTTCCCGTTCCCGCCACACCGGAAAAATGGACGGGATAACCGGCCACGAGATAAGCCAAGGCCCGCTCCGTGACCTGCTCCACGTAGGGAGAAGAAATAAAGCTGTCGCTGGGCTCGGGCTGAACGCTGTCTTCCCCTGCCGATTCGCGCACGGTTGAAGTGCTGACGATTCTTACAACATTCTTATTCATGAACCCTGTTCTCCTTCCTGAATTGTTCCATCATCCATCCGGTCCCCCGGCATTTCAAACACAGGACATTGCCGGGGCCGAGGCGTCATCGCCCGAACCTTTACATAGCGAACATGATACAGTTGGCGACATGGGGTGGGGGATGAAACCTCTGCCGCCGCAGGTGGTACAGGTAAGGGTTTTGACGGCCCCCGTTCCCCGGCAATGGGCGCAGGCTACCGCCGGTGATTGGACCCGGACTTTGCCGCTCCCCCCGCAGACACAACAGGTGGAAAGAGAAGACATTTTCCGACTTAGGAGCTGCGGGTATTAAATTTCCTGCCCCGTTTCACTTTGGCTGGTTTTTCATCCAGCCAGTTCTTCTCTTTGCTCTTCAGAAACGGCGGCTTGGATGTGCTGACTAACGGCGGAGCCTTGACCTTGGGGGTTTCGACCACCGGGGCTTCAGGCGCTGCAGCTGTCTTCTTTTTTTCTTCTTTTTTCAGCGGTTCCATGAATTTGGCCGGAGGCCTTTCTGTCTTGAACTCCGGCGCCGCGACGATCTTCTTTTCCTCTTCTTTTTCCAGCGGTTCATTGAATGTAACGGGAGGCTTTTCCTCCTTGATCTCAGGCGCTGCCACCGTCTTCTTCGGTGCGGCTTCCACCGTAGGCGGTATGGGTTTTACGACCACCGGCTTCTTCTTCATCGGAACGGGCCGGGACTTTTCGTGGCGCTCGCCGCGCCAGACAAGTCTGGCCCCCATCAGGTCGTCCGCAGTATCTTTGCACAGGCCCATAACCTCTCTTCTCATTTCTGCAAGAAAGGCTCCCCGGTCATCTCTTCCCTTTCGGGCCATATCATTCCGGTCTTTGGAAAATTCGCCCAGCAGGGAGTTCACCTCATCGATTACGGCGGCCACAAAAGCCCCCCGCTCTCCACGGGTCTGTTTCGCCATTGCGGCATGGGCGGCGCTGAAATCGGCCCTCATGGCCGAAACCGTGGCGGACAGATCCTTGGCCCCGCGTGTCAAATCCTGCATCAGCGCGCCCCGGACACCCCGCAAGGCGTCGATTTCACCGCGCAAACGCGTCATGTCCTCGGTCAAATTCCCCATGATGATTATCCCTCACCTTCTCCGAACGCGAAAAAACCTGTGCAAGGCGGAGACTAAAAGAGCCCCCGCCCCACAGGCGTTCATTCCTTATTCTCAAGCCGGAGCGGCGGCGCTGGCGGTGAGGCCAATCGCCTCGGCGTACTTGAGGTAGGTCTCAACCGAAGCAATCACGACTCTCGCTTCGATGGAAAGCAACTCGATGCCGACCAGAGATACTTTCACCCAGGCATCGATCACGATACCTTTGTCCAGGATACGATCGACAACCTCTGCCAAACTCGAAGAATCTGTTGATTTCTGTACTTTAGCCATCGCTATTTCCTCCCTTTCGTATGTTATCGTTTATTTTGCTTTACCGAACCAAACCTGAGAGGCGCCTGCGAGATCTGCCGCGTTCTCTTTTCTCATCCGGCCGACCTGCCTCTTGATCCTCGCTACGTACGTAGCCCTTGCTCTTCCGGTTTTTCTGGCCATCGTGGCGTGGGCGGCGGCAAAGCCGGACTGCATGGCTGAAACCGTGGAGGCCAGATTCTTGGCCCCGCGCGCCAGATCCTGCA
>CAYSSF010000325.1:1862-4086 GCA_964433455.1 uncultured Syntrophaceae bacterium
CTGTATCAGCGCGCCCCGGGCGCCCCGGAGGGCGTCTACCTCCCCGCGTAAACGGGTCATGTCATCGGTCAAATTACCCATAGTGATTTTCCCTCACCTTCTTCTGAAACCGGCACACCCATGAAAGCGGGCGCATCAAAAGCCCCCGCCCCATGGGCATCCTTCAAACCGTTTTATGCCGGAGCAGCCGCGCTGGCTGTCAAACCAATCGCCTCGGCGTATTTGAGATAGGTCTCAACCGATGCAATCACGACTCTCGCTTCGATGGAAAGCAGCTCGATGCCGACCAGAGATACTTTCACCCAGGCATCGATCACGATACCCTTGTCGAGGATCCGGTCGACAACTTCCGCCAAACTCGAAGAATCCGTTGATTTCTGTACCTTTGCCATCGCTAATTCCTCCTCATTTTCAACTTGTTATTATGATCTTTCCGAAAACCCCTGGGCAGGCATGCCTGTCTGCTTCAAAGCAAGACCTATGCCATTCGCAAAGATAAACGCAATAAATGATAACTTACTGTATTAATGGAATAATTCTAAAAACAATAATGTGTGTTAAACACGCTCGAAGGGGTTTAGGGAATTGTAACTATGGAATCTATTCCTGCGATGGCAGGAAGGCTTTCCCTACCGGCCCACATAGCGGGTAATGACGCCCACAATCTCATCATGATCGAAGGGCTTGCCGACGAAGGCAGCGATCAGCCCCTCCCGGAGGAACCCTTCAATGGTCGGATCATCCGGGTAGAAGTAGCCGGAAACGATGACGATCGGCAGATGGACATTGGTTTTACGAAGCTTCCGGGCTAACTCGAGACCATCAACATCCGGCAGCTTGGCGTCTAAAAAGGCCATGCCGAATTTATTGCTTTCCGTCAGGGCTATGGCTTCCCTGGCGCTCAAGGCCGTCTTACATGCAAGGCCCGTCTTGCGGATGATATTCTCCAGAATCCAGCACATCTCCGGCTCATCATCCACAACGAGAATGGGGGCCTGTTTTTTGTTCATGATTCACCTCCGCCAAAACGGGCGGGCAATTTTACGGTAAAGACACTGCCCCGGCCTTCCACACTTTCCGCTTCAATGGTCCCACTGTGCTGTTTTACGATAGAATAACAGAGAGACAGGCCGAGGCCGGTCCCTTTGCCCACGATGGAAGTCGTATAGAAAGGATCGAAGATCTTCCCGATTTCCCGGGGGGAAATGCCGCAACCGGTGTCCGTAACCTGCACCCGGACCTCCGT
The DNA here is from genome assembly GCA_964433455.1 of uncultured Syntrophaceae bacterium. Taxonomy (GTDB): domain Bacteria; phylum Desulfobacterota; class Syntrophia; order Syntrophales; family UBA5619; genus UBA5619. The sequence continues at coordinate 3,109 of CAYSSF010000325.1, forward strand.
ATGATCGATCTTCACATCAATCCCGAGACGCCCACCGGTGGGCATGGCGTTGATGGCGTTCAAGAAAAGATTCATGAAGACCTGTTGGAGCAATGTTGCTACCCCTTGCACCATAATCGGTTCCCGGGGAAAGGATGTCTCCATGTCGATCTTGAGAATGTTGGCATGATAGGCGACCAGGGTCAAGGTTTCCTTGATCAGGGACGCGAGATTGACCAGGGTTGTCCGGGTCGTCGTGGAGGGATGGGAATATTTGAGGAGATTCTCGATGATGGCCGAGGTCCGCTGGATGCCCTTGTGGATCTTTTCCGCGCACTCCCGGCGAAACTCCGGCGTGCCGTCCTCTTCCATAAGAAACTGGGCGCTGGACGAGCAGATAGCCAAGGGGTTTCGGATTTCATGGGCAATGCCGCCCGCCATAACCCCAAGGGCGGCAAATTTCTGGGATTGATGCAGTTCCATCTCAAATTTACGTTTCTCCGTCAAATCCCGGCCCACGGCCACGACGCCCGCCGTCTGATTGGAGCTGTCCTTCAGGGGAGAAAAGACCCAGGAGACGGGAATGAAGGTCGTCTGCTTGGTCCGCAAGGGGCATTCTTTCATCTGGCGGGCGTACTTACGGGTATCGATGCGGGAAAAAATCTCCCGGATATCCTTGCGGTCCTCATCGGTGCAGAAATCGATAAAATCGTGTTCCCGCGACTCCGCGGCGGGATAGCCGGACAGCCTCTCCGCCGCCGCATTCCACGTCAGAATCCTGCCTTTTTTGTCCGTGGAGAGGACGAGATCGCTGGCGCTCTCCACGACACTCCCCAGGTGACGCTCCACCTGCCGCACCTCTTCGCTCAGGCGCACCTGCTCCGTCACATCTTCCATCAGGAGGACAGCCCCTTCCACCTGTCCCTGCCAGGTGAAAGGCAGAATGCTGTAGTAATAGATGCGGATGGGCACCCCGGGGGCGCGGTAGGTCATCCGCTC
>CAYSSF010000326.1:0-4083 GCA_964433455.1 uncultured Syntrophaceae bacterium
TCCACATCCCAATCCGGGGCATTGTCCCACCGCATGATCAGTTTGCCGCGGCGATCCTGCCAGTGATAGGAATATTTGCGGATAGAAGTGCTTAAAACCGTTTCTCGGACGTAAAGAAGCGTATTATCGGTTAATGTAAGCTCGGCGCGAAATCTGAGAATTAGTCCGAAATGCTCAAAGCGGGAAATTTTATAAGACGCGATGACGTCGCTGTATTTGGTGAGAAGCTTAAGCATTCCGGAGCGCCCGTAACTTATCTTCCCACCAGATCAATGCCTTGCAGGCAAATTCCCAATCTTCCAGATCATTTTCTTTCTCGAAATCCTCTTTGCCTTTAACCGCATGAAGTTCCTGCTCATAACTTTCGAATGATTTTTTATACTTATTTTCAAAACTTTCCTTTTCAGCTCCGAATTGATCAATCCTGGATAAAGCAATCATGACCGACCAATCCTTCAGCGCATCGTCAGACGACAGATATCCGTCTTCGAAAAGGATTTCATTTATAATCGATGTGTTTTCCATATTTGCCTCCACCTTCTTGGGGGTCAGAACCCTTGGGGGTCAGGTCTTTAAAATTCAAAAACGTCCTCTTTACTTCGCCTTTTGAGCACGATACCAACTTGATTCAGTATCCACGCCACATCTTGGCTTGTGAGATTTCTAAGCATACTGATAATTCAGAGGAATGGCGCGAAACGTCTTTTCTGATGATTCATCCTCCGGGAAAAGGAATCCTTTCAGTTCATCCATGGGAACAGGCCTACTGATCTCTTTCTGACGACCTTCGGAAACCATGTATTCAATATATGCCTCAATCGCACGCTCCAAACCGTCAAGGGCTTCCATCTTGCTTTTTCCGCAGGAAGCCACATCCAACTACACGCACAATGACGCATGCTGACTGCCTTCTTTTTTGATGAGACACGTGACGTTCATATCTGCCTTCCTTCTTCCTTTCAGACGGTGGGTTTTAAGTATTTCAGGGCAACCTTGGGGGGTCAGGTCTTTAAAATTAGCTTTTGCCACGAGCGCTATTTCCTGGCGCCGGCCACCAGACTCAATAATCAATGCGCCATGGTCCCCGGTAAGTTGTTCTTTCGGGTTTAGCAACTCGACACCATAGACGGTCCCGTCCGGGGCAATATCAATGTTCATATCGTTGCTGATTTTGATCGTCGACACTTGGCCCAGTTTCTCATGAAATCGTATGTATGCAACATTATATTGCGGATCATAGCTAAGTTTCATAACGCCCCCCTCTGATGGTTTTGTTTTCTGCAAAGCTGTGCATTCACAGACGCTCCCACTCATCTAAAGGAATTTCTCTCCCTATTCCTGTGCGATTTCTTTCAGAAGCACCTTAACCTGCGGTACAGAGTATTCCTGATTGCTCGGCACTGTGAAGGTATAGGTTCCACTTATGCATGTTCCCTTGCGGGGTCAGGTCTTGCATTTTAGCGTTTTCCGGGGGGCAGGAACGACTGTCCCTCTTTTTGGTGCGCTATGGCTTTCGCCCAACGCGCCCTACGTCTGTAAATGGAGTTGCGCTTTGATCAAGATGCACAGCGTATTCTTTATCTCGTTATGCCTCGGTATGGGTGCTTTCGCGCCGTTCTTCGGGTTGATATAAATGTCATGGTTGGCGCCGCGACGATACAGGAAACAACCCTCATGCACCAATTGCCTTATGAATTCCTTTCGCTTCAATTAGCCAATTCCAGCGGGATTCTCGATGCTGTCGGTGGAATAAAGCTAACATCTTCAGCGCCGATGATCATCTGATAGGCGTCTTGAATGTTTTTCTTCAATTCTTCAATGGTTTCTCCTTGGCTGAACACGCCGGGAACCTCCAGAAGCCTTCCCACATACCAGTCTTCATCTTTCCAAAATTCAAGGGTAAATTGTCTCATGCCTTCTGCCTCTCATTTTCTCAGGGGTCAGGTCTTTAAAATTAGTGTTTTGCGGGAAACATTAACCTGCATGTCTGATGGTCTTGTCTTCTAGATTGAGATTTTCACATAGTTCATTGATGTCGTTCCTTGTACTCATAAGGGAAAAGGGACTTTTCAGACTCTGCCAGAAGCGATTCATCAATGTTGCTTCCTTTCCAGATCCCTTTGAGTGAGCCTCTTGCGCGATTCGTTGTTGCCGGCTGGGTCAATTCGGTCCGCAAGGTGTGCATGATCCTGTAGAAACGGGGCAAAAGATCTTCCGGAACGGCATTAATCTCGCCAATTAATTTCTGCTTGTAGGTTGTTGCCATGCACAAACTCCTTTCTTGGGGGTCAGGTCTTGCATTTTAGCGTTTTGCCGGGGGTGGAAATAACAGATTTCCATTTCCTGTTAGAAGTCAGAGGCTAGGGGGGTGAGGGGTGAGGAGGATCGCAATCTTCCTTAACGCTTCTCGATTTCCTCTTCAGCCCCTTTAATCTCTTCGTACACTTCAGCGGCCGATTTATCTCTGAAAATCTCACTTTTCGTCTGCAAATAATCGGTTTTTTGTGCCATGTTTTCCCTGATGAAAATAGCTGCCTTGGTTATACCCATCCGCTTGATGAGCATCCGGACTGCCTCGTTTCTAACGCCCTCACTGGAGGGAACCGTTATTTTTCTATTCGTTGTCGGCATAATCCGCCTCCTCTTGCAATATGCGTTGAGCAAATTCCACGGGGCTAACCACCTTGACATTGCTACCGGCATATCTTCGGATTATTCTGTCATCACATGTGACAAAATAGTCAGCATTCAATTTTTTCCGGCGGTCATAACCCTTGGGGGTCAGGTCTTTATGTTTAATAGGGACAGAACCCTATTAATTTCGGGGTGATTTGGTCATTGCCGATTCTGTCGGGGGGGATCCCGATTTTCTAATCGTAATGCCCACGAAAAGAGGTGATGTCAATTTCTTCCATTTCTTCATATATCGTGTAAATCACACGGTCCTTTTGATTGACCCGCCTGCTGTAAACTTCCTTTTCAAAGCACTTGATATAGCTGGTCCTGTCATTTCAACGAAACCAGTCCAAGTCGGCCTGCGCTTTTTCCAATATCTTAACTTTGTACATCGCGGAAGGCTACTTCAGGCGTGAGGCCCGCTGGTTTTTCTCCTCGATCCCTTAAGGCATGGGACGCCAACAAAGCTGAGAAAGAGTCCTTATCACTTATCAGGCGCAGCGTTTCCTGGATGTGCGACCATTCTTGTTGATCCAGAACGACAACAGCTCCATCATCGGAAGCAATAACAGTTTCGTCCCGATCAACAACTGCTCGTCTAATGATCCCTCGTAAGTCTGATTTTGCCTGTTCCAAAAGAATTGTTTTCATATTTACCCCATTTATAAAACGTAAATTAACTGGGGCTCTGTCCCTATTAAACCGGGGAGAGGGGGAAGTTCTACATCGCCGCCGTCAGCTCTTCCTGTTTGCGTCCGAACGCAGGTGAGACACTGATCTCATCGATCATGGACAATTTTGCGGCATCAAGGATTTCAATTTCGAGTGGAAGCCCCTTGTCATCAAGATGGAGAATGACGCCTTCTTTCAGATCAATCGAATCGGCCGGCTTTCCTTCCCGCAAACTGATCAGAAGAATGTCAGCTTCCTTGGAATATTTTATCCGCATACTTTTCACCTCCTTCAAAGTAACGCTCGGATCTTGGAAAATAAACGGTTACCAAAACAGGTAAAGTTGCATCGTATTCATAAACGGCCCTGATTAAATGATCACCATACCGCTTGTGGGCGATGAATCGGCCGCGATGTCCCAAGACAACTTCTTCCGCGAACAGCAATGTTTCTGCGACGGTCTCCGGTAGTATTCCCCATTGTTTTATTCTTTCAAGAGCATGACGGGTGTATAAAATTTCTGTCACGGATCCATTGATATCGATGCGGAAGAGTTCACCCCTGGTGTGGAATTGTTTACCTGTGATCTTGAATGAATCCATCATGGTGGGGTCACCTATTAAACGGCACCTGTCAAGAGCGTTTTTTGGGGGTCAGGTCTTGCATTTTAGCGTTTTGCAGGGTGCTTAAAACTGTTTCGGCAGACCGGCTTGTTTGAGAACGCCGTTGGCGGTG
>CAYSSF010000327.1:0-4077 GCA_964433455.1 uncultured Syntrophaceae bacterium
AGGCGCCCTTCGAATTCCTGAAGGCGCACGCCGTCGCCTCGCGGAGCTGGCTCGTGGCGATGCTTCGGCGCAAGGAGCGGGAATCCGGGGAGAACCGCGCAGCGGAACGGACGCTCCGGCGCGAGGGGGAGATCATCCGCTGGTACGACCGCGAGGACCATGATCTTTTCGACGTCTGCGCCGACGACCATTGCCAGCGTTATCAGGGGATCACCGGCCAAACGGCCGGACGGGCGGCGGAGGCCGTCCGGGCGACGCGGGGCGTTTTTCTGGTGCGGGACGGAGAGATCTGCGACGCCCGCTACCACAAGGCGTGCGGCGGTCTGACCGAAGATTACGCGACCTGCTGGGAGGAGAAGTCGGTGCCCTACCTCTCCCACATCTCCGACGCGGCGGCGCCCCACGCGCCGGTCCGGACGGAGGCAGACGCGGAGCGCTGGATCCTCGGCTGCCCGGATGTCTATTGCCACACCGCGGATCCGGATCTGCTGAAGAAAATTCTCCCCACGTTCGACCGGGAGACGGCCGATTTCTTCCGCTGGCAGACAGGCTATCCGCGGGCGGAACTGGAAGAAATCCTGCGCGCAAAATCGGGGATCGATTTCGGCGTTTTACAGAGCATCCAACCCCTCGAACGCGGCCCTTCCGGCCGGATCCGGCGTCTCGGGATTGAAGGCACCAAGGCCTCGGTCGTCGTCGGGAAAGAGTTGGAGATCCGCCGCTGGCTCTCGCCGAGCCATCTGAAGAGCAGCGCCTTCATTGTCGCCACGGAGCGGAATGCCTCCGGCGTTCCCTTGTGCTTTACCCTCTATGGCGCGGGCTGGGGCCACGGCGTCGGCCTCTGCCAGATCGGCGCCGCCGTGATGACGGGGAGAGGGTGCGGGGCGGAGGAAATTCTCGGCCACTACTTCCAGGGCGCCGCGCTGGTAAAGCGGTATTGATACGGTTTTTCCGGGGACAGATTTCAAATCTGTCCCCTCGAAGCCATGTTTAGGTAAGGATCTTGGACCGAATGAAACTGGTGAAACCGGCCGCGCGGAACCCCTGGCTCTGGGTCCCGACCCTCTATCTCGCGGAGGGCGCCCTCTACGTGATGGCGATGACCGTCTCGGTCATCCTCTACAAACGGCTCGGGATCTCCAACACGGAGATCGCCCTCTACCAGAAGGAGCAGTAATGTTCATCCACCTCTGATGGACAATGAATAACCCTTGCTCCCGACACCGACATTATTTCCCCTTGATATCCCCCCAATTTTTTTGTATCGTCTTCCGCAAGAATCATCCTAAAATCGTTAACGTTTAAGTCTGTTCTGATACGCATTCGCTCTTGTCCTCTGTCGCCGCGCCCCTTGGGGGCTGAAGTTGATACCGGAATCAACCCTGCAAGAAACAATAGACATGTCCATACGATTGAAGTAGCTTTCGAAATGGAAGGGATACACGGATGGAGGTTGGACAGTGACCAAATCGCAGACAATCGACGCATTGAAAGACATATTGGTAAAGACATACCATCTCGTCCACACAATCGTCAAAAAGTGCCTCTGCCCGATGAAGTGGTCGCAAATATAACCGGGTCGAAATCACCCGGCATATGAGCCGTATAAATGGATGTCCCCGGAATATACCCGAAAAGAGGTGGCACAGATGGAACAGGTAAACATTATGGACCGTATCACCGCTAACCCCGACGTGATGGTAGGAAAACCCACGATCAGGGGGATGCGGATTACTGTCGAACAGCTACTCAAAGCCTTGGCTAATGGCATAACAATGGATCAACTCCTCGATGATTATCCGGAATTGGAAAAAGAGGACATCCGGGCAGCTCTTCTCTATGCATCACAGTTGGTAGATGAAGAACGCGTTTACGCTGTTGGTTCAAATTAATCCGCTTACAGGTGACCCATGAAATTCCTGGTGGATGCAGGTGTGGGTAAAAAGGTCGAAATCTGGCTAAAAGGAAACGGCTTTGATGTGCTTTCCGTAAGGGATATTGACTCTCGCGCAAAGGATTCCCAGATATTGCGCTGGGCTGTAGATCAGCAGCGGATGATTATTACTATGGACAAGGACTTTGGCGAATTGGTTTACAACTCCGGCATGCATCATGCCGGAGTTCTGATCTTACGCCTCGAAGATGCCGATAGTGACACCAAGGTTGAGGTCACCAAGAAAATACTCACCGAATATTCCGATAAAATTGAATCTCATTTCTGCGTATATCAAGACGGGAGACTCAGAATCAGAGGGTAAATCCGAGAAGATTGATCGAGATTCAGAATTAAGTATGCTGTCCCCGGATTACCCGCTGATCGAAATCGCCCGGAAGAAGCAGACATGTCCATACGATTGGTGTAGCTCTCGAAATGGAAGAGATACAGGGATGGGGGTTGGATAGTGACCAAATCGCAGGTGATCGACACCTTGAAAGACATATTGGAAAATCATAAAGTACGCATGAACCGGAAGAACCATAATTGAATCAAAGATGATGCAGCGATGAACGATTCAGAGATCCGGACGGCCTTTATCCTCGGTGCAGGGCTCGGGACGCGCCTTCGCCCGCTGACGGAGAACTGCCCCAAGCCGCTCTTGCCCATCGGCGGCCGTCCGCTCATCACCTTTGCGATGGACCACTGCCTTTCGATCAGCGTCGGGCGGTTCATCGTGAACACCCACCACTGCGCGGCGGCCTACGGCAGGACCTTTCCGGACGGAAACTGGCGGGGGGCGCCGATCCTCTTCCGCCATGAGCCGGTTCTCCTCGACACGGCCGGGGGGCTCAAGAACATCGAGGATCTTCTCACGGAAGACGACGAGACGATCCTGGTTTACAACGGCGACATCCTATCCGACCTTCCGCTGTCGAGGCTGCCGGCCGCCCATGCGGCGGGGGGCCGTGAGGTCACCCTCGCCCTCCGGAGCGACGGCCCGCTGCGGAACGTCTGTCTCGACGCAAAGGGCGAAATCTGCGATTTCCGGGATCTCCTCGGGAATCCCGGCGTCCGGCGCTGCCTCTTCACGGGAATCTACATGGTGGAGAAACGGTTCCTCCGGCGTCTGACCCCGGGGAAGATCGAATCGGTCATTCCCGTCTTCGTGCAGATGATCCGGGAGGCGCCCGGATCGATCGCCTCCGTCGTAATCGACAGGGGGAGTTGGGAGGACATCGGCGATCCGGAGGCCTATGCGCGGATCGCCGAAGCCGCACCGGCGCTCCGGTACGAAGGCACCACTCGGGCGACCGGAGGGAATGCGTTCTTTGATTCCCGTCCCCTGATTGCAGCATCCACCGGCGTTGGTGAAAAATCCAGCCGTTTCGCCCACCCGGTTCCGGGATCGCGGGTCGAATCCGAAACCTCTTTCACTCCCCCGATCTCCGGACCACCGTTGGAGACGGCGGATTCTTTCGCCCATCCGAGAACGGTTGCGCCGGAAGATGCCGCAGGCGCAACGACCGTTCCGGACAGCGAACGGGAAGAGGCCGCACCGGAGGAATCTGCCTTCATCCACCGAACGCTCGGCCTCGCCGCCGGGACGAGGTTGGAGTTGTCCCCCGTCGGAAAGGGCGGTTCGGACCGGAACTACTTCCGCGTTTCGGCGGCCGGTGGAAGGTCCGTCATCCTGATGCGTTACGGCAGGATGTACGAGGAAAACGATCTCTATGCGGCCGTCGCCTCCTTTCTGCGGGGAATCGGCGTGACCGTTCCCGCGATTTACGGCCACGATCCGGAGCGGAGGCTGATCCTGATGGAGGACCTGGGGGATACGGACCTCTATGCGCTCCGCGAAGAACCGTGGGAGTTCCGCCGAGACCTCTATGCAAAGATCCTTACCCTTACCGCGAAGATGCTATCCATTTCACCGGAGCGCCTTCCCGCCAGACTTCGTCTGATGCCCGGTTTCGATGCGAACCTCTACCGGTGGGAGCGGGACTACTTCCGGGAGCACTGCATCCGGAACGTCTGCCGGGTTGATCTTGCCGCCGCCGAGGACGAGGCCCTGCAAGAGGAATTCTCTACCTTGGCCGGCTGCCTGCTCGAAACGCCGCCGGCGCTTGTCCACCGCGACC
>CAYSSF010000328.1:0-4058 GCA_964433455.1 uncultured Syntrophaceae bacterium
CTGCGGAACCCATACGATCTTCCTCGGCCGGATCGTCGAGTGCGACATCCTGGACGCCGAGGCGGAACCGATGACCTACGCGTACTACCATAGGGTCAAGGGCGGCAAGGCACCGAAGAGCGCCCCCACATACCAGAAGGAGGAGGCGCCGAAACCAGCGGCCCCTGTCGAGAAGGCGGCGCGCTTTGTCTGTACGGTCTGCGGCTACGTCTACGACCCGGAAAAAGGAGACCCGGAGGGAAACGTCAAACCGGGAACCCCCTTCGAAGAGCTCCCGGCAGACTGGGTCTGCCCCGTCTGCGGCGCGGAGAAGGACAAGTTCGAAAAAGAGGGGTGATCAAAAAAGTTTTTTGCAACGGCGACGCAGGCGCAACGAATTGCTGGCGACCGAAAGGGAACTCATCGCCATCGCCGTTGCGGCAAACTCCGGATGGAGGAGGATCTACCTCCGTCACCCCCGGGACCTCCCGGAGGGCATTCTCCACACGCCGGACGCAGGCGGCGCAACCCATCCCGCCGATCAATATGGTGGTCTTCAAGGTCCGGTCAGTCGGCAACGTCGAACCCCGCCTTCACGATCCGCTCCCGGATCAACGCCCTGTCTACCGGCTTCTCCTCCGTGAAGGCCGCCTCTCCCTTCGCCAGATCCACCTGCACATCCTTGATTCCATCAATGCCGCCGAGCGCCTTGGTCACGGCCATCACGCAGTGTCCGCAGGACATCCCTTTGATTTTAATCGTTGTCATTTTCTCTCTCCTTGTTCTTGATCAACCTTCCCATTACGAACTCGTAAAAAACCATAAGTCTGCCACTCGTGCAAAAGCAAGAGTCCACAACAGGCCAACACCCGTGGATTCCCGCTTTCGCGGGAATGACAATCCAGAGCCATTTTAACTTTTTACGAGATCATCATCCCTTTGGATGGAGCGCCCTCCCCTTGCCTCGCCTGTTATCCTATGCATGGCCTCCGTGGATGTCAATCCGCCCTTCCCATCGCATCCGCGCTATCGCAGCCGCGGGAATGATGACGTCCCGCCGGAGGCACATCCACAAATGTTCTTTTTTTACGATGGCATCCATGAATCGGGCTATGATTAATTGCTTGACAGGAGAGGAACAAACGGATATTGAACTCGCAAATGAACAGACCGGAGAGGAGTTTTCACGCCTTCCTTCATAAGTCGGGCCGCCTATGATCCAGCCACCTTTGAAGAAAAAAACCCGCCGCAGGACCGTGATCGCCGCACTGCTTGCGCTCATCCTGCTGCTGCCTTTCTGGTGGTGGACCGGGCTGTGGTACCAGGATAAGCTTCTCGCCGAAAAAAGGGCGCAGATCGGCGAATACATGGCCGTTCAGGGGCGATCCCTCAGTACGGAAATCAACAGCCGGCTGGCCATCCTGAAGGCGCTCAAAACCTTCGTGGATGCCCGGGTCGGCGCCGGTCAGGAAATTTCTGACATAGAATTCTCCGCCTTTGCGTCGGGCCTTTTAAGCGGAGAGAACGGCGTTCACAGCCTCTCCATCGCCCCCGGAGGGATCACCGAGTTTCTCTTCCCGTCCGGGAGCAGCGAAAGGCTCGCCGGACATGATCTGACCCGCGATCCCCGCCCTCAAATCCGCACCGCCGTCCAGCGCGCGATCCGCTTGCGCGGGATCGTGATTACCGGCCCGGATGCGCTGCCCCCCAAGGGGCTGGGACTTGTCGCAAGGCAGGCGGTTTATCAGAAGGAACGCTGGTGGGGGCTGATCACCCTCGTCCTGGACCTCCCCCCCATCCTCACCCAAGCAGGTCTGGATTCACGACCGAGCGGTCTGGAGATCGCCCTGCTGGACCGTTCAGACCGTCTCTTCTTCGGAAACAAGGCGGCATTGGAGGAGAACCCCATTTCCTTTCAGGTCGATCTGCCTGACGGAACCTGGAAACTGCTGGCCCTTCCCGAAGGAGGATGGAGCGCGGCTGTCGAGAAATCCCTTCTTCATTTCCGGGGACTCACGCTTACGCTGGCCTTCCTGATCGCCGTCCTGGCCGGCCTTGCGGCAGGCTATCAGATGCAGGTGACCATGGCCGTACGGCAGCGCACCGGATCTCTTCAGCGATCGCTGACCGACCACCGCGAGACGGAGGAAAATCTGAATCGGACACTGGTCAACCTGCGGCGGGCGATGGGAGCAACGCTTTCGACATTGGTCCAAGCGGTCGACGCCAAAGATCCCGCCTCGGCAGGCCATCAGAAACGGGTGGCGGATCTGGCAAGGACGATCGCGACGGAGATGGGGCTTGCCGAAGAGGTGATCGAAGGGATCCGGACAGCGGCCCTTATCCACGATATCGGAAAAATCCCGTTGCCGGCGGAGATCCTGGGAAAGCCGGGAAAGTTGTCGGAATCGGAGTTTCAGTTGGTCAAGACGCACCCGCAAACGGGGTACGATATGCTCAAAGACGCCGAGTTCCCGTGGCCGGTTGCGCGAATGGTCTGGCAGCATCATGAACGGATGGATGGATCGGGATATCCGCTGGGCCTCAAAGGGGAAGAGATCCTGCAGGGGTCGAGGGTGCTGGCGGTGGCGGATGTGGTGGAGGCGATGGCTTCGCCGCGCTCCTACCGGCCCTTGCCCGGGCTGGAGAAAGCGTTGGACGAAATCCTCGCGCAGCGCGGGATCCTTTACGACCCCGACGTTGTCGATGCCTGCCGGTCCATTTTTCTGGACAAGGATTTCCGTCTGGATGTCTGAACTGCCCATGAGAGGATGATATGCTGATCCGTTGCTGGGGCGCGAGGGGCTCCATTCCGGTTTCGGGCAGGGAATACGTGCGGTACGGGGGCGATACCTGCTGCATTGAAATCCGGACGAAAGACGGCCATATCATCATCATCGACGCCGGATCGGGCATCCGAAGGCTGGGAAACCGTCTTTTGGCCGAGAATCGTCACGATTATACGATGATCTTTACCCACACCCACTGGGACCATGTCATGGGGTTCCCCTTCTTCAAACCCATCTACCAGACGGACACGCGGATCGACGTTGCCGGATGTCCTTTTACGCGCGCCTCCTTCAAGGAAATGATCGCATCCGTCATGAGACCCCCCTATTTCCCTGTGAATTTCGGGGATATCGAGGCGGACATCCGCTATCACGACTCCTGCCAGGAGACCTTTCAGGTCGGCGGCGTGGAGATCACCCCCATTCCGATCAGCCACCCGAACCAGGGCAGGGGATACCGTTTCGAGGAAGAGGGAAAATCCTTTGTCTTTCTGACCGACAATGAACTGACCTACCAGCACCATGGCGGCCTGAAATATGAGGATTACCGGGACTTTGCATCAAAGGCAGACCTGCTCGTTCACGATGCCGAATACCTCCCCGAAGATTACCTTCAGAGGCGGACCTGGGGCCATTCCGTCTACACGGACGTCGTGCGCCTCGCCCTTGATGCCGGCGTCGCCTGTCTCGGCCTCTTCCACCACAACCAGGATCGGGTGGACGAGGCGGTGGATAGGATGGTGGACGACTGCCGGCGAATCGCGACCGGCCGGCCGCTTTCGTGCTTCGCGCTGCACCAGGATATGGAAATTGTACTGTGACCATCGCGACGGTCGGGTCAGCGGATAAAATAACCCGCCTGTTCAAATGGAGGAGCTGGCATGTTCATCCCCTCCACACCTGAGGAGGTCCGGAATCTCGGCTGGACACGGCTCGACGTGATCCTGGTCAGCGGAGACAGCTACCTGGACAGCCCCTTTGTCGGCGTCTCGGTGATCGGCCAGCGGCTGCTCGCCGCCGGATACCGCGTGGGGATCATCCCCCAGCCGGATATGGACTCGCAAAACGATATCACCCGTCTCGGCGAACCCGTGCTCTTCTGGGGCGTCACGGGCGGCTGTATCGACTCGATGGTCGCGAACCGCACCGCCTCGGGGAAGAGACGGCGGGAGGACGATTTCACGGCGGGCGGGATCAACAACCGCCGTCCCGACCGCGCGGTGATCGCCTATGCCAACCTGATCCGCCGTCATTTCAAGCGGACGGCGCCGATCGTCCTCGGCGGGATCG
>CAYSSF010000329.1:0-4046 GCA_964433455.1 uncultured Syntrophaceae bacterium
CCTTCGAACACAATGAGCCGCGCGGTCATGCCTTCATGGTCATCGACCAGTTTGTCGTGGATCGTTTCCAGGGCGGCCGTTTCCAGTTCAAGGATGGCTGGAAGGGCATTGATAAAACCGGCAAGACCTGGGACGTCCTGATCGACAAGGGCCCCGACTTCAAGTTGAAAGAGACCGCCATGGCCGGCAATCCGACCTGTATCCAGTGCAAGACCTCCGACCACACCCTGAAGTGGAAGTTCATGGGCGACAAGGATCCCAAGGCCAAATGGGACCGTACCTCCAACATTGTGGATGTCGCGAAGGACACCAACAACCCGGTCGGCTGCATCCACTGCCACGACCCGCACGGCGCCCAGCCCCGTGTGGTGCGCGACGGCCTGATCCAGGCAATCGAACGGGACGTCAAAGACAATATTTTTGCCAAAGGAGGCAAGACCGATCTGAAAATCATCTCCTTCCGCGACGACTTCCGCAAGATCGGCGTTATGGGAAAAACCGACTCGCGCATGATGTGCGCCCAGTGCCACGTTGAATACAACTGCGGCAGCGGCGCGCAATGGAGCGACGGCAAGCCGGTCGCCTACACCGACCAGCGCACCAACCACTTCCCGCTCCAGAACGTACTACAACTGCTGAAACACTACAAGGAATTGGATTTCTACGACTTCAAGCACGCCGTGACCGGCGCCCGCCTGATCAAGTTCCAGCATCCCGAGGCGGAAACCTATGCCGGCAGCGTGCACGACGAGGCCGGCGTGCAGTGTCACCAGTGCCATATGCCCAAACAGAAGGGCAGGGACGGCAAGATGTTCTCGACCCACGGCATGGTCAAACCGAAGCTGACCGTCAAGGCCTCCTGTCTCGGCTGTCACCCGGACAGCACGGTTGAGAAAAAACTCTACGAAATCGAGTCGATCATCAACTACACCCGGGGGAAAATGCGTAAATCGGAGTACTGGCTCGGTCAGTTGATCGACGCCTATGCCGCCGTCCAGCGTATGGGCGTTGCGCCGGAGGCGCTGGATCAGGCCCGTGAGAAACACGAGGAGGCCCATGTGCTGTGGGAGTACTGGACCGCCGAGAACTCGGACGGCTTCCACAACCCCAGCCTGGCCCGCGAAAGCCTGACCGGCTCCATCGCCGCCTCCAAGGCCGGCGTCAAGATACTCAACGACGCAATGGCGGCGATCCGTCAAGCGTCTAAGAAATAGCGTAGACAGGCTTCGTCAGTAAAGCGAAGGGCGGGGATCTTCCTCGCCCTTCGTCGTTCATCACATCAGAAGGCGCATGTTGCTTCACCTTCTCCATTCATCGCGTCACAGGCAACCTTTACCGGGAAGGAAGTTCGGACGTGCAGTGCGGGCAGCGGCTGGCCTTGAGAGCGATCGTGGTCAAGCAGAAGGGGCACTCGCGCGTTTTGGGAACAGGGGGCGGTTCCTTGCGCTGCAGGCGGCTTACCTGCTTGACCATCAGAAATACGGCAAAACCGACGATCAAGAAGTCGATCGTCGTGTTCAGAAAAAGCCCGTAGTTCAAGGTTGCCGCACCCGCCTTCTTGGCTTCCGCCAGCGACTCGAACGTCTTACCGGACATATTGATGAAAAGATTGCTGAAATCTACCTTGCCGAGCAGGAGGCCAATCGGGGGCATCAGCACATCGCTGACAAACGATGTGACCACCTTGCCAAAGGCTGCACCAATGATGATGCCCACTGCCATGTCCAGTACATTCCCCTTCATCACAAACGCTTTGAATTCCTTGATCATACACCACCTCCTTGTTATCTGATATGATTCGCGTTTTGTGCCGCAGGCAGCCATTCGCGATCATCCCCCAAAATCTCCCCTGCGGCCGGCGTCAGAATGGGAGCCAGAATTCCAGACTGATCTCCAGGGGCTCCGAGTTCGAATTGAGGACTTTCAGGAATTTGGCGAGCAGACGCATGACATCCTTCTTCGGTTTGTCAAACCTTGTCACCCGGTCTCCGCCGGGCGGGATTACCGTGCTGTCCGATGAGAAAGCCTGATGGCAGACGATACGCAAGTATCCGCTCCTTGTCAAGAATGATGATCCTCGAAGCATGGGCTGGCTATGTGTTTGGGAGAGAGAGGTGAAGCAGTCGCCGCCCTTTTCAAGAAATCTCGTTCTGCCGGAGAAGCCGTTCTGACGGAGAAGTTCTTCTGGAGAAGACCGATGGACAAGTCTTGACCGATCCGCGACGATGGGATAGGCTAATGCCTCCAATGAATTCCATCGGCAGTTTCGAATAGCCAAAGAGGGCGAAAAATGACCTGGCGCGAGAGGATCGTCGATTTCTTCGGGCTTCGCAAGAGCATTGTGGCGCTGCTGTTCATGGCGGTCCTGGTCGGCCTCGGCGAAAAGATGGCCGAGCGCTTCCTGCCGATCTACCTGCTCGCCCTCGGGGGCGGCATCCTGTCGGTCGGCTTCCTGAACGGGATGGACAACCTCCTCTCCGCCCTCTACTCCTTTCCCGGCGGTTATCTGAGCGATCGCCTCGGCTACAAGCGGGCGCTCATCGTCTTCAACCTGATCGCGATGACCGGTTACGGGATCGTCATCCTCTTCCCCCACTGGCTCGCCGTTCTGGTCGGCGCCGCCTTTTTCCTCTCCTGGTCGGCCCTCTCCCTCCCCGCGACGATGAGCCTCGTCTCGCGGGCGCTCCCGCCGGGAAAGCGGACGATGGGGGTGTCGGTCCATTCCCTGATCCGCCGGATTCCGATGGCCCTGGGACCGGTCATCGGCGGCGTCCTGATCGGGATCTACGGCGAAAAGACAGGCATCCGCCTTGCCTTCGGCGTCGCCCTGCTGTTGGGGATCGTCGCGCTCATCTTTCAACAGGCGATGATCGAGGACGACGGGAAGCGGGGAAAGGCGGAAAGGCGGCCGTCGCATCTCTGGCGGTTCATGAGCCCGGATCTCCGGAACCTGCTCGTCTCCGACATCCTGATCCGCTTCGCCGAACAGATCCCCTACGCCTTCGTCGTCATCTGGTGCATCAAGATGAACGGGATCAGCGCGGTGCAGTTCGGCCTCCTCACGACGATCGAGATGGTCACGGCGATGCTTGTCTACATCCCGGTTGCCTGGCTTGCCGACCGGACGGGGAAAAAACCATTCGTTCTGATCACCTTCGTCAATTTCACCATCTTCCCGCTCTTTCTGCTCTTTTCGCACACCTTCTGGATGATGGCCGTCGCCTTCGTCATCCGGGGGCTCAAGGAGTTCGGCGAACCGACGCGCAAGGCGCTGATCATGGACCTCGCCCCGGAAGAGCAGAAGGCGGGGATGTTCGGCCTCTACTACCTTCTCCGGGATATCGTCGTCTCCGGGGCGGCCTTCGCCGGCGGCTTCCTCTGGCAGTTTTCCCCGACCGTCAACCTTCTTGCGGCGACCACCTGCGGGCTTCTCGGCACGATCTATTTCGCCGTCCGCGGCAGGGATCTCAAAAGATGACGGCTTCGTAATCATTAAGTTTTCCCCTCCCCTCGCGGGAGGGGATGAAGGGGAGGGGCGAAATCACCCCACCCCCACCCTCGCCCTCCCCCGTCAAGGGGGAGGGAAGTCTGACTTTTTACAGATCGTCAAAGATCGGTCTCCAAAGGACGTGGTGGACTTTCCGCCCCGCATGGGATATAGGTAAACCCATGAAACCCGTCATCGCGATCATCGGCCGGCCCAATGTCGGCAAATCGACCCTTTTCAACCGCCTGGCCGGCCGGAGCAAGGCAATCGTCATCGACGAACCGGGCGCCACACGGGACCGCAACTACGCCGAGTGCGACTGGAACGACCGTCTGTTCACGCTGATCGACACCGGCGGCTTCGAACCGGCCTCCGTAGTGGAAATCCTCGTCCAGATGCGGGAGCAGACGACGCTCGCAATCGAGGAGGCGGACATCATCCTCTTTCTGATGGACGGCAGGGACGGCCTCACCCCCGCGGATCAGGAGATCGCCCGGATGCTCCGGATGGTGAATAAAACGGTGTTTTATGCCGTCAACAAGGTCGACGGCCCCCGCCA
>CAYSSF010000330.1:0-3309 GCA_964433455.1 uncultured Syntrophaceae bacterium
AATCATTGGATGAACATCGTGTTCCCGGATTTCTCGCAAACGGGATCCATACGGGGATTAAGCCGGACGGCGCAAAGGATCTGGCGCTCATCTTTTCGACGCAACCGGCAACCGCGGCGGGGGTGTTTACGACCAACGCTTTCAAAGCAGCCCCGGTCCTGATCGACATGGAGCGGATTCGCGCCGGTGTGGCCCAGGCGGTGATCGCCAACAGCGGGGTCGCAAACGCGGCAACCGGGGCGGAGGGCTTTTCCGACGCGCTCTCCGTATCGCGTAAAGCCTCGATGGAACTCGGGATCGCCGATGAAACAGTTCTGGTAGCCTCTACCGGCGTCATTGGCCATCGCCTGCCGCTGAAAAAGATCACCGGCGGGGTGAAGGCGTTGGTAGCCGGTCTCCATGATGCCGGGATTCCGGATGCGGAGGCGGCGATCATGACCACGGACCGGTTTCCGAAGATCGCCTCCCGGAAAGGGGTCATCGGCAACAAAGAGGTTACCCTGTGCGGCATCGCCAAGGGAGCGGGGATGATTCAGCCGAATATGGCGACGATGCTTGCCTTCATCATGACCGATGCCGCAATCTCCCGTGATCTCCTCGATCAGGTGTTTCGACAGTCGGTTGCGGGCAGTTTCAACGCGATCAGCGTGGATGGTTGCATGAGCACGAACGATACGGCCGTGATCCTCGCCAACGGTGTTGCCGGGAACGATCCCCCCAGGCGCGGTTCCAGATCTTTGGCGTCCTTCAGAGAGCTCCTCGCGGAACTCCTCTCCGAACTTGCGCGGGGGCTTGTCCGCGACGGCGAAGGGGCAACCAGGGTGATCGAAATCACGGTTACGGGAGCGCGGACGCTCCGGGATGCGCGGCGGGTCGCCTATGCGATCGCCAATTCCAATCTGGTCAAAACCGCCTTTTTCGGCAGAGATCCGAACTGGGGCAGAATCATCTCGGCGGCCGGATCTGTCGGCATCGAGCTCCCCGTCGATCGGGTCGGCCTTTTCCTGGATGATCTTCCCCTCTTTGCGGAGGGACGGGGAATCGGCGGCAGGGAGAAAGAGCTTGCCGGGATCATGAAACAGCCGGAAATCAGGGTTCGACTTGAATTGGGGATGGGAAGCAGGGCATGGACCGTCTGCTCGTCCGATCTGACATTCGACTACGTGAAGATCAACGCCCATTATCATACGTGAGTGCCACGTTGGGGACACCTTGCCGCAAGGTGTCCCCAACGGAATTCAGCTTGATTTATTGGAATCTTTGTGTTATCAGCCTGCACAAATTCGCACACCCCCGGATTGACGGAAGTTGCCTTTGAAGAAGGTTCCCGGTCAAGCGGATGGGGGTGGAGGAAAAAACAAGAGGAGGAGTCCAGTATGGCCAGTATTTCAATGAAGTTGTTGCTTGAAGCGGGGGTTCACTTCGGTCACCAGACCAACAAGTGGAATCCCAAAATGAAACCCTATATTTTTGGCGCCCGCAACGGGATCTACATCATCGATCTTCAACAGACCGTCGGAATGTTTCAGACGGCCTACCAGTTCATCGTGGATACGGTTGCCGGGGGTGGGGAGATCCTTTTTGTCGGCACCAAGAAGCAATCCCAGGAATCGGTCAGGGAGGAGTCCGAAAGGTGCGGCATGCCCTATGTGAATCAGCGCTGGCTCGGGGGCATGCTGACCAATTTCGCGACCATCAAGAAGAGTATCGACCGTTTGAATGAGCTGGACCGGATGTTCGCCGATGACAGCATCAAGGCGTTTCCCAAAAAAGAGATCCTTGGACTTTCGAAGGACCGTGAAAAATTGACAAAAGTCCTGGGTGGCATCCGATCCATCCGGGGGGTCCCGAAAGGGCTCTTCGTTGTCGACCCGAAACGGGAGACGATCGCCGTCACCGAGGCGCGGAAACTGAAGATCCCCATCGTGGCGATGGTGGATACCAACTGTGATCCTGACCTGATCGACTACATCATTCCCGGCAATGACGACGCCATTCGGGCAATCAAACTTTTTTCGGCAAAAATGGCCGACGCCGTTCTCGATGGAAAGAAGCGGTTCGAAGAGCGGCTGCAGGCGGAAAGCGATAAGGAACGTCCCACGGTAACGGTTGTGACAAGGTCGGCTGCAGATGCAGACATGGAGGCCGATGTGCCTGAGAGTATCGCGAGCAAGGGGACGGAATTTGAATCCAGTAAAGCTCCCGGGACCACCGGAGCGATGGATCGTATAGAGGAGGTAAAGTAAATTGGATATCACATCCGTGATGGTGAAAGAGCTTAGGGTCAAGACGGGCGCCGGCATGATGGACTGCAAGGAAGCGCTCATGGCCGAAAACGGCGATGCCGAAAAGGCGGTCGACTATCTGCGGAAAAAAGGAATGTCGGCCGCAACGAAACGTTCCTCCAAAGCGGCAAAGGATGGCGCCATTGCCTCATACATCCATATGGGAGGGAAGATCGGGGTCATGGTTGAGGTGAACTGCGAAACCGACTTTGTCGCCAAAACGGAAGATTTCCAGGCCCTGGCCAAGGATCTGGCGATGCATGTGGCAGCGTCGAATCCCATGTATGTCCGGGCGGAAGAGATCCCGGAACAGGATTTGGAGAGGGAAAAAGAGATCTACCGGAGTCAGCTTCTCGAAGAGAGGAAGCCGGAAAAGATTTGGGACAAGATCATCGAAGGCAAACTGAACAAGTATTTCGAAGAGGTATGCCTGCTGAATCAAAAGTTCGTCAAGAATACGGATATTACCGTGGGCATGCTGGTCAGCAACATGATCGCGAAGACGGGTGAAAACATTATCGTCAGAAGGTTTTCACGGTTTCAACTGGGTGAAGAGGTCAAGTAGCGTAAGATGGATCGCCCGGCATACAAGAGGGTTTTGCTGAAATTGAGCGGGGAAACCTTCATGGGAAATCTCACCTCGGGTATCGATCCCGAGGTTGTGGAGGTCGTTGCGGGTGAGATCCGTGAAGTTGTCGCCCTCGGAGTGCAACTCGGCATCGTCATCGGCGGCGGCAACATCTTTCGCGGCTTGGCGGCCAGCGCCAGGGGGATGGATCGGACCACCGCGGACTATATGGGAATGCTTGCGACCGTGATCAACAGTCTGGCCCTCCAGAGCACGCTCGAACACATCGGCGTCCCCACACGGGTTCAGACGGCCATCGAAATGAGAGAAATCGCCGAACCGTTCATCCAGAGGCGCGCCGTCCGCCATCTCGAAAAGAGACGGGTGGTGATCTTCGCCGCGGGCACCGGCAACCCCTACTTTACCACAGATACCGCGGCGACCCTCCGGGCCGTT
>CAYSSF010000330.1:3319-4016 GCA_964433455.1 uncultured Syntrophaceae bacterium
CCGTTGAGATTAAGGCCGATATCCTTCTCAAGGCGACGAAGGTGGATGGTGTTTATGACTGCGATCCCGTGCAGCACCCGGATGCGGTCATGTATGATAAAATAAGTTATACCGAAGTGTTATCAAGGAACCTTAAAGTAATGGATGCATCCGCGATTTCCCTCTGCCGTGACAACGGGCTGCCTTTGAACATCTTCAATCTGCAGAAGGCGGGAAATATCAAGCGGGTCATCTGCGGGGAGTCCGTCGGCACCATGGTCGGAGACTAAAGGTCATGAAGGAGTTGATATTTGATGAGCTGAAGGAGAGCATGGAGAAGGCGCTCCAGGCCCTTGAAAAATCCTTCAGCAAGGTCAGAACCGGACGTGCATCCATCTCGCTGCTGGATGGAATCCGTGTCGACTATTATGGAACGCAGACCCCCCTGAACCAGGTGGCTTCGCTTTCCGTTCCCGAAAGCCGCCTGATCGTCATATCCCCTTGGGACAGCTCGGTTCTGGGGGCGATCGAAAAGGCGATCCAGAAATCCGATTTGGGAATGATGCCCAGCAATGACGGAAAGTTGATCCGCCTGTCGATCCCCGTTCTGACGGAAGAGAGACGCCGGGAGTTGGTGAAGGTTGTCCGCAAGATGGCGGAGGAGTGTAAGGTCAAGGAGCGCAATGTCCGAAGGGATGCCAATGAGCAGTTCAAATCC
>CAYSSF010000331.1:0-3998 GCA_964433455.1 uncultured Syntrophaceae bacterium
TCGCAGTAGCCGTAGCCGCCGAAGAGCTGCATGCAGCGGTCGGCCGTGCGGGAGGCCATCTCGGTCGTCCAGTACTTGGCCATCGAGACGTCGACGACGATGTTCTTCCCCTCCATGTGGTCGGCGATCAGCTTGTCGACGAAGGTCCGCCCCAGCCTCGCCTCGGTCGACATCTCGACGATCTCGAACTGCGTGTTCTGGAACTTGGAGAGCGGCCGCCCGAACGCCGTTCTCTCTTTGCAGTACTGGATCGTGATCTCGATCATGTATTCGGCGGCAGCCACGGCGCCGATCGCGCAGACGAGCCGCTCCTGCTGAAGTTTCATCATCAGCTTCAGGAATCCCGATCCCTTGTCTCCGAGGCGGTTCGCCTTCGGGATACGGCAATCGGTGAAATAAAGCTCTGCCGTATCCTGGCTGTGCCAGCCGATCTTCTTGATCTGTTTCCCCTTTTCGAATCCCGGGGTCTTTGCCTCGACGAGGTAGAGGTCGACCGCCGCGTGGGGGTTCTCTTCCTTGGGGTCACGGGCGGCGAGGACCAGCAGGTCGCAGTTGATCCCGTTGCTGATGAAGGTCTTCTGGCCGTTGATCACGATCTCGTCGCCCTGCTCGACGGCCGTTGTCTTGATCGCCGCAAGGTCGCTTCCCGTATTCGGTTCCGTCATCGCGATCGCGGTGATGATGTCGCCCGAGACGCATCCCGGGAGGTATTTGTGCTTCTGCTCCTCCGAGGCGAAGGCGAGGATGTAGGGGACGATGATGTCGGTGTGGAGCGGCGCGGCGAGGCCGGAGGAGTTCGTCCGGGTCAGCTCCTCCGTCACGATGACGGAATAGAGGAAATCCGCCCCCAGGCCGCCGTACTCCTCGGGGACGTTCATCGCGAGAAATCCCTGGTCGCCCATCTTCTTCCACGCCTCCCTGGGGACGATCCCCGCCTCCTCCCACTCCTCGATGTGGGGGACGATCTCCTTCGCGAGGAACCGTTTCAGCGAATCCCGGAATATCCTGTGTTCTTCCGTGTATTGCAGAATGTCCATGTTCCTTCTCCCTTAATTTTCGTAATGCCCGACGATCGAGATCGCGCAGACATTCTGGTGCGGGAAGCCGCCCAGGTTGTGCGTGAGGCCGTAGCGGGGGCTCTTCAGTTGCCTCTCTCCCGCCCTCCCCAGGAGCTGGAGGTACATCTCGTAAATCATCCGGAGGCCGGAGGCCCCGATCGGGTGGCCGAAACACTTGAGGCCGCCGTCCACCTGGGCGGGGATCTTGCCGTCCCGGTCGTAGAAACCGT
Source organism: uncultured Syntrophaceae bacterium (assembly GCA_964433455.1). Taxonomy (GTDB): domain Bacteria; phylum Desulfobacterota; class Syntrophia; order Syntrophales; family UBA5619; genus UBA5619. The sequence goes on from CAYSSF010000331.1 coordinate 1,289, forward strand.
CGAGGGCGTCCTGCCAGGCATGGCCGCGCTCGGAGATGTGGAGATCCTCGTAGGTGACGAGCTCCGTGATCGAGAAGCAGTCGTGGAGCTCCATCATGCTGATCTCCTCGCGCGGGTTTGTGATTCCCGCCTCCTCGTAGGCCTTCGTGCTGCACTTGTTGGTTGTGTAGAAGTGTTCCCCGTCCCACTCGTTGAAGCCCCCCTCGTAGCCGCTCGATACGGCAAGCTGGATCGCCTTTACGGAGACGAGATCATGTTTCCCGAGGGATTTCGCGATCTCCGGCGTTGTCACGATCGCGCAGGCGGAGCCGTCGCTGACCCCGCAGCAGTCGAAGAGCCCGAGCGGGTGGGCGATGATCGGGGCGGCCATGATCTGTTCCAGCGTCACCGCCTTTCTCAGATGCGCCTTGGGGTTGAGCGCGCCGTTGGCGTGGCTCTTCATCGAGACATGGGCGATCGCCCGCTTGAGATCCTTGTCCGAGACCCGGAATTTTGCCGCGTAGGCCGAGGCGAGCTGGGCGAAGAGGCCCGGCGCGGAGCCGTTCGGAAACCACTGCCAGACCAGTGTCCCGAAATTGGAGCCGGCGTTCGGCAGGCCGCCGTAGCCGGTGTCTTTCAATTTTTCGACGCCGATCGCAAGAGCGATGTCATAGGCCCCGGAGGCGACCCCGTAGACGGCCCCCCGGAAGGCCTCCGTCCCGGTGGCGCAGTAATTTTCGGTCCGGGTGATCGGGATGTGCGGCAGCCGCAGCGCCACGCCGAGCGGCGTCGCCGATTTTCCGAGGCCGATCTCTTCGATGCAGTGGCCGAGCCAGGCCGCCTGGATCTGCTCCTTTTCGATCCCCGCGTCGGCGAGGCACTCCTGGAAGGCTTCGACCAGCAGCTCCTCGGCCCCCATATGCCAGCGTTCCCCGAAACGGCTGCACCCCATCCCGAGAATCGCCACCTTGTCCCTGATTCCAGAAGCCATCGTTCATTCCTCCATTTTAAATAGGGACAGAGCCCTATTTATTTCTAAATTTAAATAGGGCTCTGTCCCTATTTAAAAGTAAAGAGCCTGCCGATGAGTTGGGATTTCATGATGTCGCCTTCCACTTTCAGCTTCCCCGAACTGTAGGCCTGCATCCCGTCGAGCTTGCCCGCGATGAGCTGGAGGAAATCCGTGTCGGCCATCTTGATCGTCGTCGTCGGCTTCTCCACCTTTCCCTCTAAGATGGTGCAAGTCCCATCCTGAATGGTGACGTTCCAGTCGCCGCCTCCGGGTCCGGAGATGGAGAACTGAAAGACGACATCCTTTCCCGCCGCGGCCGCCGCGTCGAAGGCCTCCGGCATCTTCCCAAAGATCCCCTTCACGTCGGCCGCGCCGCCTGCCGCGCCTGCCGCCTCCGCTTTTGGTGCGGAGGGCGTCATGAAGGAGACGATTGCGTTGTTCGCGTCTCCGATCTCCTTTGCCCCGTCGAGGCTGTTGATCTTCTCCCAGTGGTCGCGGATCTCCTCGGGCGTCGGGATGGTGGTCCCATCGCTCAACACCGTGCCCGCGCCGGTCAGGATCGCCGCCCGGCTGTAGAAGCCGGCCGCCGCGTTGAAGATGTCGCCGCTCTCCGCGCAGGTCTCGGATGAGAGGTAGAGGACGATTCCGGCGACGAAGTCGGGCTGCATCCGTTCGAACATGTCGGGCGGCATCACGTCCTCGGTGAGCCGCGACGCGGCGACCGGGGCGATCGTATTCACCCGGATGTTGTACTTCGCGCCCTCGAGTTTGAGCGTGTTCATGAAGCCGATGAGGCCCATCTTCGCGGCGCTGTAGTTCGTCTGGCCGAAGTTTCCGTAGAGGCCGGCGGCGGAGGTCGTCATGACGATCCGGCCGTACCCCTTCTCCCGCATCACGGCGAACGCGGGGCGGGTGACGTTATAGCCGCCGTTGAGGTGGACGGCGAGGACGGCGTTCCAGTTCTCCGGATCCATCTTAAGGAAGCTCTTGTCCCGGAGGATACCGGCGTTGTTGATCAGGATGTCCACCTTGCCGAAGAATGCCACGGCGGTCTTGACGATCTCTTCGCCGCCTTCGGGGGTGGCCACGTTGTCGTAGTTGGCGATCGCCTCGCCGCCCGCGGCGCGGATCTCCTCGACCACTCGGTCGGCGGGAGAACTGGAGCCGACGCCCGCGCCGTCACGGGCGCCGCCGAAGTCGTTCACGACGACCTTCGCGCCCCGTTTCGCGAGTTCCAGCGCATAGGTCCGCCCCAGACCGGCGCCTGCGCCCGTAACGATCGCCACGCGGCCGTCGAAGCGGATCTCCGGCAGGGCCACGGCCGCCCCGGGCTGCGGAACCGCCTTCCAGAAGTAACCGGAGAAACCCCGTTCATCATCGGTAAACCGCCGCCGGAAGACCATCTTCACCGGGATGCCCACCTTGCAGTCGGCGAGTTCGCAGTCGGTGAAGTCGGCCATGAAGCGGCCGCCCCCGTCGAACTGGACCATGCCGTAGGTCGCGGGCGGGTCGACCGACACGGCCAGGAGGTCGCCCGTGAAGGTCTTGATCCGGGCCGGGACGTCGGCGAATTCGTAATCGTCCTGGGTGTCGACATGGTTGCACTTCGGATTCACGCAGATGTCCATCTTCGGGAACTGGGCCGTTCCGCAGTCCCGGCACTTCCCGCCGACGAGGCCGGTGAGCATCTTGCGCTTCCGCCAGAGGACCGTCATCGCC
>CAYSSF010000332.1:0-3977 GCA_964433455.1 uncultured Syntrophaceae bacterium
AATCAGCGCCGCGATCAGAACAAGCTGCGGCCACTGCGTCTGGTCCCGGAAGAAGGTCCGGAACTCCTTGACGGTGAACGCCCATGCCGGTCCGGAGATCCTCTCGAAAAGTGGATGGCGTTTTTCACGCGGGCCATTCTTGTGGGGGAAGAGCTTCTCCGCCGTGGTTTGCGCCTTCGTATAGCCCTTGAAATAGAGCGCCCCTGCCGCCCAGGTCGCAACGAAGGCAAGCGCCGCCGCGCAGCTCCAGGCAAGGCTGAGATGGAAGAGCGCCTCGCCCTTCTGACCCGAAAGCGCCGCATTGAGGCTGTCGGAGGCCCAGGTCGTCGGAAGAAACGGTGAGCCGGGCGTCCCCATCTCCCGCAGATAGAGAAGCAGCGTGGCAAAGGTCTCCGGATTGACCAGCCTCTCCGGCCGCATCAGACGGAAGGCGGCGATGAGCGCAACGATCAGGAGCAGTCCGAAGAAGACAAAAACCGTCCGTATCCGTCCCGCGGGAAGCAGGACAGCCGCGATGACGACCGCGAGCGCACTGATCGCGGAGGCAATCAGACAAAGCGGAACGATCGCCATCCCGGCCGCGGCATAGAAAAACGGCCCCGCCTTGTAGACGATACCGTAGGAGAGAAAGACGGGCAGGCTGAAGAGGATCACCATCCACGAACTGTCGACCGTGCTTTCCAGCCAGCGGGCCAGAAAGATCTTTCCCGCCGGGACCGGAAGAGAATGGACCAGCAGCAGATCCCGGCTCAGGTAGAGCTTCGAGAGCGATGCGACGATGGAACTGAAGACGAGGAGCGAGAAAAAGGTCAACAGGACCATCGAGAGGAGCTTCCGGGCGAGGATGTCGCCGAAATCCTCGATCCCCTGAAAATAGGTCAAAACGCGATAGAGGAGCAGGAACGCGCCGATCCAGAAGGATAGACCGATCGCTCCGAAGAGAAGATAGCGGATCCGGCGGTTGCCGGCGCTCAGGGAGTCTCCGGTGTTCCTGAAGGAGAGAAACCGTGGCCTCAGCAGCGCGAGGATTTCATTCACAGCGCCTCCTTCCCGGTCAGCCGGAGGAACACCTCTTCCAGATCGCCCTCCTGCAGCAGGGCCGTGCCGCGCAGGTCGCCGGTGGTTCCCAGCGCCACCAGCCGCCCGCGGTGGATGACCCCGATCCGGTCGCAGAGGTCTTCGGCGATCTCGAGCGTATGGGTGGACATGAAGATCGTCGTCCCGCCTGCGGCCAGTTCCCGGAGGAGATCCTTGACCATCCGGATCCCGGCCGGATCGAGACCGACCATCGGTTCATCGACGATAATCACCCTGGGCTCGTGCAGCAGGGCCGAGGCGATGATCAACCGCTGTTTCATCCCGTGGGAGTAGGCCTCGATCAGGTGATCGGTCCAGTCGTAGAGGGAAAACTGGATCAGGAGCCTCTCGGCCTTTTGATGGAAGAGCCCGTCTCCGAAACCGTACAGGTCGGCGATAAACCGCATGAACTCCATGCCGGTCAGCTTCTCATAGAGGAAAGGCCGGTCGGGAATGAAACCGATGATCCGCTTGGCCGCTTCCGAATCCGTTGCCATCGGAATCCCGTCGATCCGAACCGTCCCTTCTGTCGGTCCGAGCACGCCCGCCATCATCCGGATGGTCGTCGTCTTTCCCGCGCCGTTGGGTCCGATGAAACCGAAGATCTCCCCCTCGTCAACGCGGAGGTTCAGGTGGTCCACGGCCAGGGTGGTTCCGTACTGTTTGGTCAGATTCGTCAATTCGATCATGATTCCATCCCCAGGATCTCCAGCTTCAAGCGGCCGATCAACCCGACGAGATCGAGTTGGCGGTCGGCCTCGCCGCGGATGAAGCGGATGTGTGTGACGTCCGCCGGCATCTGTCCCAGGACGGCGTCCGCAGTAACCCAGCCGCCCCGTTCCCGCAGGTAAAGCACGTTCCATGCATGATAAAAAAAACGGCCGCGCAGGTGCACGACCCCGGCCTCCATATCGGCCGGCAACCCGGCGGCGCGTGCAAAGGCCGCAAGCAGGACCGCGTGCTCGTTGCAGTCCCCGATCCGGTTTCCCAGCGTCTCCAGTGCGTTCGGAACCGACAGGACCGGGCGCTTCTCCAGGTTCTTGTATACCCACGCCACAAGTTTGTCGGCCTTCACGCCGTCCGGATCGTCCGGACCGACGATTTTAGCCAATTGCTGCCGGATCTTCGGGTGGTCCGATTGAATGAAGGGGGAGGGTTTGAGAAAAGCCATCATGTCGCCGGCAGCGACGTCAGGTTGTTTGGAAGGCTCAAGGGGCGATTCTCGCCGGATCGTGACGACACCGTTCCGATAGCTCTGGCGGTCTCCGTCGAGAAAAAAATTGCCATCCGGGAGACCCTCCAGGCGGACCCTCAGGACTTTCAGCGCCGAGGCGTCAGGAATGGGCATTGAAGAGGGGATGGAGGCGATCTCCGTCAGATCCGCGCTGACCGCGCCTTCAAGCCCTGCCAGCGCTTCCTCGCGCGTGACCCGCTCCAGCGCAATCCCCAGGATACCCTCCTCCCGCAGCACCGATCCGTCCGGGTCGATCCAGGCGATCTGCTTCATCCCCATAAAATCGACGGAAAGTTTTCGGACCCGCCGGCTTTTTCCCATGATCGTCAGCTCTTCCTCGCCGAGCAGGGCAATCCGGACCGGCCTCTGCCCCAGAGAGGCGGGATCGAAGACCGGGAATGTCCTCCCCTCGCCGGGCTGGAGCCCCCCTGCCCCGGCGGATTCGACGATGCCGCTGCCCAGATAGGGCGGCTCCGTCAACGTGATCACACGGGTCGTTTCTTCTGCCGGTCCGCCGATGCGAACGGTCAGCTCCTTGCCGTCAACCGTTCCGCGAGCCGTGAATTTGAAAAGGTTCGACCCGAGATCGAATTGAAAACTGGCGAGCGTCCGGTCGGGTTTCAGCTCCGCCGCCGTCCGGACCGTCAAGGGTTGTACAATCCCCATCGTATTGATCCGCATGAAGATATTCTCGGAGAAGTGAAACCCCGTTTCCGTCCGGGAGTAATCACGTTGCGCATAGCCGATCTTCCTGCCGTCCTGGGTGATATTCATCCAGAACTCGCCTATGGGGACATCTCCGGTCCGACGGGAAAAGGTCTCAACCGCTCCGAAAAATGGTTTGGACGGACCTATGACGCGGACGGCGAGAAGAAGCGTGAAAATCAGTATCACGAACCCTCCCGCAAACCAGTGCCGATGGTTTCTGCTTTTTCCCATCCTCCGCTCCCGGAAAAACCGCTTCTCCTGCCCCCCATAACCGGGCCGGGCATAACGAAAAATCCTTCCCCTCCAACCCTGCTTCCCCCTTGAGGTAGGAGGAAATGGTTGGCGGGCGCGTTTTCATATAAAATGAGCCGCATTTCCTGAAAGATTATAGGGAATGGCCGAAGGGGTGTCAATACCGGGCCGTCAAAATAAACCCGTCAAAATCAACCTTGTCAGGACCGGTGATTTCTGATAGCATCCTCCGTCGTTAAAAGATGAATGATTCATAACGTATTGCCGGTTCACAGCGGCGGAGAGGTTGTTCATGGAGGAAGACCAGTCCATCCAACAGGCGAAGGAGGTGCTCCGGCTTGAGGCGGAAAGCATTCTTCATCTGATCGATCGGGTGGGAGAGGATTTTTCACGGGCGGTCGAACTGATCTACCGCTGCACAGGGCGCGTGATCGTCGCCGGAATCGGAAAATCGGGACTCATCGGCAGAAAGGTGGTAGCGACACTGACCAGTACGGGAACGCAGGCGCTCTTTCTCCATCCCGTCGAGGGCCTCCACGGAGATCTGGGGATCGTTACGAAAGACGATATCCTGGTCGCCATCTCCCACAGCGGTGAAACCGACGAACTGAACATGATCGTCGACAGCATCCGGGCGATCGACGTACCGCGGATCGCCTTTACCGGCAACCTCTCCTCCTCCCTTGCCCGGGCCGCCGATATCGCG
>CAYSSF010000333.1:0-3976 GCA_964433455.1 uncultured Syntrophaceae bacterium
GAAGGCAATTTTATCAGTCGTCCGTTCAAGAGGCTTAAGCAGTGGGTTCTTGAATTCTTTTAAAGGTGGGGAGGCATTATGTTCGAATTGTCGGATAGAAATTTGGTGAGTACGGCGAAGATCAAGGTGATCGGCATCGGCGGCGCCGGAGGAAATGCGGTGAACACGATGATCTCCTACAACCTGCGGGGGGTGGACTTCATCGCGGCCAACACCGATGCACAGGCGCTGGGGGCCTCCGCTTCGGCGATCAAGATCCAGTTGGGCGCCGAGGTTACCAAAGGGCTGGGCGCCGGTTCGGACCCCGACATCGGCCGGCAGGCCGCCCTTGAAACCCGTGAGATGCTGCGTGAAAATCTCCAGGGATCCGATATGATCTTCATCACCGCCGGCCTCGGCGGCGGCACGGGGACGGGCGGTGCGCCGATCGCGGCGGAGATCGCCAGAGAAATGGGCGCACTGACCGTGGCGGTTGTGACGAAGCCTTTCCAGTTTGAGGGGAAGAAGCGCAACGGACAGGCGGCGGCCGGGATCGCCGAATTAAGGAAGATGGTCGATACGCTGATCATCGTCCCCAACCAGCGGCTCCTCAGCCTCGGGGGGCGGGATATCTCCCTGCTCGATGCCTTTCGGAAGGCCGACGACATCCTTTACCATGCCGTCAAGGGCATCTCCGATCTGATCATGGTTCCGGGACTCATCAACCTCGACTTCGCCGATGTGAAAAAAATCATGTCGCAGATGGGACTCGCGCTGATGGGAACCGGAACGGCCGGCGGCGATAACCGGGCCGTCGAGGCGGCGCAGAAGGCAATCTCCTCGCCGCTCCTCGAGGACAACACGATCCAGGGGGCGCGCGGCGTCCTGTTGAACATCACCGGCGGACCGAGCATGACCCTCCACGAGATCAACGAGGCCTCTTCGATGATTCAGGCGGAGGTGCACGAAGATGCGAACATCATCTTCGGCACCGTCGTCGATGAATCAATGGGGGATGAGATCAGGATCACGCTGATCGCCACCGGATTCGAAAGCGCGGAGTGCACCGCCAGGACGGATGTCGCATCGATTGCCGGTTACCGGCGGACGGCGGGCAACATAGCTGTTCCCACCTTCATCCGGAACGACAGATCTGCCGATGCATTTCCTTCCATGAAGACCGACACGGGGGAAGAGGAGAGCCGTCCGGATCTGGAAATCCCCACTTTTCTCCGAAGGCAGGCGGATTAAACAAGTGCTGAGTGCTGAGTGAAAAAAAAGTGCTCAGTCCTCAGCACTTAGCACTCAGCACTCAGCACTTGTTGTGAGAGCCGAAGATGACCTGGAAGCAAAAAAAGGGATGCCTCGATCTTCTCGCGGCCGAGGAAGGGTGCTCCCGGAAGGTATGGGGAGACGCGCTGACGGTCTGCCTCGCCTATCCGAACCTGTACCGGACCGGGATGTCCAACCTCGGGTTTCAGGCCGTTTATGCCCTCATCAACCGCCACCCCGCCGCCCTGTGCGAACGGGTCTTTCTCCCCGATCCGGACGACGAGGCGTTCTACGCGGACGGCGCCCCGCTGATCAGCATCGAGTCGCAGCGCCCCCTCACCGACTTCGATGTGATCGCCTTCTCCCTCTCCTTTGAAAACGATTACCCCCATGTCCTCCGGATCCTGGAGATGGCGGGCGTTCCCGTCGAAACAGCGGCACGGGGAGAGAGGGATCCCCTCGTCATCGGAGGCGGCATCGCCGTCACCTTGAACCCCGAACCCCTTGCCGACTTCTTCGATCTCTATCTCCTCGGCGAAGGCGAGGCGGTTCTCCCCGGATTTCTCGATCTGGCGGCCTCTCTCCGGCGGGATCTCCCGCGGGAGGCCTTCCTTGCCCGGGTACAGAAGGAGATTGCCGGGGCCTACGTGCCCCGGTTTTACCAGGTGACCCTCGGAGAGGACGGCCGCATCGCCGCCCGCGAACCGGTCGATCCCGCCTTTCCCCGGCGGATCGCCCGGCCCTGGGCCGCCGATCTCGACCTCTTTCCGACCGAACAGGAGATCATTACGGAAAACACGGAACTCGGGGGAATGTACCTCACGGAGGTCAGCCGGGGGTGCGCCCGGGGTTGCCGTTTCTGCGCCGCCGGCTTTGTCTGCCGCCCCGTCCGATTCCGGAGCGCCGCGGCGCTTGAGTTTTCGTTCCGGCGGGGTATCGAAAAGGGAAAGACAATCGGCCTTTTGGGAACCGCCGTCTCGGACCATCCGGCCCTCCATTCCCTCTGCCGTTCCATCCAGGAACGGGGCGGAAAAGTGGCCATCGGTTCCCTCCGCATCGACCGGATCAGTGACGAAATGATGGCCATCCTCAAGGAAACGGGTGTGGAGACCGTCTCGCTCGCCCCCGAGGCCGGCTCCCAGCGCCTCCGGGATCTGATCCACAAAGGGATCACCGAAGAAGAGATCTTTTCCGCAGTTGAAAAACTGATGGAATATGGTATCCTGCAGGTGAAGCTTTACTTCATGGTCGGTCTGCCGACCGAAACGGACGAGGATGCGGAGGCGATCATAAGGTTGGTCAAGGGGATGGAACACCACGCCCGGAAAATCTCCGCGGGCAGGAGAGGATTCCGGCGTCTGACGCTGGGGATCAACCAGTTTGTTCCGAAGGCCGCGACCCCGTTTCAGTGGTATCCGCTGGAAGATGCCGCCGTCGTCCGCCGGAGGGTGCGGCGGATCAAGGACGGCCTGCGCAGCGAAAAGGCGGTCCGGGTTACTCATGATCTGCCAAAATGGAATTATATTCAGGCATTGCTCGCACTCGGGGACAGGCAGGCGGGGAGACTTCTGCTGGCGGCCCATCGCCTCGGCGGCAATTGGGCCTGCGCGTTTCGCGAGGTGAACGTAAATGCCGATTTCTATGTCCACCGGCGAAAGGAAACCGCGGAGATTCTGCCCTGGGATTTCATCGATCATGGCGTTCCGAAAGCAGATCTCATCGACGCATATCGGAAGACCCTGCAGACCACCGGAACAGATTGTAAATCTGTCCCCATAACCAAGGAGACCTAAGGCATGACAATCCTTCACACACCCCAGACCCAGGCCAGGCAGATGAAAATGGTCATTTTCTTCGTCGTCGCACTGGTTCTGCTGATGATCCTGCTTCGCGTCATCGGCCTGATCACCGATTGGTTCTGGTTCAATGAGGTAGGTTATCAGACGATCTTCACCGTGACGCTCTTGGCAAAGATCAAAACGGGCGCCATCTTCGGAGCGGGCTTCTTTCTGATTCTCTACGGCAACCTTCAGGGCGCGCTCGGCCTGTCGCGAAACCCCCTTTTCGGCTATGAAGCGGGAGGGGCCAATCTCCCCTTTCGGGAGATGGCGCCCGGAGCCCTCAAGCTCCTGATCCTGATGGGTTCCATCCTGCTATCTATTTTCGCCGCCGCAAACGGTTCCGCCCAGTGGGAAAACCTGCTGCTCTTCCTGAACCCCTCATCCTTCGGCGTCGCCGACCCGCTCTTCCAGAAGGATATCGGCTTCTACGTCTTCCAACTCCCGTTTTTGCTCCACATCTACGGCTGGCTGAAATTCGTCCTGATGGTGACGGCGGCGGCCGCGGGATTCATCTATCTGATCCGGCGCTCCTTCCTGTTCATCCCGCCCCACATCTGGAAGATCGCCCCGGCGGCGCGCGTACATCTCGCGCTTCTCGTCTCCCTCTTCTTTTTCTGGGGCGTCTTCGGCGCCTGGCTTGACTTGAACGAGCTCCTCTTTACGAAACGGGGGGTGGTTTTCGGTCCGGGTTACACCGACGTGACTACGCAGATCTGGGTCCTGAAACTGATGATGGGGCTCTACGCTCTCGCCGGACTCTCCGCGATCTTCTTCGCCTTCAAGCCGGACTGGCGGATTCCCTCGGCGGCGGTTCTCCTGCTCGTCGTCGTCTCCGTCCTCGGCCGGAGCATCTACCCCTCCCTGATCCAGAAATTTCAGGTCAT
>CAYSSF010000334.1:0-3976 GCA_964433455.1 uncultured Syntrophaceae bacterium
TCTCTCCTCGCCGGTCTGGACGGTTCCGTGTCGACGGCGCTTATTTTCAACCCCGCCCTTTCCGATATCGAACTCCTGAAGACGATCAACCAGGAGTTCGGGGTCCGGATGGGGAGGGGCAGGGGGACGAAGAAGCGGTACCTCGACGCGTTGAACGGTTTTCTGATGCAGAATTTTGCCGAGGGGCGAAACGCCGTGCTGCTGATCGACGAGGCTCAGAACCTCCCGCACAGCGTCATGGAGCAGATCCGGATGCTGTCGAACCTGGAGACGGTTCGCGAGAAGCTGATCCAGATCATTCTGATGGGCCAGCCGGAACTTCTCCGGCTGCTGGCGCTGCCTTCGCTCCGCCAGTTGAACGAACGGATTACGGTCCGCTACGACCTGAAGCCTCTTGCCCGGGACGATGTCCGCCGCTATGTTGAACATCGGATGGCGACCGCATCCGGGCAAGCGGAAGGGGTTTTTACGCCGGGGAGCTACGGGTTGATCTATCGCGCCTCCCGCGGAATCCCTCGCCGTATCAACGCAATTTGCGACCGGGCGCTTCTCGTCGCCTACGGACGGGATCTCAGGACCATCGACCGGCGTCTCGTCCGCGCGGCCATCCGGGACATCGGCCCGGGATATCTGACGGAGACCGGTTCCGCGGGGATGACCCGGAGTGCATTCGGAATCGTCGTCGCCGCGCTTCTGTGGATGGTCCTGCTGCTGGCCCTTTATGGGTATTTTGCAGAAGGGTTTAAGTGGCCGTTGCTGAAATGAAGGCCGGCAAGCCGTCAAACCGCTTGACGGAGGGGGGCAATGAGTTATATCAATGACGCGCTGAGAAAGGCTCAAAAGGATAAGGACAATCGTTACGAGCCCTTTGGCGGTGTCATTGCGCCGAACCCTGATGCGGCGCGTCGCCCGCGCAACCAAAAGGCTGTTTTCGGATCGGCGGCGGCGTTGGTCATCCTGGTTTCCGTGGTCCTGCTCTTTGCCGTCTATGGCCTGAAGCAGCCTTCCGCGCAGCCGGAGGGAGTCTCTCGGTCCCCGGCGACCGTCACGGAAACGCCCGCGCCGGCGGCCACGGCAAAGGCCGTCCGGCCGGCGGACGGGCCGACGGAGATCGGCAAGGCGGATCGGCCGCGGCAGCCTCCCGCGCAACCGGAGCGAGTCCCTCCGTCCCCGGTGGCCGTCATGGAAACGCCCGCGCCGGCGGACACGGAGAAGGCCGTCCGGCCGGCGGACGGGCTGACACAGATAAGCAAGGCGGATCGGCCGCAGCAGCCTTCCGCGCAACCGGAGGGAGCGCCCCCGCCCCCGGCGGCCGCAGCGAAAAAGCAGTCGCCAAAGCCCGCGGAAAAGGCCGTCCGGCCGCCGGAGATGCTTGAGGCGGATGTCCGGTATCAGGAGGCGCTGATCGCCCAGTGGGCGGGCGATCTCCGGCGGGCCGAGGCGCTTTATGAGAAGGTCCTGGCGGTCGATCCCGGGCATGTGCGGACCCTGAACAATCTCGGGGTCATCTATATGGGGCAGAGGAAGCGGGAAAAGGCGATCGCCGTCTTTGGCCGGGCCATTGTGCTGAAAAAGGATTACGTCGATCCGTATTACAACCTGGCCTGTCTTTACGCCCAGACGAACGAAATCGACGAGAGTCTCTGGTACCTGAAAGTTGCCGCGACCATCGACGGCGATGTGATAAACTGGGCTGCAAAGGATGCCGACATGAAGAATGTCGCCGCATCCCCAGAATTCAAGAAGATCATGGAGGGGCAGAAAAATTGATGCCGCTTGCGCGAAAGATTCATTCTCCAGGGAGGGCGGACAGCCGTTTTCCGGTCAGGCGACCGGGAAGCCTGTCCGGTGTCGCGGAACCGACTTCCGTATCCCGTCTATTTGCAGTCATGTTGGCTTTTTTCGCCACCATGCTGATGTTGATGTCGCCGGGGACGGGTCTTGCAGCCCGCCTCGCAGGGGAGGAGCAGCCGGTGACCACCGCGCCGGCGCCTGCCGCGACCGTCTCGGGTCAGACGGCTGCGCCGCCCCGAACGTCCGTCTCACCACAGGCGGCGGCTCCGGCCGCTCCCGGCGGTGCGCCTCAAGCCGTGACCCCTTCTTCTGTTCCGCCGCCGGGCGCCGCAACCCCGTCTCCGGCGGCTGCCGCGGCAGTTCGGAAACCGGCGGAGAATTCTCCGGGGCCCTCCCCGACCGCCTCCCCGCAGTCGGGCCGGTACGTTACGATTGATTTCGACAATGTCGACATCTCGGTCTTCATCAAGTTCGTGAGCGAACTGACGGGGAAAAACTTCGTGATCGACGAAAAGGTCAAGGGGAAGGTGACGGTGATCTCCCCGAAGAAGATCGCCGTGGACGAAGTTTACAAGGTGTTCGAGTCGGTCCTCGAGATCTACGGTTTTGCTGCGGTCGAGGCGGGCGACGTGATCAAGATCATTCATGCCCTGGACGCCCGGGGGAAGAACCTGGAACTCCGTCTGAAGCGGGATGCTATCTCGCCCGAGGACAAGATCGTGACGCAGATTTTCTCCCTGCAGCACGCGACCCCCGACGACATGAAGAAGGTGCTCGACCCGTTGATCTCCAAGACGAGCGTCGTCCTCGCCTACCCGCCAACGGGGATGCTGATCATCACCGATGTTCTCTCCAACGTCAAGCGGCTTCAGGAGATCGTCACCGCCCTCGACGTGGAGGGGGTCGGCGAACTGATCTCTTACGTTCCTTTGAGGTACGCTTCCGCGACGGAGTTGGCCAAATCCCTGGTCGCGATCTTTCAGCAGCCGGCCGTCCCGGGCAGAAGGGTCGTCACCCCGATCAAGATTGTGGCGGATGACCGCGCCAACGCGCTGATTATCCTGGCATTGGAAAACGACATGACGAGGATCCGGGAACTCGTGAACCTGATGGACAAGGAGATCCCCCGAGGAGGCGGGAGCATCCGCGTCTATTATCTGCAGAACGCCCTGGCGGAGGACCTGGTCAAGGTTCTCACTGGCCTTCCACAGCAGCCAAAACCCACCGGCGCAGCGGGAACCGCGGCCGCCGCTGCTGCTGCTTCAACATCTGGATCAGTCTTTTCCAAGAATGTCCAGATCATGGCGGATAAATCAACGAACTCACTGATTATTACCGCCGAGACGGCGGACTACCTCATCATCGAAGACGTGATCCGGAAATTGGACATCACCCGGTCCATGGTTTATCTGGAGGCTCTGATCATGGAGGTGAACGCCAGCAAGAGCTTCAACGTCGGCGTCGAATGGAGCATGCTCAAGAATGTGAACATCCAGTCCGTTACGGATCTGGGCGGACAAAGCGCTGGTTTGGTTGGGTTTACAGGCGCCGGCCTCATTCCTCAGATCAGTTCGTCCGGCGCGGTTTCCATCCCGAGCGGTTTTTCGCTGGGCGTCATCGGCGCGGGGATCAAGATCGGGGGCGTGCTCTTTCCGAATATCGGCGCCGTGCTGAACGCCTACCAGAACGATACGGATGTTCGGATCCTGTCGACGCCGCAACTGCTGACCCTGGACAACGAAGACGCGGAGATCACCGTGGGGGAGAACATCCCCTATGTCGCCCGCCAGGATACGGGGGTGGTTGGATCGACCACCAATTACAGCAGCTATGAGTACAAGGACATCGGCGTCACGCTCAAGGTAACCCCCCAGATCAACAAGGAAGGGTTTGTCCGGATGAAGATCGACCAGACCGTCACAAAAATCGTGAATCAGTCCGCTACCGTAGACGCCGCGGGCAGCAAGGTTCTGACGCCGACCACCCTGAACCGCAAAGCCAAAACAACCGTCGTGGTCAAGAGCGGGGAGACGGTCGTGATCGGCGGGATGATCCAGGACGATTCGGACAAGGGAACCGGCAAGGTGCCCCTGCTGGGCGACATTCCGCTGCTGGGATGGCTCTTCAAAACGCGGGCCTCCTCAAATACAAGAACGAATCTGTTTGTCTTCATCACCCCCCG
>CAYSSF010000335.1:0-3975 GCA_964433455.1 uncultured Syntrophaceae bacterium
AATCACCGGTATTATATTGCTGGGGTATTTTTGGATTTTAACCATATCGGTGCTTTCAATCGTTCGTTATATGGTGCCGATACTCGGAGTGTTGATGATTTATTTTCCAATTATACCCAGTAATGCTCGGTTAGGTGCCTTGCGTTTTCGTATTACTCGACAGGTAAAGACATGTTACTGATGAATTTTATTAAGCACATTGAGAGGAGCAACCCATTGCTTTTGACCGCGGCATTGGGATTTGCCCCTTGGCTGTTGGCGCCTCTGGCATACGGCAGATGGGGCGTGGCGGCCTCAATAGTTTTCATGTCCATTTCTATGGCTGGACTCGGGTTTTTAATCCTATTTTACTTCGGTTTTTTTGAGGAGTCCCCCTCTTTGAGAATTGCTTTTGCGCCGGGAACTGGGCTGATTGTCCAGAGTGGATTACTCTACCTCGCGGTTCGTTTCGGTATAAATAATCCATTTTTGTATTATAGTATCTGTGCGGTTGGTGTTGTAGGAAGCGTTCTTCTGATCAGATTTTTGAGGCAAAGACCGCAAGACATGTCAGGGTGGCGGCGAATGCCATACTTGGCGCTGGTTTCAATCGCTGTCTGTCTATCCTTTTTTATGACGGATATCCGAAAAAACCATGTGAGTACCCCTGAAAAGGGCTATTCATTTTTGCATGCGGATTCAACATTCAATATGTCCGTCACTGCTGCCATAAAGAATGGCGTTAAACCGTGGCTGCCTACGTCCGGGGTGACGCCCCTTGTGTATCACTATGGATCCCACAGCATAGCCGGTTCCCACTCAAAATTCACAGGTGCAAGCATAAATGATGCTTTGTTGGCTCTGGCAGGCGTAGGACTTATGGTTCTCCTTAGCGTCTCGATTGGTTTGGCCGCTCTTGTGTCCAAGCTATACGGTGGAGATCCCATAATAGGCCCGATTGCAGGTGGAGCGTCGGTATTTCTTCATGATTCAATGAGAATCTTACTGTCAGGATTTCGATTTGTGCTTGAAATGTTCGGCTTCCGTGTATCCGATCCACAATACTTCATATTATGTTCGGGTCCTCGGTTGCATTTTTTTTACAGCCATTCGACTGTTTGGGGATCAATCGGTTTGATAGTTATTCTGAGTTTAACGCTTTGGAATTGGAATACAAAGGAGGGATTGGATTGGCGTAGAGCATCAGCGCTGCTATTTCTGACCACCCTTGTTTTTCCCCTCAACATGTTCGCCGGAATCGCAGTTGGCGGAACCCTGGCATTGGTTGTTAGCATGCATTCTATAAGAGATTGGAGTAGTTGGCTTTACGCTGCCCTAATCGTAACCGCTTCCATCGGAATTCTTTGGTTGGTTATGGGCATTGGCGAAAGCCAAGCGCTGAGTGATTTCACAGAAGCATTACCGATGGGAAGTCCACTGGCAAGTGGATTGGTTTCATTTGCGGAACGTACTTCAAACCTTTTCTGGATATTTCTGGGAGTTGGAATAGGACTGGTGCCGATTGGAATGTTTTTTTCTCAAAAAAGGAGTCTTTTAGCCAAAATATCACTGATAGTAGCGACAGGCGGATTCGTTTTCCCGGCTTTTTTCGGCATGGGCGAGGCTGGAGGTTATCTTTATGTTATCAGATTTTTTTTCCATTTTGCGACTGTATGTTCCATGGCGGTTTTGAGCAGGAGACCCCGCGAATGGATGGAAGGTCAGGGAACCACCACTTTCATCGAACTATCCAGGGGAGTATGGGGTGTTATCGCCTTGGTCTCACTCATCGTTCTGCTCGTTCAGTTGTGCGGATGGGTTATGTCACTATATAGGATTTACCCTTTTCCTGATGGGATCATAAGAATTTTCGCCCCACTTTTGACCGCAATCCTCAGTTCCTGGCTATGGAGAAATGTTAGACAGTCGATAACCGCACGCTCCGTTTCTCTTGTGATTCTGATATGCATCATCTTATTCCAGATCGCAGGCACCGCCAAGCAAATCTACATACATGCCGTCAAGATGCCTCTGGTAAGCGACGATCCTCTTCTGGTACTTGACTCGAATGAGATGAAAGGATTACTTCACCTTCGTTCCATTTCAGAACCGAATGACTTATGTGCGACCAATCGTAATTTCATCGGCGATCGAAACTTAACAGATTTTACATTCCAAGTATTGTATACACCTATTTCAGAACGACGTTTTCTTATTGAAACACCATTTCCTTTTGCCGAGATTGGCTCAGAAGAGGTCCGATCAGACAATAGACTCCTGTTTGAAAGCAACGATGCAGCAAAAATCCGTAATGTCATCAACAAGCATAAGATTCGTTACCTTGTCTGTGCACCAGGAACGGATCTGGCCTTGACAATAAACCTGACGCCGTGGTTATATCGAGTTCCAGATACTGGATCGTTGAAAATCTATGAAGTTCGCAATTGAGTATTAGCTAACCATACTAATCTGGCTTAATACTCTATGCGTTATTCCAAAACATTGGGAATTAAAGAGAGTTTGAAAAATGGATTCCAGTGAACTGAAAAGTGATTTTATATCAAGCAAATCCATATCCGTTATTATTCCTGTTTATAATAGCGAGCAATCCCTGCCCCTCCTTATAGACAGACTCAAGTCAGTGCTGACCGATTCATGTCAGGCCTTCGAGGTGATCCTCGTCAACGATGGGAGCCGCGATGGAAGCTGGGGAACCATTGTCTCTTTGTCCGAACGTTTCCCCTGGCTCCACGGCATAAACCTTATGCGCAACTACGGCCAGCATAACGCCCTGTTGTGCGGCATCCGCAAGGCAAAACACACGCTTATCGTCACGATAGACGACGATCTCCAGAATCCACCGGAAGAAATCCCCCGGCTGCTTGCCCGACTCGAAGAGGGGTACGACGTCGTCTATGGCACGCCGCAGGCGCAGCAGCACGGCCTGTGGCGGGATCTCGCCTCCACATTAACCAAGATGGCCCTCCAGGGTTTCATGGGCACGGAGACCGCCCAGCAGGTCAGCGCCTTCCGGGCGTTCCGGACCGAGCTGCGAGAGTCCTTCCGTCAATACGAGGGATCCTTCGTTTCCATTGATGTCCTGCTGACTTGGGGGACGACAAGGTTCTCAGCCGTACCTGTACGCCATGAACCAAGAACACTCGGCCAGTCCAATTACACCTTCGCACGCCTGCTCATGCACGCAGTCAACATGGTGACCGGATTTTCCATCCTGCCGCTGCAGGTCGCGAGCTTCCTCGGTTTTGCCTGTACGATTTTCGGCCTTTGCATCCTAATCTATGTCCTGACCACTTTCTTTGTCTACGGCAGCGCGGTTCCGGGATTCCCTTTTCTTGCCTCCATCATCGCGATCTTCTCCGGCGCTCAGCTTCTCGCTCTGGGCATCATCGGCGAGTACCTGGCCCGCATGCACTTCAGGACGTTAGGACGTCCGACTTTCACTATTCGTAACATAACGGACCAACAAACACAGAACGGCAATGAAAATGAATGATGACTTTCATGTGGTTCTTTCGCCCCTTGAGGATGATTGAAATCAGTGTCCGGTAGTATGGGGCAATTCATGGAGTATAAAAAGGTATGGATAAATTGAACATCCTGGTTTTGGGAGTAGGGGGTAACGTTAGTCAAGGCATTCTTAAGGCACTATCTCTCAGTAAACTCCCGCATAGGGTTGTAGGTGCATGCATAAGCCCTCTTGCGCTTGGGTTATATACTGTTGATCGTGCATATATTTCCCCTCCTGTATATGATCCTAACTTTATGGATTGGATTTTGAATATATGTCAAAAGGAGTATATTCAAGCGATCCTCTCCGGGGTTGAACCTGTATTGACTATTTTATCACGCAATGCTGAAAAAATTTATCAGGAAACTGGTACAATCAGTATTGTCAGTAAACCGACCATTCTTTCAATAACAAACCAATGTCATTGACTTAACGAATCGGTTTATAACAAGGGCAGAAGCCCCTCT
>CAYSSF010000336.1:0-2483 GCA_964433455.1 uncultured Syntrophaceae bacterium
CCGCCAAAGACTGGCTTGAAGAAGAGACCTGCCCGGCAGCCGAAGAGACCTGGTCGGCGCCGTCCGTCAGGCCGGCGATGACCCTGTTTAGAGGACCGGTGATGGATTTGATGAGAAAGACGCTCAGGACCGCCACGATGAGCAGCCCGATGAAGCTGATGATCATAATTTTACCGGTGATATCGTTGGTAATTTCATCATAGCGCGTGTTGGGAACCCCCACATAAAACATCCCGATGATTTCGCCGCCGGCATTCTTGATCGGTTCATACGCAGTCTGGTTCCATATCCCGACGACATTGGCCTTGCCGATATAGACCTTCCCACCGGTGAGGGTTGCATCGATGACGTTCTGGGCCGCTTTTGTCCCCACTGCACGTTCACCCGAGGGCTTTTTGACGTTGGTAGCGATCCGGGTATCTCCCTGAAAGAGGGTTACCGTATCTCCGGTCAACTCGCCGATCGTGTCCACGATCGTAAAATTGCAGTCCATTAAGGTGTCGCCCTTGAACAGCTTTCCCTCGCGGATCGACCAGGGTCCTGGATGCTTTTCGGTCAGCAGAGTCCTGCCCATGGCCAAATCGCCGGCAAGCTTTTCTTGTGCGGTGTGGATGATCTTGCCGCCGACGATGAATATCGCCGCGAATCCTATGGCTATTGTGATCAACACAAAAAGAAGAACCAACGTGAGGACTTTCATTTTCAAATTCAGCTTCATTTCCCGATCTCCTTTTCCTTTGTTGGGCTTTTCAGCCATGTCACAATGGCCTACGAAACCTTGTCCAAAAGCGTTATCTCTTCCGTTGCGAGCACCCGGTCGATATCCAACAGGATCTTGACCTTTCCGCCCGTCTTGGCCATTCCGAGGATGTAATCGGTATTCAGACAACTCCCAAAATTCGGCGCGTCCTCGATGTCTCCCCCCTTGATGTTCAGCACCTCGGAGACCGAATCCACCAGGATCCCGATCATCACCTTCTGGCCTGTGCAGGCGATCTCCACGACGATGATGCAGGTTCGCTCCGTGTAATCCATCGCCTCCATCCCGAACTTCAACCGCAGGTCCACGACCGGGATCACCTTCCCCCGCAAATTGATCACCCCCTTCAGGTAATCGGGCATCTGCGGCACCGTCGTGATCGCCATGATCCCGATGATCTCCTTCACCTTCAGGATTCCGATCCCGTACTCCTCGCCGGCCAGTGTAAACGTCAGATACTTCCCCTCCCGGTTCACCATCGCCATCACCGCCTGATCCATCATCATCACCGCCTCATCCATCCTTATCGTTCTCCTTCCTCAATATTCTTCCGATTTTTCTCTATCCGTGCTCTTGCCGCTGTAGATGTCACAGATCTGCTGCGTCGTCAGATTCTTGACACCGACTCCCTTGTGCGTCATGACGACGATCGGCATCTTGGCGACGGGCAGATAGGTCAGACCGAAGCGCCTATGTGGAGGCTTCGCCCGTCCATCCTGATCGCTCGTCGAGAAATCCTTGAATTTCCAATCCTTCATCGGGATCACCTATTCCGGGCGGGTTACATTTCTGGATCACTCACCGCTGAGGGCAAGTTGTCGGCCTGCCCTCAGCTCCGGCAACGCCGGCACGTTAACCGCGTTCTTCAAGGTAAAGCAATAACGGGGCCAAATTGTCCGTTTTTAGAATGTCAAGCAATTACAAAGACGGGTTTTTAAGCGCCAAAGGTCTGGACAATCCGGGGCCGAGGGATGTATTTAGGGGCAACCTCGAGGCCCCGGTGATCAACGATGGACCAGATCTTCAAACTCGCCGCTTTCGTCAGGCCCTACTGGAAAAGGGCCCTTCTCGCTCTCATCCTGCTGACCGCGCTGGTCTTCATGGATCTGGCGATTCCCCGTCTGGTTCAGCGGATCATCGATCAGGGGATCGGGGGGCATGACCAGGGCGTCGTCATCCGGACCTCGCTCATGATGCTCGGCATCTCGCTGCTGAGCACGCTCTTCGCCGTCGGCAACAACGTGCTCTCCGTCCATGTCGGGGAGAGCGTGGCGCGCGATCTGCGCGATGCGCTTTTCAACCGGATCCAGACCTTCTCATTCGCCAATCTGGATGAGCAGAAAACCGGCCAGTTAATGGTGCGCCTGACCAGCGACGCGAACGCCGTTCAGCGCGTGGTTCTGGTTTCGCTCCGGATCGGCACGCGCGCCCCGCTGATGATGATCGGCAGCCTCATCCTGATGGTCAGCACCAGTCCCCGCCTGGCCCTGGTCCTGCTGCCGCTGCTGCTGGTCACCTCCGCGCTGATCGTCTTTTTCGTGATCCGGATGGAGCCGCTCTTCCGTTTGGTGCAGCAGAAACTCGACGGGCTCAACACCGTCCTTCAGGAGAACATCGCCGGTGCGCGGCTGGTCAAGTCCTTCGTTCGGGCCGATTATGAAGGCGAACGTTTCGAGCGGACCAACGAGGCCTACACCGGCCAATCGGTGCGCGTGCTGCAGAT
>CAYSSF010000336.1:2493-3961 GCA_964433455.1 uncultured Syntrophaceae bacterium
CATGTCGCCCGTTCTGACGCTGTGCGTGAATATCGGCATGGTCATCGTCATCTGGGCCGGCGGGATCGAATCCATCCGGGGGGAGCTCTCCGTCGGACAGATCGTCGCCTTCACGAACTATCTGCTGACGACGATGACGCCGCTCATCATGATGACGATCCTGTCGAACGTCTGGGCCGGCGGGATCGCCTCCGCCCGGCGCATCCATGAAGTTCTGGATACCGTGCCCGATGTTCGGGATGCCCCGGACGCAATCGTGTTGCCTGAACCGGTCCGGGGAAGGGTGGTCTTCGAAAACGTATCCTTTCACTACAACGGCGCCCATGCCGAATCGGTTCTGGAGGAGATCGACCTGATTGCCGAGCCGGGGCAAACCATTGCGATTCTGGGGGCCACCGGCTCGGGCAAATCGACTTTGGTGAATCTCGTCCCCCGGTTTTACGACGTCTCCGCCGGAAGGATCCTGCTCGACGGTATCGACATCCGCCGGCTCACGCAGGATTCCCTGCTGGCGCAAATCGGGATCGTGCCGCAGGAGACGGTTCTCTTCTCGGGGAGCGTGCGGGACAACATCCGCTACGGCGTCCCCGGCGCCGGCGACGAGGAGATTTTTGCGGCGGCCCGTGCTGCCCAGGCCAACGACTTCATCCTGGCGCTCTCCGAAGGGTACGACACCCATGTCGAAGAGCGGGGTACGAACCTCTCCGGCGGCCAGAAGCAGCGGATCGCGATCGCGCGGGCGCTCTTGACACGGCCGCGGATCCTGATCCTCGACGACAGCACCAGCTCCGTGGATGTGGAGACCGAAACCCGGATTCAGGAGGCGTTGGAGGTGCGGATGGAGCGGCACACCACGCTGGTGGTGGCGCAACGGATCAGCACCGTGCTGAAGGCAGATAAGATCGTTGTCCTCGAAAAGGGGCGCATCGCGGCGGAGGGGACGCACGGGGAGCTGATCGTCGCCTGCCCGATCTACCGGGAGATCTTCGAATCCCAACTTGGCGGCGACATGAACGAGGGTTCAACATGAGAATCCCGACCCGACGCCAGGCCGCCGGCAATATCCGCTCTGCGATGCGGCCGCGTTTGCAGGGGATGCGGGAGACGATCGAGACGGCCCGCGACCCGCGCCACGCGCTCGGGCGCCTGCTTCCCTATCTCCGCCCTTTCCGCGGGATGCTGATCATGGTCTGCGGACTGATCGTGATCTACACGGTTCTCGGGCTGATCGGCCCCTACCTGATGGGGGTGGCCATCGACCGGTTCATCGCCGTGAAGAGTTTGACCGGGTTGGCGAAGATCTCCCTCTGGATGCTCCTCGTTTATCTGTTGAACAACCTCTTCCAGGCCGTCTCGGCGTGGCTGATGGCCGACGTTTCCCAGCGCGTCCTGAAGAAACTGCGGCACGACCTCTTTTCCCACATACAGACGCTGCCGGTGCGTTTTTTCGATGGCAAGCCGGCGGGTG
>CAYSSF010000337.1:0-3959 GCA_964433455.1 uncultured Syntrophaceae bacterium
CCCCGCCGTAGGCTCCGGCGTTCATCCGGATGGCGCCGCCCACCGTGCCGGGGATGCCGGCGCAGAACTCCGTTCCGGTGAGCGCTTCGCGCATCGCAAGGTTCACCAGTTCGGACAGCGGGCAGCCGGCCCCTGCAAGCAGAAGGACACGGCCGTCTCCTTCATCCCGGTGGGTTAAGGAGCGCAGTCGCGCAAGCGAGACAAGGGCGCCCCGGAAACCGCCGTCCCGAACGATCAGGTTGGTCCAGTTGCCGACCGGGAGGAAAGGAATCTGACGTTTCCGGAGATATTCGATGACGCTCATCAACTCCCTCTGATCTTCCGGAAAGAGAAGGAGGTCGATTCCCCCGCCGACGCCGATCGAGGTGTGACGTCCGGCCGGTTCGTCGAAGAGGATCTCTCCGGAGATCCGCTGTCGGAGCTCCCCGCGGAGGGTATCATTCCCGATCATCCCTTTTTCCCTCCGTGATCCGCTTTCAGAAACGCGTCGCCCACCTTCCAGACGCTTCCCGCTCCCTGTGTCAGGATGATGTCGGTGGGTTGTGCGATCTCCTGGAGATGGTTCACAATGGCGTCAAAACTCGAAAAATGGACCACATCCGGATGGCCTGCATGACGGATCGCCTCTGAGAGCGCCGCCGCGGTCACCCCCGTGATCGGCTCCTCGCTTGCCGCGTAGATGTCGGTGACGATGAGCAGGTCGGCATCCCGGAAGGCGGTCAGAAACTCATTGAAGAGGGCCTTCGTCCGGGTATAGCGGTGGGGCTGGAAGATGACGATGATCCGTCCGGTCCAGACCTGCCTTGCCGCTGCGAGCGTTGCGCGGATCTCCGTTGGGTGGTGGCCGTAGTCGTCCACCACGATGACGCCCCGCGCCTCTCCGCGGACCTCCAGGCGGCGATGAACGCCGGTGAAGCGCTGCAACCCCTCCCGGATGACGGGAAAGATCAGGTCCATCTCCCGCGCGACCGCAACCGCCGCCAGCGCATTATAGACATTGAAGAGACCGGGGACGTTCACCTTTGCCGTTCCCAAGAGAACATCCCGGCAGTAGAGGGAGAAACGGGAGGATGTCCCGGCGTAGGAGATCCCCTCCGCCCGGTAGTCCGCCTCGGGGGTCAGCCCGTAGGTGATGGTCCTGCGCTTGATGCGGGGGAGAATCTCCCGCACGTTGGGATCGTCCAGACAGAGGATGGTGGCGCCATAGAACGGAACGATGTTGGCGAATTGCAGGAACGCCTCCCGGATCTCCTCCAGGTCCCGGTAGTAATCGAGGTGTTCGCGGTCGATATTGGTGATCACGGCGATGCAGGGGCAGAGTTTGAGGAAGGAGCCGTCGCTTTCATCCGCCTCCGCCACGATCACCTCCCCATCCCCCAACCGGGCGTTGCTCCCGATGCTCGCGAGTTTGCCGCCGATCACCATGGTCGGATCGAGGCCGCCATGGGCGAGGATCGTTGCCACCATCGAGGTCGTCGAGGTCTTCCCATGGCTGCCCGAGACGGCGACGGAGAACTTCATCTTCAGCAGTTCGGCGAGCATCTCGGCGCGCGGGATGACGGGGATGTTCCGCTCACGGGCGGCGATCGCCTCCGGGTTGTCCGGTCGGACGGCCGTCGAGGTGACGACCACATCCGCATTGCCGATATGGGCGGCCGCATGGCCCTGGTGGATTGCGGCGCCCAGATTATCCAGGCGCTGGGTGATCTCGGACAAGGCGAGGTCCGAACCGCTGACCTCATATCCCAGGTTGAGCAGAACTTCGGCGATCCCGCTCATGCCGATGCCGCCGATACCGACAAAATGGATGCGCCGGACCTTCCGGACCATACTGCCGGTTTTCAATGTCGCTTTCATCTTTGTCCTCCGATGCATTCCGCGAGCCGTCGGTTTTCGATGAGTTCCAGACAAGCGCCGACGATGGCCGCCGCCGCGCGGATGTTGCCCAGGGAGGCGGAAGCCTTTTCCATTTTTTGGATCTCCTCCGGCCGGTTGTAGAGTCTTTCGATCACCGCCGCCAGTCTCGGACCATCCAGTTCCTTCTCCGGGATCATCTCCGCCGCGCCGGCACGGACGAGGAGCTCGGCATTTCTGGTCTGATGGTCGTTCACCGCGAAAGGGAAGGGGATCAGAATGGCCGCCTTCCCGCCGGCGGTGATCTCCGCGATCGATGTCGCTCCGGCCCGGCACAACAGCAGGTCGGCCTCCCGGTAAGCGGTTGCCATGTCCAGGATGAACGGGGTAACCTCTGCCGCGATCCTCCGCTTCCGGTAGCTCTCTTCGACCTCTGCCCGATCCTTTTCCCCCGTCTGGTGGATGAAACGGATCCGCTCTTTCAGCTCTCCCAAGCTGTCGAGGGCATCCATGACGATCCGGTTGATCGCGTGGGACCCCTGGCTTCCGCCGAAAATCAGCAGAGTGAAACGGGAATCATCTTTTTCGCGCTGCGGTCTTTCCGTGAGGAAGGCCGTACGGATCGGGTTTCCGGTGACCTGGGTTCGGCCGGCGGGAAACCAACTCGCCGAAGCCGCGAAGGTCACGAAAATCCGGTCGGCGAAACGGCCGAGGATCCGGTTGGTCAAGCCCGGAAACGCGTTCTGTTCGGCAATCGCCGTTCGGATGCCCATCAGACGGGCGGCGAGGACCGCCGGTCCCGAGGCGTACCCTCCCACGCCGACGACGATGGCTGGTTTAAACGTATGAAGGATCCGGAAAGAGGCGAACAGGCCGCCCGGGATCTTGAAAAGGGAGGCCGGAATCCGGACCGGACTCCGGCCCTTGAGACCTTCCACCTTGATGGTCCGGAGGGGGAAGCCGAGTCCGTCCAGAATCTTCTTCTCCAGCCCCCGGTCCGTGCCGATGAACAGGACGCGGTTGGCCGGGTCTCTCCGGAGAAACTCCTCGGCGATCGCGATTCCCGGGAAGAGATGGCCGCCCGTGCCGCCGCCCGCGATGATCATCCCGACGCCGCGGCGATCGGAAGATGGGGCGCAAGGTTTTTTATTCATGTCATGATTCATAAGAGGATATATTCAACAATATGCCCACCGCTGCAAGAGACATGATCAGGGAGGTGCCCCCGTAACTGAGAAACGGGAGGGCAAGCCCCTTCAATGGGATCAGCCCCATCACACCCGCGATGTTGATGAACGCCTCCAGTGCGAGCATCATCGTGAGTCCTGAAGCCAGCAGGTTTCCGAACAGGTCCGGGGCCTTCAGCGAAATACGAAAGCCGCGGACAATCAGGGCGATGTAGAGCAGCAGAATCAACCCGACACCGACAAAACCGCTCTCCTCGGCAATCACCGAGAGGATAAAATCCGTATGGGGTTCCGGAAGATAGAAGAGCTTCTGTATCCCGTCTCCGATCCCCACGCCGAAAGTGCCACCGGAACCGAAGGAGATCAACGACTGGATGATCTGGAAGCCCGAATTGCGGGGGTCCTTCCAGGGGTCGAGAAAAGCGGTCAGGCGGGCCAGACGGTAGCTTTTGTGGAGCAGGAGCCACAGGACGACGGGGAGAGCGAGCGCGGCCAGGCCCGCCAGGTGGATGATCCTGCCGCCGGCCAGAAAGATCATCAGAAAGGTGATGAATGCGATGATGAATGCTGTGCCGAAATCCGGCTGGAGCAGGATCAGGCCGACCAGAGACCCCATGACGCACAAAGGGAGCAGCATCCCCTCACGGAACTTACGGACATGGTTGACCTTCTCCGTCAGAAAATGGGCGAGGAAGAGGATCAGGGCGACCTTGACCATTTCGGAGACCTGAAAGGAGAAGATCCCAAGATTGAGCCAGCGCACGGCGCCACCGGCCCGGATCCCCAGATGGGGAACCCAGATCAGGAGCAGGAAAAAAGCCGACAGGACAATGCCGGGCCAGGCCAATTTCCGGAGCTTGTAATAGGAAACCTGCGTTGCGAGCGCCATCACTCCCAGGCCGAGACAGAGAAAGAAAA
>CAYSSF010000338.1:0-3940 GCA_964433455.1 uncultured Syntrophaceae bacterium
ATAATATTGCAAGAGAATTGTACATATCAAACCCTTAAGTCAACGACATTGATTCGCAAGAAGTACAAACGATGAAATTCTTTTTTCACCCGGAAGCCAAAGAAGAATTCAATGGCTCCGTGGACTTCTACGAACAAAGCCAACCGGGCCTGGGCCTTGAATTTGCTGAAGAAGTCTATGCGACCATTGCCCGCGTTATTCAGTATCCAGATGCATGGTTTGAAATGTCGGAAAACTCCCGTCGCTGTTTAGTCAACAGATTTCCATACGGTTTGATCTACCAGATTAAGGCAAATGAGCTTCGCATTATTGCAGTAGCTCATCTTCATAGACGACCAAATTATTGGAAGAAAAGGATGGGGCAGAACAAATCGCTGAAGAGGGACGCGGCAAAAAGCCGCCGCCGCGCCCCTTAGCTGATGCGTTCGGTCGCGCTGCGCGCGCCCGAACGGCGAGTTGAGCGGCGCGCCTCGCCCGATTAGTCCGACCACGCGCTGATTCGCGCGGCCGAACAAATCGTTCGAGCCCTTCGCCAGACATTTGAGGAAACGACTATGTTTAATATTGGCAAGCAAGAACTGCAAACGACATTACAGCAATTAGACCAAGCCATTTACAACCATGAGCAGTGGCTCAAAGACCTCACCCGTTCGATCATTTGTAAATTGCCCTATGATAATAGAGACATAGCAGATGATGCCCATCGTCAGTGTCGCTTTGGCCAGTGGTATTACTCTAATCCGCCTCAGGCGCTTCGCGATCACCCGGCATTTGTGGCGATCGAGACAGAGCACCATCACATGCATCAACTTGGAACACGGTTGCTTCTCGCCGCGGCAAACGAGGTGATTGGCTCTCCGCGGGATTATGACAGTTTCATAAATGCTGCGGACCGGCTACATATGGAAATATACTCGCTTAAGCAAGAACTCGAGGAGTTGCTCTATAATCGCGACGCGTTGACGGGTGCTGAGAACCGAATTGGCATGCTCACCCGGCTGCGGGAACTGCGTGAGTTGGTCAAACGCCTTACTCAGCAATGCAGTATCGTGATCATGGACTTGGACCATTTCAAAACGATCAACGATACCTATGGCCATCCCGCTGGTGACCAAGTGCTCGTGGCCTGGGTGAGTAACATCAAACAACATCTGAGGCCCTACGACAGGGTGTATCGCTATGGAGGTGAGGAATTTCTGTTGTCCTTTCCGAGCACCACTCTTCAGATCGCCCAGGCTGTGATCGAACGAATACGCGCGGGGCTTACTACAGTTACCATTGGCACGGACGAAACAAAGGCGATTATGGTCACTGCATCGTTCGGTATTACCTTGCTCGATCCGAACGTCAGCGTTGAGGAATCGATCAGCCGCGCGGACACTGCATTGTACGCAGCTAAAATGGCCGGGCGTAATCTCGTTTGCACCTGGGATCCTTCGATGACACCGGATGGGGATGGAAGAAATGGTCCCAAGGACACAATCGCAGGAAAGACCGGAGAGACAAGCTGAAATGCGAACAAGGCAATCCAGCGGACGCCTTACAGTCGCCGCTGATTTTGACGTTAGACCAATCATTTCAAACGTAAATCATCAAAATTATTAATCCATTATAGGTGCTGACTCGTAGGTGGAGGCTGTAATTGAGTTGAGGCGAAGGAATGCTCCTTCGGGCTTCATAAGGTGGCGTTACCGTATCCGCCCGCTGCTCTCGTGCGCGGCGGCAGGCATACGGCGGTCCTGACGGTGCGGGCGGAGGTATGCGAGCGGTGCGGCGAGAGGCTCTATTCAAAAGAGACCATCAGTCGTTTCGAGCAGATCCGATCCGCGCCAAGCTGGCGCGGCAGGAAGTGGAAGAATTTCAGCCGCTGGGGCTATCCTTTCAAGCCGCGGCTCTGTGATCTCGTGTCATCGGTGAGATCAACCCGAGAAGAGGGGATAGTCAAGAATAACAGAGCATCGGAGACCGGCTACGATGAAAACCTATGAAGGCGCGAATACAAAGGCAACTTATCGGACGGGATGTTCGTGAGGAAACGCTTTCCGGGATTCAACCGTTGATATTAAAATACCCTTGACACTTCGGGCAGATTGATTAATAGTGAATCATCCATGATGACCCGTAAGGAGTGATTAAAACGATGAATTTGCTGAAAGAAGCCTCGATAGAAACCATCAAGAGATTGCCTGATGAATGCACAGCCGAGGATATAATGTACGAGGTCAATTTTATTGCCCAAGTGCTGGAAGGACTCAAAGACGCGGAGGCAGGTCGGCTGGTGACGACCGACGAACTACTCAACAGGGTTGGGCAATGGGCCAAATAAGGTGGACCGAAAAGGCGAGCGGCCACCTTCAGGCCATCCATGAATATATCGCGCAAGATTCCAAGGTCTATGCCGCGCGTTTCATAAAATCCCTCATCAAAGCCACTTCAAAACTTGAATATTTGCCCCGCTGCGGTCGCATCGTACCGGAGCTTAAAGATTATAGTATTCATGAAGTTATATATGTACATTACCGGATTGTTTACAGAATCACGAATAATGATAACATCGAAATCCTTGCCGTTCTTCACGGCGCCAGAGAATTAATGTCAGCCTTACGCCAGGAATGGGACTTATCGCTTGAGGATAGCCTAAGTATGATACAAAAGGGCATCGGAGACCGGCCACGATGAAGATCTATGAAGGCGCGATCATCTGCTGTGATCGGGAAAGCCATGTTTATCGATACCTCGTGGAAGACAAGGGGCGGATTCTTCATGTCGGAAACGGGTTGCCCGAGGCGTATCAAAACGCCCCAAAGGAGGTTCTGGGAGAACGGGCCCTTCTTCCCTGCTTCGGGGACACGCACCTGCACTTTGCATCCTACTCCCTGTTCAACGCGGGTCTGGATGTGCGCGATGCGCGGAGCCTGCCCGAGATGTGCGGGCAGATCCAAAAATTTACTGCGGAAAACAACGACCGGATCATCATGGGGTTCGGGGCCTCCGCCCACTCGGTCCGGGAAAAGCGGCTAATCTCCAGGGCCGAGATCGATCAGGCCTCACCGGACCGGGCGGTTTTCATCGTCAAATATGACGGCCACGCCTGCATCCTGAACAGCAGGATGATGGCGATGCTGCCGGATAAAGTGAAATCGTTGCGGGGCTGGCATGAAGAGACGGGGGAGATGAACCAGGAGGCCTTTTTTGCAACCACCGATTTCATCACCAAAAAGGTCTCCCTGCCGCGGACCCTCCGGAACATGCTCCGGGCCGCAGACGATATGGCGGAAAAGGGGATCGGGATGATGCATACCGTATCCGGCGTCGGCTTCCCTCTCGATCTCGACGTGACCGTGGAGACCATCCTCGGAAAGGGACTCGACAGCGGTTTTCAGACCCGCCTCTTCTTCCAGACCATGAATGTCGACAAGATTCGAAAGCGAAAGCTTCCGCGGGTGGGGGGATGCTTCGCGACGGCCCTGGACGGATGCTTCGGAAGCGAGGATGCGGCGCTGCGGCAGCCGTACGCGAACCATCCCCAAAATCGCGGCATCCTCTTCCACACCGATGAAGAGGTGATCCGGTTCGCGAAGCGGGCCAACAGAGAGGGGTTGCAGATCGAGATGCACGCGATCGGCGATGCGGCCTTCGACCAGGCGGTCACGGCGATCGAGGCCGCCCTGAAGGATTTCCCCCGGCGGGATCACCGCCACGGGATCATCCACGCCTGCCTTCCCACCGAAGAGGGGCTTAAAAAGTGCGCCGACCTCGGCATCCAGATCCCGCTGCAACCCGCCTTTCTGATGTGGGATCTGGAACCCCTGCCGTTTCTGGAGACCATCCTGGGGGAGCGTGCGGCGCTGATCTCACCCCTGAGAAAGATGACCGATATGGGCATCGTCCTGAGCGGCGGTTCCGACGCCCCCTGCACGCTGCCGGATCCGATCTTCGG
>CAYSSF010000339.1:0-3890 GCA_964433455.1 uncultured Syntrophaceae bacterium
TTCGGATTGGCGCGCCCGTCGTGCCGGACCGCGGCGGCCTCTCCGCCCCAGATCAATTTTGCCCCGCTCATTCCGAAACGCCGCCAGCGCCGGAAGGTCAGTTCGGAGGGCCGGCCGTCGGCCGTGCCGTCCCACCCTTCCATCGGCAGCACGCAGAAGCGGTTGCCGATCGTGAAACCGTTTGCCAACCGATACGGCTGCGCCAGCGGGGCCTCCGCGCCGGCCTGCAGGCGGTCGTCCAGCGTAAGATCGATGCCGGCTTCCGCCAGGTAGGCGCGCAATTCATCGGCGGTCTTGAATGAAGAGATGCGGGGGTAGGTCATCGGACTCCTTGCCTCCTGATCAATGTTGGGGATGCGAAACAAAGCCCTGTACGTCCCGGGGTTTATAATTGTTCAGATGCAGATGGGCCGCAAATGAAGCCCGCTGATTCCAATTCGCTGGAGTGGCACGAAAACCTCTTCTCTTCCCATGAAGAAGGGGTCCGGAATGATCCATTCTTTGTAAGCCCGATATTCCGTTCCTGTTCACTCCGGCAAGGTTCTTGCCTGACTAAATGTTGTCCGTCAGGTAGCCGCCATCCACCGGGATGGTCACCCCTGTGACGAAGCCGCTGGCCGCGTTGCTGACGAGAAATATGACCGCGCCGCGGAGTTCGGACTTCTCGCCAAAACGGCCAAAGGGGGTTCGGGCGAGGATGGCCTTGCCGCGCGCCGTCAGTTCGCCCTTCTCGTCGATGAGGAGGGCCCGGTTCTGGTTCCCGATGAAGAACCCGGGGGCGATGCCGTTCACGCGAACGCCGTGAGGCGCAAGCTCCTTGGCGAGGGCTTCGGTCAGATTGAGGATGCCCGCCTTGGCCGCATCGTAGGCCCAGACGCCGGAGAGGGGCTTGTAACTCGCCATCGACGACATCATGACGACATTGCCCTTGATGCCCAAGGCTATCCAGTAGCGTGCGAAGGCCCGGGTCGGGGTTACGAGACCGGCCATCAGATTGAGTTCGACAACCTCCAGGAACAGCTTTTCGTCCATCTCGACAAAGGGCGCCTTTCCCCTGTTGCCGCCGACGCCGTTGACGAGGACATCGGGCGCTCCGATGAGGGCCTCCGTCTCGGCGATGGCCCGCTCGCAGGCAGCGGAGTTCCCGGTGTCCACGGTGAGAGCCTCGATGCGGCCGGCGCCGGGTCCCGCGGCCTCGCGTACCTCCGTGACGGCTTCGCCCATCGGGTGATTCGTGCCGCGGCCCCAGAGGCAGACGTCGGCGCCTGCCCTGGCCAGACCCGCGGCGACCTCCGCGGGAATGCCGCCGGCCCCGCCCGTCACGACGATTCTGTACCCTTTCAACGAGAACATCTCTTCAATATAGGACATGCTTAGGCTCCTTTCCCGGCCGATTTCAGCCGATGAAAAGCGAAACGAGGTGCCGTTCCCAGAGATTCACGGTAACGTTGCGCTACACGGCGGCCTCGTACCGGTCAAGGGCCTCGTAGTATCGCTCGCCCATCGCGGCCGCCACCCGGAAGGCGACATGGACGAGCTGTTACATCCCGGGATCGTAGCGCCGGTCGGACTGCACGTGGCGGAGGGCGGCGACTTCATCAAAGCGGTCATAAGCCGCGCGGTAGATCTCTTTGGCCATGGCCAGACCGTCCCCGCCGGAGTCCGCGAGGCCGACGATCTCCTCGAGCCAGGTCGTGCCGGCGGTCTTCAGGTGAAAGACCTGCCCCCTCTTTGCGGATGATCTCTCCCATGCCCTTGTAGAGGCTGAACTTGTCGCCTCCGGTGTGTATCGAGAGCTTCAGATTCTTCGGCAGGCCGAAGGCCTCGGCGCTCCACCCGGCGACGCGGACATCCGCCGCGAACTCCTTGAAGAAGGCAGGCTCTTGCCGATGAAGTCCGCGACATCCAGCGTGAAGAAGTCACAGTGTGGAGCGAAGCGGTCGACCGTGGCCAGGCCGATATGGTCGGCGTCGACGTACCACGGACCGTCCCATTTGGTCTCCTTAACGGCCCGCTCGGCGGCCGCGTACTGGTCGGCGGGATCGGTACCGATCAGGATATGCTCGCGGTTGCTCTTGTTCCATACGATCGCGACATCGACGCCTTTCTCCCTAGCCTTCCTGACCGCTGCGATTTGCGCGGCGCCCTGGCGCCCGAAGCGGTCGCCGGCGCCGATGGAATACCTTGCTATCGTCTTCATGGCATCTCCTTGACGCCCCGGATCTCCGACAAAAACGGGGCGAGATTATGGTGTCTTGGGATCGCCTCACTCCCCCGGTTTACGGGTGCCCTGGACCACCGGATAGCCGGGCCGTCCCGTTCTCATCCAGGAGACGATGTTCATGGCGGCCTTGCGGCGCAGTTCGATCTCGGCCTCAACCGAATAGAAAGCCGCATGGGGGCTCAGGATGACGCGTGGGTCCGCAAGCAGCGGCGAGGCCGCGTCGACGGGCTCTGCCGGCAATACATCCAGGCCGACGGCGGCCAGTTTGTTCTGTTCCAGTGCGCGCGCCAGCGCATCGAGATCGATCACCGCGCCGCGCGCCGTGTTGACCAGATAGGACCCGGGCTTCATTTTGCCGAGCAAGGCTTCGCCGACCAGGCCGCGGGTCTCGTCGTTGAGCAGACAGTGGATGGAGATCGCATCGGCCTGCTCGAACAACCCCTCCAGCGAGACCGGCTGCACATAGGCCGGGAAATCTCCATCGATCAGGTAGGGGTCGTGGGCAATGACACGCCCGAAAAGGTTTCGCGCGATGTGGGCAAAGCGCTTGCCGATGCGGCCCAGCCCCAGGATGCCCAGCGTGAGATTGGAGGCCCGCGGAATCTTTCCGGCGGAGGTAT
Organism: uncultured Syntrophaceae bacterium; assembly: GCA_964433455.1. Classification (GTDB taxonomy): domain Bacteria; phylum Desulfobacterota; class Syntrophia; order Syntrophales; family UBA5619; genus UBA5619. The sequence goes on from CAYSSF010000339.1 coordinate 2,845, forward strand.
AGTGCCAGCGGCCCTGATGAATATCGCGGTCGTAGCGCACCACGTTCCGGATGCAGGCGAGCATCAACGCCAACGCATGCGTGGCCACCTCGCCCACGCCGTAATCGGGTGAATTGGCAACCCATACGCCGTGTCGGGCAGCGGCCTCGGCGTCAATCGTGTCGTAGCCGGCCCCGAGGCGAGAGCAAATGCCCAACCGGGGCAGCGCCGCAAATACCCGCTCCGTTACCGGGGCATACTGCACCAGCAGCGCCCGGCAATCGCGCGCGGCGTCGATCACCTCCTGCTCCGTGCGGCACTGCGCCTCCAGCAATTCCATGCCGGCCTGGCGGAAAATATCCCGCTCCAGCGATATATCGAGAAAGTTGTAATCGGTAAACAAGACCTTCATGGGCGATCCTTTCAGGTAGTGGTCTGCTCTCGTGAATGCATCATTACAGTGAACAGCAGGGTTGCATTGAATCTTGAATCTACAGTCCCTCCTCCAGCCGTTCCGCCAGCGCCGCGGCGCCGGGGTCGATCAGGTCCGCCTCCGGATGGCGAAGACAACGCGCCAGACGGCAGCGGGTCTCCGGCTTCATGCCGGCAATGAATCGCGGCCGGTCGGGTTGCGGCACGCGCAGCAGCTCCGCGGCCAGAACGCGCAGGATGGCGGCGGCGTAACCGGCCGTCTTGAGCGAAACGCCGCCCCGGGCGGCTTCGTCATAGTCCTCGTTTACGGCGGCGATCATGATGTCGCGCAGCACGGTGTTCCATGCCTCCGTTGCCGCCGGCGACTCGGGTTCCCGCAGGATGGCGAGGATCCGGGAACGGAATTCGGGCATCACGAAACGGGTCAGATCCTCCACCCGGAACCGTTCGCCCCGGATCGTCTCGGCTTCATAGCGGCGCCGCTCCGCCAGGTTCCGGAGCCACTCGAAATAGGAGGCGATCACCCCGCCGCCATTGGCCAGAAAATCATACACGACGGTCACACCGCGCCGGTGGAGAATTCTCTCGGCCTTGGTCGTGTTGGGGCCGTTCGCGCCGCAGACCACCAGCGCGGC
>CAYSSF010000340.1:0-3859 GCA_964433455.1 uncultured Syntrophaceae bacterium
GAATCTTCGTCGACGTACCATCGCGGCGCGTCCGCAGCCGTCTGCGGGTTCTGATGGCCTGTGAAGATTCGGACCATCATCTGGAGGTGACCCTGCGCCTGCATGTGGGCGCCCATGACGCCGAAACTCATCAGCGGCGCCCCCTCCTTCATCACAAAGCCGGGAATGATGGTGTGGTAGGGCCGTTTTCCCCCCGCAACCCGGTTCGGATGCCCGGGTTCCAGTCTGAATCCCGCGCCCCGGTTCTGCAGGCTGATCCCGGTGCGCGGGATGACGATTCCCGATCCGAAACCCTTGTAATTGGACTGGATATAAGAGACCATCCTTCCCTGTTCATCCGCCGCCGTCAGATAAACCGTTCCGCCATCATGCGGTATGGCGGATGCGGGTAGAGAAGACCGGTCCATCCGGATCCCTTCCGCGATCCTCTTCAGAAGGGTTTCATCCTGAAGAGAGGAAGGTTCAACCGTCATCCATACGGGATCGGCGAGATGGCGTTGAACCGCTTCAAACGCCCATTTCATCGCCTCGATCTGCAAATGGAGGCTCTCCGGCGAATCAACCGGATAGAGATCGATGGGTAGGTGTTTCAGTATTCCGAGGGCAATGAGAACGGCGATTCCCTGACCATTCGGCGGCAGTTCATGCAATGTGACGCCATTCCAGGTTTGGGAAAGGGGTTTTACCCATTCCGTTCGGTGTGATGCCAAATCCTCCTCGGTCAGGCCGCCGCCGGCATTGCGGGAAGATGAGACCATCCGCGAAGCCAATTCTCCACGGTAGAAGGATTCTCCATGGGTTTCTGCAATCCCTTGCAGGGTATCGGCCTGATCCGGCGGTCGGAATCGTTCGCCGGGCAGCGGTGCATGACCACCGGTAAGGAAGGCTGCGGCGAAATCGGGATACCCGCGGTATAGATCCGGGGTTTCAGACCATTTCGCCGCCGTGACGGGGGCAACGACAAAGCCCTCGGAGGCATAGCGGATGGCGGGAACGAATAGATCGGCGAAGGCGAGTTTGCCAAATCTCCGGGATAGTGTGGACCACATGTCCACAGCGCCCGGAACGGTAACCGTATCCCATCCCAGCAGAGGCATCCGCGAGCGGCCCGCGAATCGTTCCGGCGACCAGGCCTTCGGTGACCGGCCCGAGCCGTTCAAACCGTGAAGCTCTTTCCCATCCCAGACCATGGCAAAAGCGTCGCTGCCAATCCCGTTGCTCGTAGGCTCCACAACGGTGAGCGCGATAGCAGCGGCCAGGGCCGCATCAACCGCATTTCCGCCCTGTACCAGCATCTGCAGACCTGCCTGTGCGGCGAGAGGCTGGGAGGTGGCCACAACATTTCGCGCAAAAACCGGCATCCTCCGAGAAGGGTAGGGGAAATCCCAGTTCATCGTCATTTCGATCTCCTGAAAAGATGCTTTCGTCAAAAGTGGATCATCTCCGGCGGTCTGCGTTCCGGTACGGGCGGCTCTTCGGTTCCGTCCTCGTTCCACGAGGACGTCACATAGAGGCTTCAGTAGCAGCGGCCGTACTCACGGAGATCCTCCTCCCGATAGACGCATGGGCAGATGATGTCCCTGTCCCAGTCACGATTTCCGGAGGCAAGGCGGCATGGGCAACACATATACCCATACCGTTCGCGGTTGATGAGGAGACCGTCGAGAAGGTCGAGGACCTTTGTGTGTTCCCGATTGAAAATAAAACCCTTCGGCTCCTGGATCTTCCGGAGCATCTCGTAAAGCTGTTCCGCGGTCATAGTTCGAGGACCTCCCGGAGCTCCTTTTCGTTGAAACCGACGATCACCTTCTCTCCGACCAGAATGGTCGGAAAACTGCAGCGTGGATTGTAAATGCGGAGCTCATCCAGGGTGGATTTCCTCTCATCTCCGGCCAGAAGGTCCACATCGGTGAATTCATGGGCAACCGCATGCTCTCCCATGAACTGCTTTGCCGCCCGGCAGTGGCCGCATGTGCTCAGCGTATACATTTTAACGGTCATCTTCTTCCTCCTGTATGCCCCTGTTGTTTCATTACGAATGGGCATGGTGACTTCTTTCATTGCGGATTTCATGATTGTTCACTATGAAGAAACAAGCGCTTTGTCAAGGGGGGATGTGCATGCAGCAGGATCAAGTCATTCATGGGTGCAACCGCATGAAATTACTTGAATATTATACGAAATGACCTTTTTGACACATGTTATTGATATTAAAAGCTTTTCGCTTGAGAATGACGTGGTCCTGGTGCATGCAGGGACGGGTACTTTTCGAGAACATCATTTTGACTTGACATTTGCCGCCCCACATTGTATCCGACAGCCGCTTTTTTGCGGGGCGACAGGCACGGCAAGCCGTTGTGAAGCCTTTGAAAAATGCGCCATTTGTCATGGCGAGGATGTGAAACGCCGACGAAGCAATCCCATAACCATGGGATAAAGCATGAGATTGCTTCTTCGTTACAGTCCCTCTCAATGACGGCAGAGGCGGAAATTCAAATATCTCGGATGAAGAAAAGAGGATAGTCATGGCACTCGCGATCAATGACCTGAATGTACCGCAGCGTCTGCTGCTCGGCCCCGGCCCCAGCGCCGTTCACCCCCGTGTGTTGCGCACGATGAGCACCGCATTGATAGGATATCTCGATCCGGAATGGCTCTCGCTGATGGACGAAGAGCAGGCCCTGCTCCGGGCCGTTTTTCAGACCAAGAATACGTTGACCTTTCCGATGTCGGGAACGGGCAGCGCCGGAATGGAAACCGCCTTCTGCAATTTCGTCGAACCGGGCGATACGGTCGTGATCGGCTGCAACGGTTATTTCAGCGAGCGGATGTGCGAAATGGCAAAGCTCTACGGCGCCAATGTAAAGCGGATTGAAAAGCCCTGGGGCGGCGTGTTCACCCCGGCCGAAGTCGAAACCGTCCTGGCCGAGAACGAACCGGTCAAACTGATGGCTTTGATCCATGCGGAGACATCTACCGGCGCGCTTCAGCCGCTGGAGGGGATGGCCGAGGTCGTTCACCGTCACGGCGCCCTTTTTCTGATCGATTGCGTCACCTCCCTGAGCGGCGTCCCGCTCAACATCGACGGTTGGGGAATCGACGTGGCCTTCAGCGCGTCGCAGAAATGTCTCGGCTGTCCTCCCGGCCTTTCCCCGTTTACCGTCAGCGATCAGGCCCGCGAGGCCCTCTATCGCCGGAAAACCCGCGTTCCGAACTGGTACCTTGATCTCTCCATGATCGAAAAATATTGGAACAAGGAACGGGTCTATCACCATACCCCTTCCACAACCCTCCATTACGGTTTCCGCGAAGGGTTGCGGCTGGTCCTTGAAGAAGGTCTGGAAGACCGCTGGTTCCGCCATCAGGCGATCGCCGAGTATCTCTGGGACAAGATGGGAACCCTCGGCTTGCAGCTCCTTGTTCCGTGCGAGAACCGCCTGCCGTCGCTGAGCACGATCCTCGTTCCCGACGGCGTCGATGATGCGGCTGTCCGCACGCGCCTGCGCGAGGCGTACAACATCGATATCGCTGGCGGATTCGGCCCCCTGAAAGGCAAGATCTGGCGGGTCGGGCTGATGGGCTTCTCCAGCAGGCGCGAAAACGTGACCCTGCTTTCCGAAGCTCTGCGCGAGATTCTCCACGGGAAAATATGAATAACACCGGCTGAGTATCGTGAAAACGTCACCGAGGACTCTAAAATCACATCCTATTTTACGATGAGCCTAAACGGCGATGGCGGGACAAGTAAATATTTCTTGACATACGTGAAATAATCGTATATAGATCGCGCCCTTTAATCAACATCGTCATCCGCAGTGGATCCAGCCTCTCGCATGACATCACCACCATGAGGGATTTT
>CAYSSF010000341.1:0-3849 GCA_964433455.1 uncultured Syntrophaceae bacterium
CATGACCGACGGGATTCTCTTGATGGAGACGCAATCCGATCCGCTGCTGCGGGCCTACGATACGATCATCATCGACGAGGCGCACGAGCGGAGCCTCAACATCGACTTCATCCTCGGCATCCTGAAAAACATCCTCGGACGGCGGCCGGATTTGCGCGTCGTCATCACCTCGGCGACGATCGACACGGATAAGTTTTCCCGGGCGTTCGACAATGCCCCGATCATCGAGGTGTCGGGGCGACTCTATCCGGTCGAGGTGCGCTATGACCCGCTTGATCGTACCCTCGAGGAAAAAGGTGAAACGAGCCACATCGATGCCGCTGTCCGTGCGGTCGAAGAGCTGACCGGAGGGCGCAGGCAAGGGGATATCCTGATCTTCATGCCCACCGAGCAGGACATCCGGGAGACCCGGGAGCTTCTGAGCGGCCGTATCCGGGAAGAGACCGCGATTCTGCCGCTTTTTTCCCGCCTCACCCGACCGGAGCAGGAGCGCGTCTTTAAGCCGATGGGCCTCCGGAAGATTGTCATCGCGACAAACGTGGCTGAAACCTCGCTCACGATCCCGGGAATCCGGTATGTGATCGACACCGGCCTTGCCCGTATCTCCCAGTACAATCCGCGTTCTCGGACGGCGGGTCTTCCCGTTCGGGCAATCTCCCGAAGCAGCGCCGATCAGCGAAAGGGACGGTGCGGCCGGGTCGAAAACGGCATCTGCATCCGCCTCTTCACGGAGGAGGATTATCTCGGCCGGCCGCTCTATACCTCACCGGAGATCCTCCGTTCAAACCTGGCCGGGGTGATCCTGCGGATGCTTGCTCTGGGTCTCGGCGACATCGACGCCTTTCCATTCATCGACAGGCCTGCCCCGAAAAGCATCCGGGACGGAATCGACACCCTGATGGAGTTGGGGGCGATCGAAAGGGAGGCCGACGAATTGCGGCGAAAGAGCGATCCCTGGCTGCTGACCGACAGGGGGCGGATCATGGCCCGGCTGCCGATCGACCCGAGAATCGCCCGGATGATTCTGGAAGCCCGTCAGGAGGGGTGTCTTGAAGAGATCCTCATCATCGCCGCGGCGCTTGGCAGTCAGGACCCGCGGGAGAGGCCTGCCGAAAAGGAGGTGGAGGCCGACCGGATGCACGCCCTTTTCAAAGACCCCGCATCCGATTTCGTCTCGCTGCTGCGCGTCTGGCAGCGCTGTCATGATGTCGGAAATTCCCCGAAAACGCAGAACCGGATCCGCCGCTTCTGCAGGGAACACTTCCTCTCCTACCGACGCGTTCGGGAATGGAGGGATGTTCATGACCAGATTCGGACGATCCTGACGGAGCAGAAATTTCTTTCTCCCGGGCAGGATTCAACTCGGAAGGGTGGGGTCGATCTCTACAATGCGATCCATCGTTCCGTCCTGAGCGGCTACCTCGGGCATATCGCCGTGAAAAAAGAGAAGAATCTCTACACGGCGACCCAGGGAAGGCAGGCAATGATCTTTCCGGGATCCGGCCTCTTCAACCGCGCCGGAAAATGGATCGTCGCTGCGGAGATGGTTGAAACCTCGCGCCTCTTCGCCCGGACCGTGGCGAATATCGAAAGCCCCTGGCTGGAGGAACTGGGCGGGGAGCTCTGCCGCCGCGCCTATTTTGCGCCGCACTGGGAGAAGAGCCGGGGTGAGGTGGTTGCATCCGAGCAGGTCACCCTCTTCGGCCTCATCATCGTCCCCGGAAGGCCCGTGTCATACGGCCGGATCGATCCCGTGGAGGCCTCCCGGATTTTTATCCGGAGCGCACTTGTCGAGGGTGACGTTCAGCCCCCTCTCCCTTTTCTTGTCCACAACCGGACGTTGATCGAGAAGATCGCCGGCATGGAGGAAAAGGTGCGTCGTCACGACCTCCTCGTCGGGGAGGAGGAGATGGCCCAGTTTTATGAAAAGCGCATCCCCGGGATCTTCGACGTCCGGACGCTCCAGCGTCTTATCCGCGACCGCGGCGGTGACGTCTTTCTCCGGATGCAGGAGGAAGATCTGCTGGCCCAGTCACCCGATTCGGAGGAGATGGCCCTCTTTCCCGAAGCGGTATCGGCAGGCGGTTGGCGTTTGGAATGCGTGTATCGCTTCGATCCGGGAAAACCGGCGGACGGCATCACGCTGAAGATACCCGTTCACGCAGCGCCTTCCCTCCCCCCGGCCGCCCTCGATTGGGCGGTTCCCGGCCTCCTCCGCGAGAAGATCGCCGCCCTCCTCCGCGGACTTCCGAAGGAGTTTCGCAAGCAACTGATGCCGCTCACCGGGACCCGCGATATTATTTTGAAGGAGATGCCGCGCGAAGGGGCGCTGATCACCGCCCTCGGCCGTTTTCTCTACAAACGTTTCGGTGTAAATATCCCCGCCGACCGTTGGACCCACGATGATCTGGAGGATCGCCTGAAACTCCGTTTTTCCGTCGTGGACGGGAAGGACCGTGAATTGGCCGCGGGACGGGATATCGCCATTCTGGAGAGAGGTTACAGCGGCGAGGAGGAATCGCGGTCCTTTGCAAAGGCCCGTAAAATCTGGGAGAAGAGCGGCCTGACGTGCTGGGATTTCGGCGACCTGGCGGAGAGTATACCGCTGCAGGGCGAGGGGATGCGGCAGGGCGTCGTCTATCCGGCCCTCGATGCCGACGGGAATGGCGTCCATCTGCGCCTCTTCCGCTCTGCTCCGGAGGCGCTCCGCGCTCACCGTCTCGGGGTGAAGGCGCTTTTCGCGCTGCGTTTCCGGGAAGAGCTGCGCCACCTGCGCAGGGGACTCTCACCGACCGGCGATCTGAAACTCTGGGCTGCGGCCTTCGGCGGCGTCAAAACCCTGGAGAACGCGCTTTGCGAAAAGGTGATGCACGACCTGCTTGAAGCGGATGTCCGAACCGCGGAGGCCTTTGTCTCCCACGCCGAAAAGGTTCGTCCGCTGCTTCTCCCGAGGGGTCAGGAGCTTTTGAAATCGGTACGGCCGCTTTTGAAGAATCTCTACGATGTAACGGAGCTTTTCCGCGCGCTGGAGATCGCCAATCGCGACAACCGGCCGTTCCTCGCCTATCTCGCCGGTCTGCGGGAAGAACTGCTGAACCTCCTCCCCGCCGATTTCCTGATTCGGTACGACGAAGAACGTCTCGTTCATATCGGCAGGTATCTGCGCGCCTTGGCCCTCCGCGCGGAGAGAGGCGCCGTCCATCTGGAAAAGGCGCTGGCCCGGGTCGCGGAAATCCGTCAACTGTGCGACCGTTGCCGGATGATCGCGGAAGGACTCCCCACCTTTGCCTCTGACGAAAAACGCAAGGCGATCGAGGATCTTGTCTGGATGATCGAGGAGTACAAGGTCTCCCTGTTTGCACAGGAACTGAAGACGCCCTATCCGATTTCACGCAAGCGTCTCGATGCCAGAATGAAGGAGATCGAGAGGATGTTTTGATCATCGCAATGGTCTGGACCGCGGGGGGGGATTTCAAATCTCTCCCCGAAGAGGAACTTGCGGAATCGGCATATGGCAGCAGAAATTTGTTGACAATCAGGACCGATCTTCGTAGCCTCCGAACCGGATGAACCGGACACTGATCAAAACGATCCATCAAAAACGGCAAGACCGGCATTGCTAAACGTATTCTTCAATGTTAATCGCTCTTCTATATGATATCACACGAATATAATTGAGGTGGTCTATGAACGAAAACCTGTATCAAATTCTTGAATCCTGCTTTCCGGAAAACCCGGATGCACCCTGCCTGATCCTGCCCGACGGCTCCATGATCAGTTATGGAAAAATGAAACGTGAATCGGCCCGATACGCCTCCCTGCTCACGGCGCTGGGTGTTCAACCGGGAG
>CAYSSF010000342.1:0-1383 GCA_964433455.1 uncultured Syntrophaceae bacterium
AAAAGGCAGGATTTATCCAGTCGGTCGAACTGGTGGTCTCCAGAGAAAAAGAGGTGGCCGGAGTGAAGTTGCAGCAATTCATTCTCTCCTGTGTCATCAAAAAAGGGACATGAAGCGATGGACGTCAATCTCGATGACCTGAAGAAACTCCCCCTCAAGATGAAAGCGCTGATCGTTTTCCTGATCTGCGTACTTCTGGGTTATTTCTATTATATGTTCTTCTTTCAGGAAATCCTTGCCAAGCAGGTGACCCTCGACGCCAAGCTGACGGAGATGCAGCAGCAGATTGTCGAAAAAGAGAGGGTGGTGGCACAGCTTGACCGATATCTTCGTGAAATCAAAGCGCTGAAGGAGTCCTTTGCCGTCGCCTTGCTGAAGCTTCCCAATGCCCGTCAGATCGCGGGTCTCCTGGCGTCGATGGTTCTCTCCGGCGAGGAAGCCGGCGTGAATTTCCTGCTGTTTGAGCCGAAACCCCCGGAAGTGAAACCTGCGGCCCCTCCGAATCCGGCCGCCGCCAAGGCCCCGGCCGCCCCTCCAAAACCGGCGGAGCCGGAGAAATTTTATGATGAAATCCCCATCAAGGTGCAGCTTTCCGGCAGTTTCCACAATACACTCTCCTTCTATGCAAAGATTGCTCAACTTTCCCGGATCGTCAATATCGAGGAGATCGCCATGGAGGAAGCCCGTGATGAGAAGAGCCGGGGCCGGTTCGTCCGGACCTCCTGCACCCTGAAAACCTATATGTTTGTGGAACGAAAACCATGATGAGACGGCATTTCATATCCGTTGTGATGGGCGTCGGTCTAATGGTTCTATCCTTGCTTGTCGGCGGGACGGATGCGCCCTGGCTTCGGGCGGCGGATTTGAAAAACCTGCCCCCGGCGGCTGCACCGGCCGGCGGAGCGGGGACAGCGTCGATCCCCGTCGCAGCGCCGCCGGCGGTTTCAATCTACCGGTACAGCGCCGCCGGAAAATCGGATCCCTTTAAACCGTTCATGGAAACGGATCCGGCTCTGAAAAAAAAGATAGAAGAGGAACAAAAGAATAGACAAGTTGCTTTGAAAAAACTTCCGATATCGCCGCTTCAACAGGCCGATATCGGGCATTTCCGCCTCGTCGGAATCGCCGGTGATCAACACAGGCGTGTGGCGATTGTCGAGGATGGGGCCGCAAAGAAATATTATCCCCTTTTTATCGGAACGTATATCGGCCTGAACGGAGGCCGGGTCGCAGAGATCCTTCACGATCGCGTGGTTGTGGAGGAAAAGGCTCAAAAGCAGTCTAAAAAGGCGCAGATAAAACGCATAATTGTAATGCTCCACCAATGAGGAAGAGGGGAAACCATGAGAAGGGCAATACGATGGGCATGGCTTGTTTTTCTCG
>CAYSSF010000342.1:1393-3806 GCA_964433455.1 uncultured Syntrophaceae bacterium
CCCGCCGCTGTGGGACGCGACCCCCGGGTCGTCGGATGCGGTTGCTCAGACGCTCAACGCGGGCTACCTGGAAAACGTGACCTTTGAAAGGCTCCCGGGCAAGGAACGGGTGACCCTTGCGGTATCGAAACAGTCCGGTGTGACCGTCGAGAACCAACCCGGCAACGCTTTACTGGTCCGCATGGAGAATCTCTTTGTTCCGGAAGGGCTCCGGCGTCCTCTCAGCGATGCCGCACTTGCGAATGTAATCCGGGTTACACCCGTCCAGAAGAGCGCCGAAGGCCGCTCATGGGTCATTGCAACGATCGATCTGAGGCAGAAGGTGCCGTACAGCGTGCGGCAGGAGGGGATGAATATCCTGATCGATTTCAACGTGACCTCCGTGGCGGCAGGCCCCGCACAGGACAAGCCGCCGCAGGTCGAGCAGACCGCGACGGCGCGGAGCTCCGAAAAATCGGCAATGCCAAGGGGGGCGACAGCGATCGAGGATGCAGGACAGGACAAGAAGGGCGATGGCGGACCCCGAATCTTCCTCGATGTTCAAAATGCCGATATCAAGTCGGTATTTCGGTTGCTGGCCGAACAGGGCAATGTAAGCATCGTCTCCGGCGACGACGTGAAGGGGACGCTGACCCTTTTCATCAGGGACGTCCCCTGGGGGCAGGCACTCGAGACCATCCTCGATCTCAAAGGGCTCGCTCAAAAACGGGACGGCAACGTCATCACCGTGGTGACTTTGGAGAGGATGAAAAAAGATGAAGCGGACCGGCAGGCGCTGGAGAAATCCGAGAAAGACAAAGCGGATCGATTGGCCCTGGAGAAACGGAAAAAAGAGGAGGCGGACCAGCTCCAGGAGCCGGCGATCACCAGGGTAGTGCCTATCTCATACAATGACCCGGAAGAACTTAAGAAAAACGTCGAGGAGCTCCTGAGAAGCAAGGACGACAGCAAGAGCCCCAAGGACCCCAATCAACCCGCGGACAAAAAAGCCGCATCGAATCAGAGTTCGATAACCGTCGATAAACACACCCGTTCTCTGATTATCAAGGCCACCCGCACGGACATGGACAGTTTGCTTCGCTTCATCGAGAGAATCGACAAACCGACCGAACAGATCCTGATCAAGGCCAATATCGTGGAAACGACGAAAAGCACCGCCCGCAACCTCGGCATCCAGTGGGGAGGCATGTGGGGACAAAAGATCGGGAGTCAAGGGTTGTATGTGACGCCCGGCGGGACCGCGGGCTCTGCCGTTCCGCCCGGATCTGCGTTTTCCGGCGACTATTTACCCACCTCCGGTGTGACGGGGATCGCCGGCCAGGGCTTCGGGGTCAATTTCCCGGCGAAAAGTATATTGGGCGCAGGCCCGGCCTCGCTGGGTTTGATGTTTGGAACGATCGGAGGCAATATCCTGGATCTCCAGTTAAGCGCCATGCAGAAGGACGGCAAGTTGAACATTCTTTCCAGCCCTTCCCTTGTGACATTGGACAATCAAACGGCTTCCACGGAAAATGGAGAGGATGTTCCATTTGTCACGCCGGGCACGGCAAATTCTCCGCCGACCGTCACCTGGAAGAAAGCCGTTTTACGGCTGGAAATAAAACCCCACGTGATCGACGGAAAAAATATCAAGCTGACGATCGTCGTTAAAAAGGATGAGGCGGATTTTTCAAGGGGGGTGCAGGGCAATCCTCCGATTATCGTGAAAGAGACGAAAACGGACCTGGTCGTCGCAGACGGCGAGACCGTTGTGATTTCCGGTTTTACCAAGCAAAAAAGGGATGACGCCATAGACGGGGTGCCCTGGTTGAAGGAGCTCCCCGTGCTGGGCTGGCTCTTCAAGGGAGAGGGGAAAAGCGAATCGATGGAAGAGGTGTTGATCTTTATCACTCCCAATATCATGAAACCGCAGACTGCAGTCGGGATCCAGGAAGGGGCTTGACGGCTATTTTCAGCCCATCCCGGTTCAATCCGGAAACTTGAACCTGTATTGGGCGGTGATCATCAAGGAGACAGGAGTCATGAAACATCTGACCAGATTTTTTCTTTTGGTCTTTGCGGCGGCCATTTTTTTGGGCCTTGCGGGTTGCGCTGCGTCCAATTACCAGAAGGGGATCAGACACTATAAGCCGGATGATGCCGTTGCAGCCGTGCGCGAGTTGAAGCCGCTTGCCGAGCAGGGCAATGCCGAAGCCCAATTCAACCTGGGTTCGCTCTATTACCAGGGATGGGGCGTGCCTCAGGATTACCGGGAGGCGATCAAATGGTTCCGCAAGGCCGCCGAGCAGGGTCATCGGTTCTCCCAGACCACGCTGGGAACCGTCTATGCCGAGGGTGTGCAGGGGGTAATTGAGAAGGACTATCCCCAGGCGCTCATGTGGTTCATCTTCGCCGCAGCCCGGGGTGATATGGA
>CAYSSF010000343.1:0-3792 GCA_964433455.1 uncultured Syntrophaceae bacterium
TAAGCGGCCACGACGATGCTTCCCTTGGCCGCCTTGATCAGCCTTGAAAGCTCCTTCGAGGCGCCGCCCTTCGGGGAGAAGATAACTCGCGTTCCTGGAATTGTGCTCATCTGTAAGTTCCTCCTTCTAACCTCCATGCCCAAGTCGGGCACGATGAATGATGAAATCACCCCCACCCCGCCCTCCCCCGTCGAGGGGGAGGGATACTCGGAGGAGGGGCATTTTCATATGAACGAAAACCGGTCACCGGATCTGGTGGAGGGAAATGAGTTTGTGCCCCCTACCCCCAACCCCCTTCCCCCGAAAATGGCGGGGCGCCCGGCGCCGTGCCGGAGAGGGGTAAACCCGACCGGGCTTAGAACGCCGCAGCCGATCCGGGACCGGCAAAAGGTTGAGCCCGCCACACCCGGAATGCCGTGTGGCGGGCGATTTGACCGGTGGACTATCCGGTTCATGGGTTTACTTCTTCTTCGCCTTGGCCTTGACGGGCGGTTTGGTCACCTTCTTGGCTGCCGCTTTGGCCTTCGGGGCTTCCTTGTGCGTGTGGACCTTGACCTTGTCCTTGGCCTGCTCCCGTTGGCGCAGCATCATCCCCGTCTTCCAGGACTTCGAGACCTTGAAGCCCAGCCGATAGCCCGGGGGGATGGTGATGGGCTGTCCCGTCGCCGGATTACGCCCCTGACGGCCCTTCGTCTTCTTGACGCAGAAGGTCCCGAATTTGGACAACTGGAGCTTACCCGACTGCTGCAGGGTGGTGAAAATCCCCTCCAGGACGGCGTTGACCACCTTCTTGGTGTTCTCCTTGGTCAGCTCCGTGGTTCCGGCCACGTTGCCGACCAGATCGTTCTTTCCGACTCTGCTTGTTGCTTTTGCCATGGTTTGGTACCTCCTTTTTTGGAATGCAGGCGCAGGAATTCAGCACTATTCTGAAACCGCCCCTGCTGAAACGTCCGGCCGACATTGACGGCCTGGCCGGAGCCCGCGACCCGATGTCGCATTCAAACTTACTCCCTCCTCAGATCTTCCCGAGAATCACGACGGCCACGTGGTAGATTGCGTAGCCGATCGATCCCATGATGAGGGCGCCGAAGATCCAGCCGGTTTTCTGGAAGAACGCGCCGATGAATCGCACCGCCCACTTCGACGGGGTGACGTACGCCTCCAGGGAGGCGATCCGGCCCTGGAAGTCCCGGATTCTCCGGGCGTGCTCCCGGCAGGCAAGATCCTCGACGATGACGGTGATCCGACAGACTTGGGCGAGAAGATCGCCCATCACCTGCCGGTCGGCCTTGAGGCTGGCCTCGTAGGCCTGCGTCAGGAGGCAGATCGTCTTGTCGAGGGCGGCATAGCGCCGGTTGAGCTCCTCCGTCTGGCCGGAGAGTTTTGCGATGCTCTCCAGCAGAAGCTGCGTGTACCGGTCGATGCCGCCGTCAGGACTGTCAGTCATGGTTTCATTTCACCCCTTTCGTTGTCGTCGCTGGACCGCGATGAATCCCATCTTCTGCCTACGGTGTTCATGACCGATACCTTTCCAGAAACGCGATCCACTTGCAGTCTCCGCTGAAATCGAGGTTCCGGTAGGCGGTGTTGATCCTGTCTCCGGGGAAATAGATCGACAGGCCGCATGTTCCCCGGACCTGCCGGCCGATCTTCCCTTGACAAAGGATGGCCCTCCCTTTCCCGGCCTTCAGCGCGGCAATGAGATCGACCACCTTGGCCTGGAGTTCGGCGTCGGCCTTCTTGCGGAGGCTTTTGGCGAAGCAGGCCAGATCGATGTAGTTGTCGTCGTAGAACCGGGGGCTCCGACGCCAGGCGGCCTCGATGAGTTTGGAGTCAGTATCGAGGGCGGCAAGAAGGCTTGCCGACAGGGCATCGACCTTGGCCGTCATCTCCCCGATCCGGCTCACATCAAGGGCGGATTGGGTGACCGTCTCGTCTTTCCCTTTGTAGGAGAGGAGGTAACTTTTGACGATCCAGCGGGCGAGGGCGGCGGCGTCCTGGCGGGGCCTGGCGGTCAGGCGGGTCAGGATCTCGGCGTAGGGCCACCCATCGAACGGCTCCTCGATCTCCGAGCCGACGATGACGTTCACGGACTCCCGGAGCTGGTAGGCCACCTCGACCATGTTCATGAGGCAGGCGTCCATGCCCAGGAGATCGATCTTTCTGCCCAGGAGCGCGCAGATCCCGGCAAGGACGATCCTCAACTCGCGGTTGTCCAGGGCGTCTCCGTCGGAGGTGTCGTCATAACAGATGCTGCGGTGTTCCTGCGGGGGCGAATGCCGGAAGAGCGGCCTGTAACGCTTCCGGCGGACTTCCTGCGCGGCGGAGGGGTCGGTGGGGCCCCCGAGACGGGCGGAAGGCGCGCTGTCATGATCGGGAGGGGCGGCATCATGAAGAGCGGATCGGGGGGGAATGACGTCCTGTGCGGGTCCGGTAGGGGGACCAGAAAGAGCGGCGCTGTTAGGGATGACGACCTGTGCGGAAGGAAGACCGGCTGCCCTGCTCTTGGCATCATCCCACCAGCCGCTGCCGTGGTTCCAGAGGATGAGGGCGTACCGGTCGGCGGGGTAGTTGTCCGCCGCCCATTTGACGAACTCATAGAGGATCTGCGGATCGCCGGTGTTGGTATCGCCGAAACTTTCGAGGCAGTCTTTCTTGAAGCCGCCGCCCTGGGTGATCCGGAAGCGACGGGTGAGATTGTCCTCGATCCGGTCGAGCTGGACCAGGATGTTGACGTCCTTCGTGGAGCCCGCCCGGGCCATCTCGGCGATATCCCGGAGGGCCGCCCCGTCAAGGTTGTTGTCCCCGGCCATGTAGACCATGAACGTCCATTTTGCCGGGCTGGCTGCTTTGGCCTTCGCTCCGCTGTCGTCTCTGCTGGTCGCCATGACACCGGAAATGTCATTCGCCGGGTTGCCGATCCCACCGCCGTCCCTGTCTTTGTCGTTGCTCTGAGTCGTTTCCATCGTCTCGCCTCCTGTCTTCGGGTTCCGTCTCCGCTTATATGTGTTGAATTTGCAGAGACTTGTTTTAGGGGCGATGATAAAAGCTGTGGTCGGGAAAAAGCAAAGATGGGGGGCAGTTCCTGTCAGCTCCTGTCAGGTCCTGACAAAAAATCTTGTGCACCTTGCGGGCATCATTTTCATTTTTGGCACAACGGCAGTCAAATGACCGCCTTCAAATGACTGGATAAACCAACGGCAACTTGGCAGCATTCATCCAACGCGAGGAAGGGTGCAAATGGCTTATTTTCTTTTCATCGATGAAAGTGGGCAGGATCAAATCAAGGATTTAGGCACGAAAGATCTACCGGATGAATTGGAATAAAAAAAGGCAATGCAGCGCCGAAGCACTGCAAAGCCTCCAGCTGTGATTATCGTCATATTTCAGAAAAAATCCAGAGAAATTTTATGGGCGAGCTCATGCGCGGCTCTCAGCTCTTTGTCCCTTCGGCGAGGATATCCAGGTAATCGCTGTACACATAACGTTTGTCACGCTTCCGCCCCGTGGTTTCCCTGAGGATTTGGACTTTTGCCAACTGCGCCACAATCGTGGACGCCGCCTGGTAGGATACGTCGAACCGCTCGGCGATCTGGGCGATGGAAACCGTGGGCGTATAGAACAGTTGCTCCAGGATCCCGACGGCTATCGGGGAGGAGATCTTATTCTCCCACAGCAGACGGCGATGACGGGACTGGAGCTCGAGGATCTGTCTGGCCGTTTCCATCGCGGCGCCGGCAATGTCCATAACCCCTGTTAGGAAATAATGCACCCATTGTTTATAATTGCCCG
>CAYSSF010000344.1:0-3774 GCA_964433455.1 uncultured Syntrophaceae bacterium
ATTCATGAATTGGTCGAGAAAGGTCTTCAGGGCATAGACACCCTCTGTTCGGCGATCATAAACAGCATACACAACGCCACACCCGCCTTTACCCAATACCTCATAAACAAGGTATTTCTGGCCAATGACATCTCCTTTTTTATATTCAAGCTGACTCATTAAAACCTCAACTGCTATGCTGAAATCGCCCGAATGAAATCTTGTATTGACGATAGTCTTCGCTTGGGGTCCTTTTCAATAGCCCCATTAATAACCTTTGCCACCTTCAATTCAATTCCCGGTAACCGCTTCTCAATTGGAATCGGCTTGTCATCCCCCAGAATGAACGAAATCGGATCACGGGGGTGCTGGCCGCGGCGAACCATCTCGGCGCATTCCCTCTTGCTGGGGAAGTCATATGGAAATAGGCCAGTTACAGAGTGATAGAAAGCGATCCCCATAGCGTAAATATCTGTAGCCGTGTTTGCGTGCTTGAAATTCAAAATCTGCTCCGGCGAACAGTAGAAGATAGTGCCAATCCATTCATTGACCCCAGTCAATGTGCCGCCATGAATGATGTAGTTCTTGGCCAACCCAAAATCACCAAGCTTAGCAACGCGTTTGCCACCTTTGTTTTTAGTCAGAATAATATTCTCCGGTTTGATATCACGGTGGACATACCCCTTATCGTGCAAAAACGATAGTCCCTCCAGTGCCTGTAGGTATATCTGGCGTGCTTTAGCAAGTGGCAGCACTCCATCAAAATAGCGGTGAGTGTAATCGACCAAACTGCCTGCGGGCAGGTACTCCGATACAAAGTAATAATTGCCACTTTCCGCAATCCCCTCATCATAGAGCCTTACCAGGTTGGGATGCTGCAAACGCTGCATGATGGCAATTTCCCGCTTGAAGCGTTTAACCAGTGCCGGATCCTGCTTGATAACCTCCTTGGTCACTTTCAGGGCAACAGCCCTGCCGGTCTTTTCATGTCGAGCGAGGAAGACCATACCGAAGCCACCTTCACCCAGGCATGTCAACAGACGATAGTCTTTGATCCGTTTCACAGGGAGAGTCCCGCTGACGCTACCATCAGCGCAGGTCGAGCAGAGATAAAGTGCGATATGCCTGAGTTCATCCGCTTTGCCATCAGCGTCAGCCTTGGCAGTGACATCACAGCCACAACCGTAGCAGTTCACCTCACGTACCGGACGTCGCGCCTGCTCATGCCGGGCACGGCAATTACGACATATAAAATCATCCACAGATAACAGATCGGGCTGCTTCTGATGTGCCGGGTTGGGCATCTGGCAACCGCACTCAATGCAGTGGCTGGTGCCGCCCTCGTCCTCATGTCGGGCAGCCTCTTGCCGTGGAGTCGAGGCCATGACTTCCACCAAGATAGCGGTTTGCCCGACGTGAATGACATCGCAGTCAGCCAGTTTGATCCGTTCGTCAATCTTCTGTAATGCAGTATAGCCGAGCTTCTCTTTCAGCCTTGCCGCCCGGTTGGCATATTCCGCCGTATCGTCTAACCGACCGGTGAGGAAATAGACTTGCTTATCACTGGGCCTGACAATAAAGGTGCCGTTCAGGCTGCCGGCATCACGGATGTAACAATCGGGGGGATTTATTTCGAGGAGGAAATGATTGCGAGAAACTTGAGTATCATCGTTGTTTAGGCGAAAGTGGGCTTTACTGCCTGTGTTGTCCCGCCCCAGCAGGAAGTTGTCTGGTTCAATGAACTCAAACTTCTTGCCCTTCTGTGGCCCTTCTATGACGTTGAGAACAATTTGCATTTTACGCTACCAGTATGGATTTACATTAATCACACCATCCAACTTTTTTTACGGATACCTTCGTGTCGTTTCACCTCCAGTATCCGACAATTTCCATTTTGGGCACGTTATGTTGATGCGTTTGTTCGATCACTTTATTCTTGGCGAGCTAAGGAACATCCTCCCCCGCACGGGTCACTTTGGCTGAGGTGTAATCCACAAAATTTGTCACTTCAGTGACGGACTCTAACCAATTAAGCGTGACTCTCAGTTTTATTAGCTTGTCCGTAAAGTCCCATGGGTAGATGCGTTCTCTGTCGCCCTGGGCATGCGTATGATGAGCTGGGTGAGCCCTCATCGACTTGTCCATTTTTCCTGTGCACGGGTTTTTAAAGTCTGCATCAAGTGTCGGGTTGCCTTGGTTATCGAGGTCCTTCCAATCAAGCCGGAGCTGGATTTCATAGCCGTCACACTTGAAGGGGTCGAAGAATTGACAGACGCTGCCATTCTTTATTGTGAGTTCTTGGGTCTCCCCAGTCGACAAATTCGTAGCCCAGGCACGCACTAAGCCAGATTGCAGATCGGTGGGTGAAAGTGATCTCATTTATTATTTCTCATGATTATAGGCCATATCTCACCGATCTTTTTTTGCCTTGTATATGCGATCATCTCCTATCATGCTTTTTGTTTGAATTCTATAATATTATGGAAAATTTCAGATTTACGAGGAAGGAATTTGTCGTATCTGCCGGGAACGCGGCGACTGCAACCCAGAAAACCGAAGACGATATCAAGACCCGGGAGACAGAGAAAGATTTTGCCTTACTCGCCCGTTCCGCCGCGTCGGTGCGGGTAGATGCATCGATCACCGTTGAAGACGCTGTTGATGTCATAGGGGATTTTCGCGAGATGAGCGAATTGGGCAGCCCTGTCACGCTGAAACTTGCGGACTCGTTTGACTTGCTGCCGGAGGATGTACGTCAGGCCGCAAAGGATGCCGGCGGCACCCAGGATAATACTTACGCTGTCTTGCATAAAGGTGGCTCCATCCCTAAGTCCTCGGCAGACTGATCTAATGATTGCGACCATCGGTTTATCGCAGCGATCTCGTGTATAGAATATTCATTTAATATTAAAATGTTACGCTATAGACACCTTCCTATAGACCCATTCTATAGACATGAACACCGTTTATTCGGACTTATCCCGTGCATTGGTAGCGCGTATGTTTGAGGGCGCCGATTTCACCTGCCTGGACCAGTCTTTTCAGCTTATTCTGCAATGTTCTTCGGGGGATTTCCTTGCCGAATTCAGGTTCGTCTATATAAATTTGTTCAGAACAATCACCTCTATCTGGCCTACTACCTTCTTGAAAGAGTCGTCGTTGGTTATGAATGCATCAGCGCCGTTTATCAACCCGGTTGCCAACTGAATCGCATCCGGTATTTTCAGCTTGTGGGTGGTTCTTAGTCTGGCGGCCTCCATCGCAATCTCTTTGTCCACGTCGGACAAAAACAGATTGTCGGAGTCGTTCAGAATCTCGCTGTATTTCTTGATCAGATCGTCATTTTTTTCTTCCATGGGTTTTATCAGGACTTCAATGAGCGTGATATAGGAGGTAAAGGCGCGGAGATTTCCCCGGCTTATTTCCTGAAACAGAGGTTCAACGATGTTGATATAGGTGGGATTTTCTTCAATGAAATAGATGAAGGGAGCCGTGTCCAAGGCAATGACTTTGGCATTTTTCAGCAGGGACAATAATTTCAACCCCACTCCTCCCGCAGTTTGTTCACGTATTGCTGGGCGTCAACGCCCTTCCATATCTCTTTTCCGCACCCCTTCAGTTCCAGGATGTCGTGCCTTTTTTGCATGGCGCCGCCGCCCTTCTTCAGCAAGCGGATAATATCCAGTAACTTTCTCTGATGAAGGATCGGCAGATCCCTGAGTTCATGCTGCAATTCCCTGTCTAAAGCGCTATGGGTTCCCATTTTATCGACTCCTCGGTTCCATCGGCAAGATG
>CAYSSF010000345.1:0-3755 GCA_964433455.1 uncultured Syntrophaceae bacterium
GAAAAACACCTGCTGCAAAGCCCCGGATATTGTCTCTCCGATTTTGAGTCGAATCGACAGGCATATTCCGCTGATATACCGGGTAAATAACCAATAAACCGGATTGGCCTTTCTCTTCCTGTACCAGTTTTATCCGGGCGGTGGCTGCTATCCCGCCCGTGTCGCGTGATCGATCCAATGTTTCCCTGCGCAAAGGGTCGGAAGCCAAATCATACCCTGATGCAGATTCATTGCCATTGTAGGGCTCAACAAAATAAACGGGGAAGTATTCACTTCTCTTGCCGGCCTTTACTATCTTATCCCGGGCCGACTGTTCGGTAATCTGAAAATCTTTAAAACCATCCCTTTGGGCTGCTTTTTCGTATTCTTCGCGCTGAGAATAGGGAACATGCGGTATCCATTCGAGAGCTTGAATGCCAGGATGTTGCAGCAAGAGCGATTCTGTAAAATTGTGGAATTCTGATCTGGTAACCACTTTGGCATGAAGGTAAAAAGCCCTGACGGATGAAAGAACTTCTATCCCGGACTTAACTTCTCGTTCCAAAGCGGCATAGCGGTTTTCTACAGCAATTGAAAAGTCCGTTCGCCGCTCTTGACGTTCCCAGTTGTGAACTACCGCGAAAGCTATGGCCGTAAGCATTAGGCCGCCAAGGATGATCACCCAGGTACTGATGCGGAATATATCTTGTCTCTTTTTAAATGAGTACATCTTTTTTCTGCCTCCTCCCTTAGATCAACGTCCGGCGTCACGCTTCCCGCACGCGACTGCGCCCGGCTTGTTTGGCGCTATAGAAGGTATTGAACACACCCTGTCTTTCCCGTTCTTTTTCGCCTGGTACATGAGTTGATCAACCCGGTGAACGAAGGCTTTCATATCTTCCTGCGGCTTGTACTGTGCAAGACCGAATGCAGCAGCGTGCGAACCACATAGTCCCGGAGAAAAGGCTCCTCCAGCATCGCCGAGGGGCCCGTAAACCGGAGGCATGGAATGAATTGAATTTAATTGGATAAGGTATTGCTTTTTCACGGGCGGAGTATATGAAGAACGGTCTTGTGTGTCAATTGAATCTTGACCGCGACATGGGGTGCGGTATCGGTGATGATAACAGGTTTGTTCGAAGGGGTAATGAATTTCCGAAAATTCTTCGTTCTTATGTCTCGCTTTCCCCTCAAGTTTCTTGGGATTTATGACGATATCCATATCAGCCGAAGAAAGACCTTCCATACCGGCAACCACAGAAAGAGGATGAAAGGCATGCCGCATGGCGGCAAGAGCCGTAACCACGATTCACGCATTCTTGCAGGGGACGATGGGGAGCCTGACCGGGAACATTGGGAGCTCATCCGATCCCGTATCGATCACCGTACGGAACGTCCAGGCGCCCGGAGAAGCCCTTCCCGCCGGCCTGGCGGCAGGGCGCTACATCAGGATATCCATCAAGGACACCGGCATCGGCATTCCGGAACGTTACCTGCCAAGGATCTTCGATCCCTATTTTACAACGAAAGAGAAAGGCAGCGGTTTGGGGCTTGCCGCGCCGACAGCTCGGCAATATGCGAATACGAGAAATGCGGATTCAAGGCATGTCTCGCAAAACCCTATCAGGTCAGTACGTTAAAAAACGTGCTGCGTGACCTCCTGAAAGGATGATATTAGAAATACTTGTTCCTGGACGTTCATGGGGTGAAATATGCAGCATCGGATAGATCAGGATACCGCCGCCACGATGGCCAAAAAGACCCTGATGATGAGATGATTGATATGAAGAATTCTGATTTACAGTCTATCACGCTCGCTGAATTGAAAATAGGCATGTATGCAGTCCTGCCGCTCTCTTGGCACCAGCATCCTTTTTTGAAAAACCATTTCCTCATCGAATCCGATGCGGAAATTAATAAAATCAGAGAAATGGGGCTCAAAAGCATCCAGATCGATCTTTCAAAAAGCCGCCTTGTTGAAACACCCTCCGCGGGTGAACCACGGGCCGCATCCGAGCCGGGACAACAGAAACACGAACAGAAGGTCGTCACGGAGGAGCTCATCAGCACCATCCATGACATGTCGTTGCCGCCCCAGAAGAAATCCGGGCTCGTCCGCCAGCACTCCATCACGATGATGAAAAGTCTGCTGGAAAATCCTGACACGCAAAACATGAAGGAGGCCCAGAAGGGCATCTCCGAAGTGGTCAGCATGATCCTGACCGATGATGACACGCTGCATTATCTCCTCGACATCACTTCCCATGATTTTTATACCTACACCCATTCGGTCGGCGTGGGCGTTCTGGGCATCGCCCTTGCCAAATCCCTGTTCAAGGATTCAGCCAGCCATGACCTGCGGGCGTTGGGGGTGGGTTTTTTTCTGCATGACGTCGGCAAAGTCGGGATCGATCCGTCGATCATCACGAAACCCGGCAAACTGACCTTCGATGAAATGCAGGAGATGAAGCGTCACCCGTCGCTGGGTTTCAAGCTGCTCCATGAAACGAAACAGCTCACGGAAGAATCGAAAACCATTGTCCTCCAGCACCATGAGCGGGTCGACGGCTCCGGCTATCCGAAGGGGCTGCGCGGCGGAGAGATTCATGTCTACGGACGGATCTGTTCGATTGCCGATGTTTATGACGCGCTGACTTCGGACCGCCCGTACCGGAGGAAGATGCCGCCATTCGCTGCGTTAAAAATCATGCAGGATGAGATGATCAACCATTTTCAAAAAGATCTCTTTCAGGCATTCGTCCTGATGTTCAAGGCGCCCGTATAAAAGGTTCAGAGGTCGTAAAGGGTTTCGTCTACACGGGGTTTTTGTTTCCGGCTGCCCCTTTTTCCTTTCCCGCCGATCAGAAAGGGCTCCTCCCCTTCGAGCAGGTCGCCCATCTCCTCTTCAATCCGGTCGGGGTCCTCACCCCTCTCCAGGCGATGGAGCGCCTCTTCCATGCCGGACCCGAGGGAGATGCCCGTCGCGTCGGTCAGCTTCCGCATCAATTGTGCGGCCTGACGCGGGTCGTCCTCGTTGAGTTTCTCCGCCTCCCCGGCAAGCATGGCCATGGCCTTCTCCATTTTCGCCTCGTCGATCGGCGGCATCCCATCGCCCGCCGGCTCCTCCTTTCCGCGGGAGACCTTGGCGAAGATCGACATCTGCCGTTTCAGCGGGCGCCGGCACATCGGGCAAGGGGGGATCCGCGCCGTGTTCACGCCGCGGGAGAAAAAACTGAAGACGGTATTGCAGGGGTTGCAGTAGAATTCATAGATGGGCATGGTGTTTCCCGTTCCTCCTTACCGATCCGGACAACCAAAACCGCTTTTGGCAAAAAACGGTCCATTGTCATGGCGGATCAAGGGATTAGATGATTATCATTCGATCGGGGGCATCCTAATCCTTTTTTCCGTAAACATCAAGTGACCCGTGGATCGTATGAAAAGCAGCCGGCTCAAGCGACGGGCCAGACCTTCTTGAATGCCGTTTTCGGGAAAAAACAGGAGGGACACTCTTCAGGCGGTTCATCGTCGTAGTGGATATGCCCGCACCGCCATGCGGGAGCCCCTTTTCCCGACGGTTCATTCAAATCGAGGCCCCGGATCAGCGGGAGATCCTCCAGAGGGGGCATGACCGGTTTGTAACTGTTGAGAACGTAGCCGGAGACAATGAGCCTCTGCACCTCGCTGGTCCCCTCATAAATGCTGAAAAGTCGGATGTCCCGGAGCAGCTTTTCGACGGGGAACATCTTGGTGTAGCCGTAGCCGCCGAAGATCTG
>CAYSSF010000346.1:0-3742 GCA_964433455.1 uncultured Syntrophaceae bacterium
TTCCCTGGCGCCCACGGCCACGATGACAACCCCATGTTCGTATTCCTCGTCTTTACCGGCGGCGGAAATGACGCTACGGAAGTTGCCCAAATAGCCGTCGACGCTTTTGATCTCGGCATCCGTAAAAACGGTGATCTCCGGTGTGGACAAAACCTCCCGGACGGTATTTCGCAGAAGCTCCTGAACATCCTTCCCTTCGAGGGTATGATAGATATGACGGAGGTTTCCGCCGAGCTCCTTTTCCTTTTCCACGAGCGCGCTGGCGAATCCCTGACGCGCCAGACCCAAGGCGGCTTTCATCCCCGCCAGACCGCCGCCGATGACAAGGGCCTTTTTCGTTATCTCCAGCGTCGGCTCCTCGAGGGGTTGCAAGAGACGCGCCTTTGCCACCGCCATCCGGAGCAGGTCCTTTGCCTTTGCGGTGGCCTCCATGGGAAGCTGCATATGCACCCAGGAACATTGGTCACGGATATTGGCCATCTCAAAGAGGTATTTGTTGAGACCGATTTCCCGGATCGTTTCCTGAAAGAGGGGTTCGTGGGTGCGTGGCGAGCAGGAGGCCACCACCACCCGGTTCAGATGATGCTCTTCAATGGCCTTTTTGATCTTCTCCTGCGTGTCCTGTGAACAGGTGTAGAGATTTTCATCCACGTATGCCACGTCCGGCAGACTGCGGGCATATTCTTTTACCTCCGGGACATTGACAATACCGCCGATATTGATTCCGCAATGGCATACAAAGACGCCGATCCGGGGCGTCTCTCCCGTTATGTCCCGTTCCTGCGGGTACTCTTTCTGCCGGGTAAGCGTTCCCCGCACCTCGGAGAGGAAAGCGGATGCCGCTTCCGCGGCAGCGCCGGCCTGGACGACCGTTTCGGGGATGTCTTTGGGTCCTTGAAAGACACCGCAGGCGAAGACGCCGTCCCGGGAGGTGTTTAAGGGGGAAAATCCGTCGGTCTTGCAGAAACCGTAGTCGTCGAGAGAGATGCCGAGCCTGCCGGCAAGATCGAGGGCCTCAGGCGCCGGTTTCATACCCGCGGCAAGGACTGCCAGATCGAACTCTTCTTCCCGCGGTTTACCTTCGCCGTCTATGTAAACAATCACGAGGTTCCGGGTTTTCGGCCTCTCCGCAATTCGGGAAACCTGGGAATGGATGAAACGGACGCCGTAATCCTTCTTCGCCCTCTCGTAATAGAGATCGAAATCCTTGCCCTGGGCGCGGATATCCATATAAAAAATGGCGGATTCCGCGGCAGGGAGATGTTCTTTGGTAATGACCGCTTCCTTGATAGCGTACATGCAGCATACAGAGCTGCAGTAACCGTTGTCCTTGTTCCGGGAACCCACACACTGGAGAAAGGCGATCCTCTTCGGTTCGCTATGATCGGAGGGACGCGTCACATGGCCGCCAAACGGACCCGAGGCGCTCAGCATACGTTCAAACTCCATACTGGTCACAACGTTGGGATAACGGCCATACCCCAGCTCCGGCGATAATTCAGGATTGTATAATGAATAGCCCGGCGCCAGGATCACCGAACCGACGAGGATCTCCTCCTCGCACATCGTCTCCTGATGATCGATCGCGCCCGCCTTGCAGACCTGCACGCACAAATGACACTCCGAGCAGATGCCGCAGGCGAGACATCGCGACGCCTCCTTTTTCGCCTCATCCTCCGTAAGCGCCAGTTCCACCTCCCGGAAATCACGCACCCGCTCGGAAGCAGGAACCATAGGTATTACCACCCGCGGCGATGGTTCCGCTTTCCCCGAAGCAACGATTCGCTCGATCTCTTCATCATTCATATCAACCACCGGCAGCGGAACCTCCTCCCGCGCCGTAAGAAGATCAACCCCCCGCAAATACCGATCGATCGAAAGGGCGCCGCGCCTCCCATCCGCTATGGCCTCTATCAATATCCCGGGGCCGCGATGGGCATCCCCCCCCGCAAATACTCCCGGCCTTCCTGTTGTCAGGGTTTTCGCATCAACGACAAAAGTGCCCCGCGCGCTCACCTCCAGCCCATGACCCGCATCCAGAAAGGATATCTCCGGCGCCTGCGCCACCGCCGCGATCATCGTATCCGCCGCAATCACAAACTCCGAACCGGCCACAGGAACGGGACGCCGCCGGCCGCTCTCATCAGGTTCGCCCAGTTCCATACGCTGACATTGGATGCCCGCAACCTTGCCGTCCCTTACATCCACCGCCACCGGGGCTGTCAGCAATTCCAACCGGACACCCTCGCGCTCGGCCTCCTCGATCTCCCAACTGCTGGCCGGCATCTCCTCCCGCGAACGACGATAGACCATCGCCACTTCGCGCGCACCCAAACGAAGGGCCGTCCGCGCCGCATCCACCGCCGTGTTCCCCCCTCCGATCACCACCACGCGCTCGCCCACAGTGGGCGAATTCCCGCCTCCGGCCGCCAGGCTCACCGCCTGCAAAAAAGGAACGCCGTGATACACCCCCTGGGCGTCCTCGCCTTCGATCCCCAGGCGCTGCGGCTCATGCGCCCCGATTGCCAGAAACACCGCTGCGTATCCCTCGGCGAAAAGACCGTTTATATCCCGAACAGGGGTGTTCAGCCTTATCTCCACACCCTCGGCAACGATAGCGTTGATCTCTCGCTGCAACACCTCCCGGGGCAGGCGGTAAGCGGGAATCCCTACCCGCATCATCCCCCCCGCGGCGGGCAGGGACTCGAATACCGTAACCCCATATCCCATCCGCGCCAGATGATGGGCGCAACCGAGTCCCGCAGGACCTGATCCCACCACGGCTATTTTGGCGGATGGACGATCCGTTATGCCGTCGCCTGCGCTAACGGCGTTCTCCTTGGAAGCGCCATGCTCATATACCCAGTCCGCCGCAAAACGCTTCAAGGCGCAGATCGCCACCGGAGAATCCAATTTCCCACGACTGCACTGAGTCTCGCAGGGATGGGTGCACACCCTCCCCACCGATGCGGGAAAAGGATTGTACTCCTTGATGACCTCCAAAGCCTCCTCATAGCGACCTTCCCGGATCAAGGCCACGTAGCCTTGTGCACTCGTCTCCGCAGGACAGGTCGCTTTGCACGGAGACGTGCCCCGCTTCGTCACTACAAAAGAATTGGGAACGGCCTGCGGATAAGGACGGTATATCGCCTTACGGTTATCCAACCCCTCATTGAACTCATTGGACAGTCCGATCGGGCATACCTCCACACAATCGGCGCAACCGGTACACTTCGCTGTGTTCACATATCGGGGATGGCGGCGCAACCGTGCCGTAAAACGGCCCGGATCGCCGGATAGCGAAAGAAGCTCGGAATTGGTGAGAATCTCGATGTTCAGATGACGGCCCGCCTCGACGAGCTTCGGCGATACAATGCACATGGCGCAATCGTTTGTCGGGAACGTCTTGTCCAACTGAGCCATGCGACCGCCGATGGCCGCGGACCTCTCCAACAGATAGACCTTTATACCTGAATTGGCAAGATCAAGAGAAGCCTGTATCCCCGCAATCCCTCCTCCGACGACCAACACGGCCCCTACTTTAGATTCCATGCTTTTCCTTTCGCCGACATATACGTAAAGCAGGGTAAGCTTGCTTATCGACCCACTGGTTTTCGCAATCCGTTATTCAATTTTTTACAGTAATCCCTTGTTTGACAGGAGTTTGATCGGATCGATTAAATGGCGGGCAAGCCATTTTCTTGCCTCTTTATGCCCCATGGCCACGCCCATCAGTTCCGTA
>CAYSSF010000347.1:0-3718 GCA_964433455.1 uncultured Syntrophaceae bacterium
CTTGGGGCGTCCGGAACTATAAACCTCGACCACAACAACAGAGACAGGAACTAAGGCAACAGAGGCAACATCAATATCAACAGAGACCGGAGGTTCGGCAGCCGCAGCGGCAGCCTGAGACTCCGCAGCCACTGAGACAACCCGATGTTCGACAGCCAGAGAGACGACCTGAGGCTCAGCCGCCACAGAGGCAACCTGAGGTTCAGCAGCCACGGAGACCACCTGGAGCTCAGCCGCCACAGAGGCAACCTGAGGTTCAGCAGCCGCAGAAGCAACCTGAGGTTCCGCAACCACAGAGACGACCCGAGGTTCGGCAACCGCAGAGGCAACCCGAGGTTCCGCAACCGCAGAGACGACCCGAGGTTCCGCAGCCGCAGAGACGACCCGAGGTTCCGCAACCACAGAAGCAGCCTGAGGTTAAGCAGCCGCAGAGGCAACCCGAGGAGAAAGTACAGCAACCCAGGAGGCAACCTCCGGAGAAAGTTCAGCCTCAAGGAAAACCTGAAAGTGAGGAGAAAGAAAAACAGGATAAAAAATAAGATGACAATAAGTCCACCAATGATCCTTTCAGAGGAGCAACCTATATTCCTTATGGCTCCCGGCACCATCTGGGAATAATCATCGGACCACCGATTGATCTGCTCTTCGAGCCGCTTCAACTTCCGTTGAGGCGGCTTCTTTTCAAGGTCGCGAATCCCGTTTTTTGTGGAATTTCTGGACCCTCTACGAATAATCCCTTGACCAATCCATTTTGTTGATTTACTTTCCATGCCGTCTTCCCGGAAAGAGCCAATTGCGCCTATTGATGAATTTGCATCGTCATGGACATGATCCGGCCTGGCGCGCCGGCAACGGGAGCACGCCGACCTGAGAAAGAATAAATGATGATCGAAAATATCGTACCCCAATCGGCCGGGTCATTATCGGTGGCTGTCTTAGCCCTGATCATGGTTATTGTACAGGTGACATTTTTTTTCCGGAAGACCAGATTCGTCTGGTATGGATGGGGTGCGGGCATCTCTCTTTCCGGTTTGCTTTATGCCATCGGCGTTTTTCTGGAGTACAACACACTTCCGGGTTCTCTCAATCGATTTGCCGGCTTGCTGGAATTTACGGCCGTTATTTGTCTGGTTCATTGTTTCTATGGATTTACATTTTCTTCTCTGGAAATCGAAAGCAGACGTTACCATATCTTTGCGGGAATCTTCCACGGCCTGGTACTCGTCCTTTTGTGGTCCGGCAACGCCATCGTGGCCGACCGGTTTGTCACCCGTAACTTCTTCGGATTGGCCAAACCCTATTTCGAGCCGGGTCTGGGACCGCTCGGACCCCTGTTCATGCTTTATGCCGCGTTGGCCGGCATCGTCGCAACAGCCATATGGGTCAGGCACAAAGGCGCCGATTCCAGATACAGGACGCCCTATCTTGCAGGCATGGTATGCTGGATTGCGCTGGGGATTCATGACGGGTTGGCCGCCATGGGGATGCCGACGGTCCAATATACCATGGAATATGGGTTTTTGGGATACTCCATGATAGTCCTCTGGATCGGCTTTGACAACTATGTGGATATATCCGCGGAAGACAAATACCGGGTTATTACCGAATTTGCCAATGACGGTATTTTGGTGATTCAAGACGGTAAAGCGGTCTTTGCAAATCCGGCCTGCGGTGCCTTGGTCGGTCATCCGGTGGCTGATTCGCCGGCGATGGACTTCCTCGATGACATCGTGCCTGAAGACAGGCCAAAACTCATGCATTATTACAATGGAATTCTGCATTCTACCGCCCGGTCGGATCAATTGGCGATCCGTATCCGAAGATCGGATCTTGAAGAGAGAATCCTTGAGATGCGGGCAAGCGTTATTCATTACAGAAACAAGCCGGCCATTCTTGTGATCATGCGCGATATAACGGAACGCGTCCACGAAGAAAAGGCGCTGAGAGAGAGCGAGGCAAAACTCACCCGGCTGAAAAAGATGGAATCCCTGGGGCTGCTGGCCGGAGGCGTAGCCCATGATTTGAATAATGTTCTTTCCGGGATTGTCAGCTATCCGCAACTGATCCTGTTGCAACTGCCCGAAGAGAGCAAACTTCGAAAGTCGATCGAGACCATCCAGAAATCCGGCCAACGGGCGGCAGACATCGTTCAGGATTTGTTAACGGTGGCCAGGGGTGTGGCTGTTTCCAAAGAACCGCTGAATCTGAACAGCATCGTCAGCGAATATGTAAAATCTCCGGAATATGAAAAACTCTTGCAGTATCATCCGGCAGTTACGGTCAACGTCGCGTTGGATCCCCGGTTGTTGAATATGATAGGGTCCCCCGTTCATATCCGAAAGGTTGTGATGAATCTGGTATCCAATGCCTCCGAGGCCATTGGCGGCGCCGGCGATGTGGTCTTGTCGACGATGAATCGTTATATCGACCGGCCGCTGAAGGGCTATGATGCGGTCAAGATCGGCGAATATGCCGTCCTGGCGGTGGCGGACAGCGGGACGGGCATATCCGCGGAAGATCTCCAACGGATTTTTGAACCCTTCTATACCAAGAAAGTGTTGGGCCGAAGCGGCACCGGTTTGGGGCTGACGGTTATCTGGAATGTCGTACAGGACCACGAGGGCTACATTGATGTGGCCACCGACAAGGGGGGCACAAAATTTGAGATCTATTTCCCCATCACAAGGGATTCTGTTCAGGACAAAAAATTCTCCATCCCCTTTGAGGATTTATACGGACACGGCGAGATGGTTCTGGTGATCGATGATGTGCAAAGCCAGCGGGAAATCTCCTGCCAGATGCTGGAGGCATTGCAGTATAAGGCAACGGCCGTTTCCGGAGGCGAGGAGGCTGTCCGTTATCTGAAGGAAAACAGCGTGGATTTGCTGCTGCTCGATATGATCATGGACCCGGGGATCAGCGGACGTGAAACATACGAGAGAATCAAAAAGATCCACCCCCAACAAAAAGCCATTATCGTCAGTGGTTTTGCGGAAACGGAACAGGTGAGGGAAACCCTGAAACTGGGAGCGGGCCGATATCTAAAAAAACCGATGATCCTGGAAGAACTGGGCCTGGCGCTGAAACAGGAATTGTTGGAAGGCGAAGCTCATCCGGTCGATGAACGGCGATTTGGCGTTAGCCGCGTGGTCGGCGGCGGCTGAAGCTGTTGTTGGGTTGAGGGAAGAGGCGATGGATCTAAATGATGGCATTGAACCCAACGACCCAGAAAGGAGAAGCAAGAATGAAGTACGCAAGCGAAGATTTGATGAATGAACACGAAGGGATCTTATTTGGACTGAAAATACTTGAAAAAATGGCGGAGCAGCTTGCAGGGAATAAATACGTGGAAGTCGATGACTACAAAGCTGCACCAAATGCTCAATACCTTTGAACAACGATACCTGGGTTCATAATTTTTATCGATAATGGACTGCCCAGTAACGTTCAGGAATGATAACCGGCAAATAGCCGGTTCGCGGCTTAACGCAATGCTGGCCGTCCACCGGACGGTTAAAGCCGCCGGCGATGCGGAGCGTGCGCCGAGGAAAACAAACCGTGATTACTGTTGTAACAAGACTGAAGCTTTTCATCTTCTTTCTCCTTTCAAAATTTAAACACTGCATCAGGTTCCTGTCAGGGCATATGTTCGTTAAATCTTTACTCTCCGAAGCCTGAGGGCGTTTCCCACCACGGAAACCGACGAGAGGCTCATGGC
>CAYSSF010000348.1:0-3711 GCA_964433455.1 uncultured Syntrophaceae bacterium
CGGTCACCGGCATATAAGGCTTTGTTGTCCTCGACTCAAGCCATTCATTGTCCACGCAATATTTCAACCGTTTTGCACCACCCATTCCCATTTCTCCTTTCAACCGACATCGTAAATTATTGAACGATACGAACGCGATCCTTGAATGATGGAGGATCTCCTCCCTTTTGACGGGGCGCCGCAATCCTCCGAACCGTCGCGGCCGGCACAAACCACGCCAAGCGTCTATATCATGGTTCGGCTGCCGTTTCACGGGACATTTTTCAGGAATAGGTTGCATTTTCGTTTTTCAATCGGTAGTATGGCCATCACCTCTGAAATTCGCCCTGAATGGTATAGATAGTCGTTCCCGTGAAAAAGGAAACCGGTGCGCATTTGCCGCATCCGGGCCCGTTGAGATCGCGTACTCGAAGGAGAGGATGGCATGGGTGATCTGCAGCAGATTTTCAATCCACGGACGATCGCCGTCATCGGCGCCACGGACCGGGAAGGGACGTTCGGTCGGGCCGTCCTGGAAAACAGCCTGGCTTCCGGCGAGCGGACCGTCTATCCCGTCAATCCAAATCGGAAGACGGTGCTGGGATGCCCCTGCGTCCCCGAGATCGGCGCCGTCCCCGAACCAATCGATCTGGCCCTGATTGCAACCCCCGCCGCCACGGTCCCGGAAATCGTCGACGCCTGCGGCCGGGCCGGCGTGGGGGGGCTCATTATCATCTCCGCCGGTTTCCGGGAAACCGGCGAAGCGGGAAAACGCCTGGAAGAGGAGATCCTCCGGATCAACTGCGCCTACGGGATGAGAATCGTCGGTCCAAACTGCCTCGGAATCATGCGGCCTCCGGTGAACCTCAACGCCACCTTCCTTCGGGAGCACCCGGAAAAAGGGAACATCGCCTTCATCGCCGACGTCGGAAGTTTCGGCCGAACGCTGCTCGACTGGGGCATCAGTTCCCACATCGGCTTCAGCACCGTCGTTTCGCTCGGTTCCGCAATCGATGTGGATTTCGGCGATGTGATCGATTTTCTGTTCGACGACCCCAACACGAAAAGCATCATCCTTTATATGGAGGGGGTGGTCGGCAATGTGAAGCGGTTCGTCAGCGCCGTCCGCGGCTTCGCCCACAGCAAACCGATCATCCTGCTCAAGCCCCCGATCATGGAAGACGGAGATCGCACCGGCCTGACCCATTCGGGCATGATGGCCGGACCGGAAAAGGTTTACGACGCCCTCTTCCGCCGCCTCGGCGTCGTCCGGGTCCGCGAGGCCCAGGATCTCTTCAACGCCGCCGGCGTCCTCTACTCCCGCAACCGCCCCCGCGGACCGCGGCTGGCCATCATGACCAACGCCCGGGGGATCGGAATCATCGCCAGCAAGCAACTGCTTTGCACAGGCGGAAAGCTGGCGGCATTATCCGAACAGACCCTCCGGGATCTGGACACGCTCCTGCCGGCCCACTGGAACCGCGGGAATCCCATCCATCTTCTCCGCGACGCCGATACCCCGAGGTATGCGGCGGCGGCGGAAATCTGCCTGAAGGATCCCGGCGTCGACGGGCTCCTGGCCATCTACACCCCCCAGGACTACGCCTCCTCCGAGGAACTGGCCGCGGCGCTGATTGCGACGGCCGCCAAGACGGACAAGCCCCTGTTGACGGCCTGGATGGGTGGCCGGGAGGTGCAGCGGGGACGCGAGCGGATGGTGGAAGAGGGCATCCCCTCCTATCAAACGGCGGAGGCCGCCGTCCGCGCCTATACCTATATGACCCAGTATGAGCGAAACCTCGAACTCCTGCAAGAGACGCCGGCGGAGCTTCCGCTGGACGAAGCCCCGCCGAAAAACCATCTGAAGGCCCTGATCCGGCGCGCCAACCGGGAGGCCTCCTTGATCCTCACGGAGGAGGATTCGCGAAAATTCCTCCGCAACTACGGCATCCCCGTCATCCCTTCCCGGATGGCGACTACCGTCGAGGACGCCGTCGCCGCGGCTGCGGATATGGGATACCCCGTGGTCCTCAAGGTGGCCTCTCCCGATATCATTTTCCGCCAGGATGTAGGCGGCGTCATCACGGCCATCGACAGCGAGGAGACGCTGAAAACCGCCTATCAGCGCATCCTCGACGGGGTAAGCCAGTTCGCCCCGCAGGCGAAGGTGCGGGGCGTAACCGTCCAGAAGATGGTCGACCACATCGATTACGAACTCATTGTGGGCGCGAAAAAGGATCGCCACTTCGGGGCCGTCATCCTGTTCGGCAGCGGAGGACTCAGCGTGGAACTGCTCAAGGACTTCTCGATCGGCCTGCCGCCGCTGAACCAGACCCTGGCCCGGCGGCTGATGGAGGAGACGCGGATCTACCATATGCTGAAGGGGTACCGGGGCAAACCGCCCGCCGATTTTCGCCAACTGGAAAAGATCCTCGTGGGCCTCTCCAGAATGATCATCGATTTCCCCGAGATCCGGGAGATGGACATCAATCCCCTTGCCGTCTGCCAGGGGAAGGCCGTCGCGCTGGACGCCCGGATCCTTCTGGATCAGGACGTCTTCGCCGAAAAGACCCCGCCATCGCCCTACGCCCACCTGGTGATCACCCCCTACCCGACGCGGTACGTCACCCCCTGGCGTCTGACCGACGGAACCGAGGTGATCCTCCGCCCGATCCGTCCCGAGGATGAGCCTCTCGAACACGAAATGCTCACAACCGTCTCCGACGAGACCATCCGTTCCCGCTTCTATCAGAGCCTCAAGAATATCAGCCATGCGATGCACGTGCGCTCCTGCCACATCGACTACGATCGGGATATGGCCATCGTGGCTGAAATACGGATGGATCAGAAAAAAAGGATCGTCGGCATCGGAAGCCTTGCTATCGACGCGAACGGGGCCGCCGGAGAATTTGCGATCATCGTTCACGACAACTTTCAGGGACGGGGGCTGGCCTCCAAACTGCTGGATGTGCTGATCGGAATCGCCGCGGAGCGCGGGCTGAAGGAATTTTACGGATTTCTGGAACCGACGAACGGGCGCATGACCGCGCTTTGCGAAAAGATGGGGATGACCCGCTGCCGCACCTCCGAGGATCTCGTGCGGGTCAGTCTGCCGCTCGCAGGGTAAAGGCCTGTGCGTAGTATATACGGAATGAAATCCTGGTAATTTAACCTAACGCTTAAGGGTCCAGGCGCGGTTACCGTAGCGTTCGGCTTCGATTCCAGAGATCTCTTGCCAAGCCTTCTCGTCAAGGGATAGAGGTTCCAGCTTGACTCCGAAGAACATGGAGAAGCCCTGGGAGAACCGCGAGGCCGCCCAGTCGAAGGCTACGGGCCGACCGAGGACCTCGGAAAGGGAGCTCATGCCGACCCCGTTGTCCTCCGCATCGAACCTGGTAACGGCCTTGAGGAGCGTCTCGTCCTTATCGAGGGGGATGGAGCCGTGCTGGATGAAAGAGGCGCCGGTCCTCTTCTGGGCGCTGCCGATGATCTTCCGGCCGCCGATTTCGACTTCGCCCCTGGCCGGGAAGGCGAAACACGGCATTGTCCCCCGGACGTAGGCGGGAGGAGAAGCCGGGGCGAGACGCGCGGAGAGGCCCATGAGAGCGAGACCCTTGACAAGGGCCAGAGAGATGAGCTGGTAGGAATCATGGAGGGTGGGAGCGAACGTCTCCGTATCGGACGAGGCGAGGGAATAGGTCAGTTCCGTGAGGTGCAGGACGACCTTTCCGC
>CAYSSF010000349.1:0-3692 GCA_964433455.1 uncultured Syntrophaceae bacterium
AGCGTCGTCCGGGAGAGGGTCTCTGCAGAGACATCCGCCGTGAAGTGCCTGCCGTCTTTCGCGGTCACGGTCAGACAGGCGCCGCTGACGGCGATGCTGTCGCCGATCCGGACGTCGTCCAGATCGAGGGAGGTTTCGACCTCCAGAAGGGCGTCCTCCCCGCGGCGCGTCAGGCGCCGGATGGAACCGAGTGCGGCTGCGATTCCCGTAAACACCTTCTATCCCTCCGTATTTCCTTTCTCCCCGTTCTTCTTCGCGGGGAGCAGGTCCTTCAATTCGTCCAGAAAGTCGCTGACATCCCGGAATTCACGGTAAACCGACGCGAAGCGGACATAGGCGACGCCGTCGAGAAGCTGGAGCTCCCGCATCACCTTTTCGCCGATGGTCGTGGAGGGGATCTCTTTCCCCTGGTAATCCTGGCAGGCGCGCTCGACATTGTCCACCAGCGTTTCGATCTCGTCTGTGCTGATCGGGCGCTTCTCGCAGGCCTTCTTGATCCCGGAGCGGATCTTCGTCCGGTCGAAGGGCTCCCGGCGGCCGTCCTTCTTGACGACCACGGGCAGAACCTCTTCGACGTATTCATAAGTGGTGAAGCGTTTGCCGCAGCCGAGACACTCCCGCCGCCGCCGGATGGCGTCGCCGTCCTTGCTGATCCGGGAGTCGATCACCTTGTTTTCGCCGTGGGCGCAGAAGGGGCATTTCATCTTCGGATCACCTCGATTTCGGCCTCCGTCAGCATCTCTTCCGCGAGACTGTCGCGGTAATCGCCCCCGACCACGATCCGGACAATGCCGGCGTTGATGATCATCTTTGCGCAGATGATGCAGGGGTGGTTCGTGCAGTAGAGGGTCGCCCCTTTTACGCTGACCCCGTGCAGCGCCGCCTGGATGATTGCATTCTGCTCGGCGTGGAGTCCCCGGCACAGTTCGTGGCGTTCGCCGGAGGGGATGTGGTTCTGTTCACGGAGGCACCCGATTTCCAGGCAATGGCGGAGTCCCGAGGGGGCGCCGTTATAACCCGTGGCAAGGATCCTGCGGTCTCGGACCAGCGCGGCGCCGACGCACCGCCGAAGACAGGTGGCGCGCTTCGCCACAAGCCCGACGATGTCCAGAAAATAGTCATCCCATGCAGGCCGTCCGTCTGTTTCGCCGTTTTGTCGCTCTCCCTGTTCGATCCCCTTCATGGTTTTAGGATTACCTTGAGATTGGGCACTGGATTACCGGTTTTCCCGGATCCGCTCCGGGTAGAGGGGAAATCGTTCGCAGAGCAAGCGGACCTCCTCCCGCACCTCGCCCAGGCGCTTTTCGTTGTGGATATCCCGGAGCACGGCGGAGAAGAAACCGGCGATCCGTTTCATCTCCGGCTCCTTCATCCCCCGCGTGGTCAGTGCCGGTGTGCCGATGCGGATGCCGCTGGTCACCTGGGCCCCCGCCCTGTCGTAGGGGATCCGGTTTTTGTTGATTGTGATGCCCGTCCGGTCGAGGGTCTCCTGCGCCTTGATGCCCGTGATGCCGAGGTCGGTCAGGTCGACGAGCATCAGGTGGTTGTCCGTTCCGCCGGAGACGAGACGGAAGCCGTCGGCGAGGAGCGCATCGGCGAGGGTTCTCGCGTTTTTCAGGATCTGAGTCTGATATTGCCTGAACGCTTCGGTGAGGGCCTCCCTGAACGCCACCGCCTTGGCGGCAATGATGTGCATCAGAGGGCCGCCCTGCATCCCCGGGAAGATCTTTTCATCGAGGGCCTGGGCATAGGCCTGCTTGCAGAGGATGAGTCCGCCGCGGGGACCCCGCAGGGTCTTGTGGGTGGTCATTGTGATGAACTCGCAGCAGGGAACCGGCGACGGATGGAGACCGGCGGCGACAAGGCCGCCGATGTGGGCGATATCGGCGAGGATCAGCGCCCCGACCTTGTCGGCGATGACCCGGAACTTTTCATAATCGATGATCCTCGGATAGGCGCTTGCGCCGACGACGATGATCTTCGGGCGGTGCTTCTTTGCGAGGGTTTCGACCTCGTTGAAATCGATCGTTTCCGTCTCCCGGTCCACGCTATAGAAGACGCCGCGGTAGAACTTCCCCGAGAAACTGGCCGGACTTCCGTGTGAAAGATGACCCCCATGGGAGAGGTTCATTCCGAGGATCGTGTCCCCCGGCTTCAGCACCGTGAAATAGACTGCCATATTGGCCTGAACGCCCGCGTGGGGTTGGACGTTCGCGTGTTCCGCCCCGAAGAGCTGCTTGCTCCGCTCAATCGCCAGCCGCTCCACGACGTCGACGAACTCGCATCCCCCGTAGTATCGCCGGCCCGGATAGCCTTCGGCGTACTTGTTCGTCATCACGCTTCCCTGGGCCTCCAGAACGGCCTCGCTGACGAAGTTCTCCGAGGCGATCATCTCCAACTTTCCCGCTTGCCGCCGGGTTTCCTGACGGATCGCCTCCGCGACCTCCGGGTCGGCCTGCATCAGATAAGACATGGGTTTCTTTACCTCCCGCTATTCACCCACCGCGACGCCCCCATTCCGGCGGTGCCGCGATTTATATTCAATTTCTCAATGGTTTTCATTCAAACCGATCCCGTTGATCTTGTCGAGACGCCGCTGATGGCGCCCCCCTTCGAACGGGGTCGCAAGCCAGGTCCGGACGATCTTTCTCGCCGTCTCCGGGTCCGTTTTTCTTCCCGCGAGCACCAGCATGTTGGCATCGTTGTGCATCCGGCTCAGGCGCGCCGTCTCCTCATCGAGGCAGAGGGCGGCACGGACGCCCGGGAAACGGTTGGCGACGATGGACATCCCCACGCCGGAACCGCAAATGAGGATCGCCCTTTGGAAAAGACCGGCGGACAAGGCCCCCGCCGCCTTTGCGCCGAAGTCGGGATAATCGACCGCCTGGTCGTTGTCCGTTCCGACGTCGACGACGGCAAACCCCATCTCCGCAAGGAAGGGTTTAAGCGACTCTTTCAGCGAAAAGCCCCCATGATCCGCACCGATGATGATTTTCTCTGCCTTCATTGTTATGCCTCAAATTTCCGGAGGATCAGGACGGCATTAACGCCGCCGAAGCCGAAGGTGTTCGACATCGCCGTCCGGATCTCCTTTCTCCTCGCCTGATGGGGGATGAAGTCCAGGTCACAGGCGGGGTCCTTGTGGTCCAGGTTGATCGTCGGGGGGAGTATGCCCTCGATGATCGCCTTCAGGCAGAGGATCGCCTCCACCGCTCCGGCCGCGCCGAGCATGTGGCCCGTCATCGATTTGGTCGAGCTGACGGCGATCCGACGTGCCTGTTCGGCAAAAAGCGTCTGGATCGCCTGCGCCTCGTAGGCGTCGTTCAGAGGCGTCGAGGTTCCGTGGGCGTTGATGTAGTCGATTTCGGGAGGGTCCATTCCCGCGTCCTGCAGGGCGGCCTTCATGCAGCGGGAGGCTCCTTCATGTCCCGGCGGCGGGGCGGCCATGTGAAAGGCGTCGCTCGTTAGTCCATAACCGGCAAGTTCGCCCTGGATCCGGGCGCCCCGCTCCAGCGCATGCGGCAGGGCCTCGAGAATGACGACCCCGGAACCCTCGCCGATCACGAAGCCGTCGCGGTCGCGGTCGAAGGGGCGGCTTGCCTTTTGGGGTTCGTCGTTGCGCCGGGAGAGCGCCCGCATCGCATTGAATCCGGCGACGCAGAGCGGTGTAACCGCCGCTTCCACCCCTCCGG
>CAYSSF010000350.1:0-3681 GCA_964433455.1 uncultured Syntrophaceae bacterium
GGGAGGGCCACCACGACACCCGTCGGGATCAGCTTCCTTTCCCCGGGAAGGATCGCCGCATCCTCCGCAACCGCCGCAAAAAGATCCATTCCCGCCGCCTGGTCCGTCATGTAGCAGGGGAGAGGAAGATCTTCCGTCCCCGGCAGCCTTCGAATGGATACGCATAGTTCTTCGATCATCGCATCGTCCGTTTGAAGCAAGGGGATAGCTCCCCTAATTTTTCCCGGAAAAATAGGGGAGCTGTCCCCCTATTTCCCCAGGTCCTCTTCGCAAACCGGGCCGAGTGCTACGACCGTCAGGGCCTCGTGCCGGAACATCCGGCCGGCCAGTGAGCGGATCTCTTCGCTTCCGACCGCGTCGATCCGTTCGATGATCTCCTCGGGCGTCATCTGTCTTCCGAAATGGAGCTCGTTCTTGGCGAGCCCCGTCATCCGGTTGTCCGTGCTCTCCATGCCGAGAAGGAAGTTTCCCTTGATCAGTTCCTTGGCCGACCGCAGCTCCTTCTCCGTCAGTCTTTCGGCGCCGGACCGCTCCAGCCCCTCCCGGATGAGTTCGAGAACCTCCCGGACCCGGGCGGCGTCCGTTCCCGCATAGACGCCGAACATGCCGGTATCCCGATAGGGCGCCAGATAGGAGCCGATATCGTAGGCAAGGCCCCTTTTCTCCCGGATCGCCTGAAACAGCCGGGAGCTCATGCTGCCGCCGAGAACGGCATTCAGCAGAATGGCCGCGTGGCGGTCCGGGCTCACCGCGGATGGCGCCGGCGCGCCGACGATCAGATGAACCTGCTCCAGCTCCTTCCGGAGAACGGCCCGCCCCGATCTCGCCTCGGGGCTCTCGATCGGTTCACGGACCGATCTCCCGGGAAGCGATCCGAAGGCGTGCCGGACCAGTTCCGTAAGTTTCCGGTGTTTAAGATTCCCGGCTGCGGTAAGAACCAGGTCCCCGCCCACATATCCGTCCTGGAAGAAACGGAACAGGTCGTCGCGGCGGAAGGATTCGACCCTCTCCTTCGTCCCGAGAATGGGCAGCCCGATGGGATGCCCTTTCCAGAACAGGCTGTCGAAGAAATCATGGATATAATCGTCGGGGGTATCTTCGACCATCCGGATCTCCTGGAGGATCACCGACCGTTCCCGGTCGATCTCCTCCTCGGCAAAGCGTGAGCCGGTGAAAATATCGGCCAGAAGGTCGATGGCCATCTCCAGGTGGTAATCGGGGATCTTGATGTAGAAGGAGGTCATCTCCTTCCCGGTGGCGGCGTTCATCACACCGCCGACGGAATCGATGGCCGAGGCGATATCGAAGGCGGACCGGCGTTCGGTCCCTTTGAAGAGCATGTGTTCGATGAAATGGGCCATCCCGTTGGTCAGGCCGCTTTCGCGGCGGGAACCGCCCTCCACCCAGGCCCCGATGGAGATCGACCGGACATGGCCGATCTCCTCGGAAATCACCCGGATGTCGTTGTCCAGGATGGTCTTATTGACCATTTTCTGCCAGCGCTTCCTTTCGGCTGAGACGGATCTTCCCCTGCTTGTCGACCTCCAGCACCTTCACCCTCACCTCGTCCCCCTCCTGGAGAATGTCGGTGACCTTGTTCACCCGCTCCTTGGCGAGCTGCGAGATGTGCAGGAGCCCTTCCGTACCCGGCAGGATCTCGACGAAGGCGCCGAAATCGACGATCTTCTTGACCGTCCCGTTGTAGATTTTGCCGATCTCCGCATCCTCCGTGAGCCATTTCACCATGGCCACGGCGCGCGCGGCGGCTTCCGCGTCGCTGGAGGCGATGGTTACGGTGCCGTCGTCCTCCACGTTGATCTCGACGCCGGTCTCCGACACGATTTGACGGATGTTCTTGCCGCCGGATCCGATCACGTCGCGAACCTTCTCGGGCCGAACCTTGACGGTGGTGATCCGCGGAGCATAGAGAGAAATGTCCGCCTTCGGCGCGGCGAGGGTCTCCCGCAGTTTGCCGATGATGTGGAGCCGCCCGTCCCGGGCCTGGCTCAGCGCCTTCCGGAGGATCTCCCCGGTCAGGTTGTCGATCTTGATGTCCATCTGCATCGAGGTCACGCCCTTTTCGGTTCCACAGACCTTGAAGTCCATATCGCCGGCGTGGTCCTCATCGCCCAGGATATCGGAGAGGATCACCACCTGCTCCCCCTCTTTCAGAAGCCCCATCGCAATCCCGGCGACCGTGTCCCGAATCGGAATCCCGGCATCCATCAGCGAGAGACAGCCTCCGCAGACGGTGGCCATCGAAGAGGAGCCGTTGGACGACAGGATATCGGAGACGATCCGAATCGTATAGGGGAATGCCTCCTTGGGCGGCAGCACAGGCAAAAGTGCTCGTCTGGCCAGGACGCCATGACCGATCTCCCGTCTTCCCGGACTCCGGAGGGGTTTGGCCTCACCCACGCAGAAGGGGGGAAAATTGTAGTGGAGCAGAAAAGAGCGCCGCTCCTCGCCGGCAATATAATCCATCCGCTGCTCGTCATGGGAGGTTCCCAGGGTTACGGTCACCAGCGCCTGCGTCTCCCCCCGGTTGAACAGGGCCGAACCGTGGGCGCGGGGCAGCAGACCGACCTCGGAGCTGATCGGACGGATTTCCGTATTGGAACGGCCGTCGATTCTTCTGCCCTCATGAAGAATCATCTCGCGGAGAATGCGCCTCTCGAGCGATTCGATGATCTCGAGAATCTTGCCTTTGAGAGACGGATTTTCAGCCGTCAATGACTGGACGGCGCTTTTCCGGACCTCGTCCAGCTTCGCATAGCGCTCCATCTTGCGCGCCATGCCGTAACCCTCTTTCAGCCCCGGCAGCGCCGCGTCAGTCACCTTCGAGACAAGGGCCTCGTCGACGGCCGGTATCACGATTTCCCGCTTGGTCTTGCCCGTCTCTTCGCGCATCCGGTCCTGGAGATCGATCACCGGCCTGAGCGCCTCGAGGCCGAAATTGATCGCGTCGACGACCACATCCTCGGCGACCTCGTTCAACGCGCCCTCCAGCATGACCAGGTTGACGTCATAGGCCCTCCCCTCGGTGCCGGGGACGATTTTCCGTCCCACCAGGAAGAGGTTGAGGTCGCTCTTCTCCTGAAGCGCCTGCGCGGGGTTGCAGATGAAGGCCCCATCGACGCGGCAGACCCGGACACCGGCGATCGGCCCCTTGAACGGGATATTCGAGATCACCAGCGTAGCGGATGCGGCAAGCATGGCCGTCACATCGGAGTCGTTCTCGGCGTCCACCGAAAGAACGGAGGCCACCACCTGCGTCTCGTGGAAATAGTTCTTCGGAAAGAGCGGCCGGATCGAGCGGTCGATGATCCGGGATGTCAGAATCTCTTTTTCATTGGGACGTCCTTCCCGTTTGAAAAACCCCCCGGGAATCTTCCCGGCCGCAAAGGTCAGTTCCTGATAATCGACGGTCAACGGGAGAAAATCAACCCACTCCCGAATAGTCTTCAACGATACGGCGGTCACCAGTACCACCGTATCCCCGTATGTCGCCAGCACGGCGCCGTCCGCCTGCCCCGCGACATAGTCCGTTTTGAGGGAGATGCTTCTCCCTGCAAAATCTGTGCTAAACAATTTACTCATAGTTTCCTCTCAATGGTTGATTTGCAGTGCGATGTATGAAAGGAGTAGGCAGTAGGCAGTAGGGAGTAGGCAAACGCCTGC
>CAYSSF010000351.1:0-3678 GCA_964433455.1 uncultured Syntrophaceae bacterium
CGCTGGGGGATTTTGACCCGGCCACAGATGGGGGACTTTCAAGTGGCCATCCGGGACAACGCTATGCAGTGCCAGAGCTTTGTCATTTTGTTCTCCTTTGCTTTTAACGCCTGCATAACCGGGAGTGGCCCGATAGGGACACGATCCGGTTCATGCCATTGTTATCCCTGTTCTGAGTAACGTTCGTTTCATTTGGCTTTCGCTTTTACCTTTCTTGAAACACGACGTTCCGGCTCGCGCTTTGGCTCCATAATGTTGCGCAGTTTGTCGAGCACGAGACGGAGGTCTGCCGTCTGAAGTCGAATGTAGTCAGCATCAGGGACCTCGATTCCATGGACTAATTGATTCCTAAAACGCCTCAGACGTTCCGCTGCCTCGGTTACATCTTCAGGGACATTCTTTATCTGTCGTAATAGACGTACCGACGGAAGGCCAATCACCGGGGTTCCGGTAGACGTGGCGTATTTCCGAACCATGGTTTCATACTCGATCCACAGGGACATAAACTGCCCAATGGCCTCGCTTTGAGTGACCCGAGGGAGATCGGTGGCACTGAGACTAACAACGGGCACGTCGAGAACGCGAATCTGTTCAAATCCAGAATAGCGAGTTGTATCCTCAGACAGCACTTGATCGATGACCTGTTCCGCCAACGGCCGGCGTTCAAAATCTGTGTGAAGGGCAGCTACGTATTTCACCAAATGCTCTGGGGTGTTCAGGCGAAGGTCCTTAAGTAGGTAATAGAGAAGGTCAACACGACCGATTACGGATTCGTGGATATCCAAACCTTTGAGTTTCTCTCTGGCCATTTCCAACAATGACGCTGCCAAGTCGTAATGATTTGTATACTCTCGGTCATACTGTGATACACGAAGCTTGCCGGCCCGCTGTAAACGCTCTAACGCTATTTCACCGGCCAGCACCAAACCATTGAGTTCGTCCAAAATTGCATACTCATCTTCGGAGAGTTGGCCTTGTAGTGGTTTGTAGACTAAGTCATGCTCGACTTCAGACCACGCGTGCATGAGGACAGATGCAACTTGCACCTCTATTCGAGCCTCTGTGTAACGCTTTTGAGACTCGTTGAGGAGTGTTTCAGGAAGGCGAACACGATAATGAGTTGCCCAGTATCCGGAGAACCTCTTTTCATAAGTCGTTGTCTGCGGGACAGTTGGAAATTCCTTGGGGTCAGCTACTGGCACAAAAATGGACTTGATGATTCTTCCAACTTCCTCTCGTTCGGCCGGAAAATAAAGCGCTACGCGCACGCCTGCCAAATCAACGATATCGTCGTATATCTCTTCGACCGTTTCGTAGGCTTTCTTGCCATTGCGCTGCCTCACCTTGGTTTCCAGTCTTATCGGATT
This sequence comes from uncultured Syntrophaceae bacterium, assembly GCA_964433455.1. Taxonomy (GTDB): domain Bacteria; phylum Desulfobacterota; class Syntrophia; order Syntrophales; family UBA5619; genus UBA5619. The sequence continues at coordinate 1,368 of CAYSSF010000351.1, forward strand.
CTTTGCTCGTGAGGTAACGATCGCTCGAACCCCAGCCGACTGAAGATTTGAGTCGAGAATCTGAGCGGTCATACGACAGGCTTGCTCGTAGAAATCATATTCCTTCCGGTACCTGGAAATAAACTGAGCGATCAAGTCCAAATCAAGACCTCCTCTTTAGGTACGGCCAATAAAGGGCTGACGGTGCCGCGGTGAGCTGCGCCCAATGGCCGAAGCAACGCAGGAGTGGAGGCTATTGGGCGTCAGCTCCAGTGCGTGGTTCAGCGCTGTTGGTCTAGTTGTCACTTGCCTGATCTAAGAGTCGTAGCGCACCGGTCAAGTACTGGCCTGGGAACGGCTGTATAATAGCGACAGCGGGTGCGCCCCATTTTTGGTCCTCGCACCACGAAGTAAGTGCCTCCATGGAAGACCAATCAGCGACATTTGCTGCTATCATAAGACACAGTAAAAGAATAAGCCGGTCCATTCCTTCTAACAACTCAGGAGATATATCACTTGTCCGTCGCCTATTACCGTGTACTACGGAACTCCGAGCAGTATAGAATTTCCTTACGTTCCTACTAATGGCGCGGCGCGTTGCGGCGTCGCGCGATAGGAGAAAGGCAGCTCGTTCAGATAGCGCTCGGGTGAGCGGCTCGGATTCGTTAGCAATTAGGAGTGCCTCAAGGGCGATAGCCGTCTTCACAATCGCTGCAGGCTTTGACGGCTCCTGACGCGATTCGAAGAGCCAGCGTGAGGCAATTTCAAGCCGTTGTGCTATCTCTTTTCCTGAGGTACAAACAGCTAATAACTGCGGAAAACCACAGCGCTCGAATCGCCTCGTGAACCGATCGTCGATGGCAATGCCCTTGGCAATTGGGGCTGGTCGGGCTGTCGAGCGTAAATAGTAGAACTGTCTTCCAAGGGTAATGTCGATGGAAGAACTCCGATCTGGCGTGATGGCGAGAAGGCGATGGAGATCCGGCCGTGAGAGTACAAAGGTGGAGGACAACACTGTCAACCGTTCGAGTAAACCAGCCACAGCTTGCGCCTCTGAGATCATGTCATCTGGATCTCCTGGGCGGAGTACCTCTATGACCGTCGTGTTCGACAGTTCGCCAATCTGCTGCAAATAGAAGTTATTTTCCCATGAGTGCCGTGCAAACACGTTGCGCCGGCGGGCAGTTTCGGTAAGGCTTGCCGTCTCCTGGGCTGACAGGAACCGCACGCGGGCCTTGAGCGTAGGTAGCTCAAGGCTACACTGCGCATTCAGCATCCACGTCGTACGGACGTAGCGTGATAGATCCTGCCCATCCCACATATGCTTTTCTCAATTTGCGGCTATGGAGATACCCCAGTCACCGGTGACGGCCTTATGGCACGGTTCTGAAGAGCACCCGAACAAGTTATTGTCTGGACGAAATCACCCAGCTATCCTCCCCGAAAAGGGAGTTATCTATAAAGCAAAAAACACACCATTCCTTCGCGCCTGTCAGAAATCAAGCGGACTTCTTGCCTCTTTTACTGTCTTGCTCGGCACGCAATGGGTGTAAATCATCGTTGTCCTCACATCGGTATGCCCCAGCATTGTCTGAATCGTGCGAATATCGTAATTCGCTTGCAAAAGATGCGTGGCGAAACTGTGACGAAAAGTGTGGGAAGTGACACGCTTGGTTACCTTTGCAAGCCTTACCGCCTTTTTCAATGCTTCCTGCACCTGTGATTCATGAAGATGATAGCATGCGCGGCCTGGGTGCATTGTCGAGGAGTTTGTTTTTTGGTCCGCAGCTTGGCGATGAATAAACGGATCTGTTCCGATCGCCCCTCGGGAGGCGAATATTTTTGACAAAAAACGAGAAAGTAACGAAGCCATTTCCTGTAGTGCGCGCGGAAGACCTCAGGGATTGCCCGCTGCTGCAGAACGTTATCGTATTGGTCCGCTATTTCTTTTGGGATGGAGAACATGGCGTTCGAGTATCCGAATGTGATAGGACAATTTAAATTCACATCTCAGAGTCGGCCCTGCTTTTGTTTGGGCTTACGGTAGTGGAAGCGGTCTTGTATGTCAAGAAGAAATTCCACAATACATGGCCGGTCAGTTCAACGCGTTGAACTTAGTTAATATCATGATATAATTAATTAAACAACGAACAATTCCATCATTTTCATGACAGGTTCTTACTCGGAGCTGATGGCTCTTGCAGCGCCATTGCTTCCAGTTTGCCTGTGATGGTCTGCTTCAGATTGTCCAGGGCGACGGCGGGGTTGCATTCAGGTGGTTTACCCGGGGGCGGCGCGCCGACATGACGCGGTCCGTCCCCCCGTAGTCCTT
>CAYSSF010000352.1:0-3663 GCA_964433455.1 uncultured Syntrophaceae bacterium
CGATGTGCCAAAATTCCTAACCGCTTATGCAAAATCCTAACCGGACATTACTGAGGTATTTTAGGTCACTCTCCCTGACATCAAATAATTTACATAAATATTTCTTGACAAAGGGAGAGGCCTCTTATAATGCAGAACTATGATAATGATTATCAATTAATAACGAAACCGCCATGAAGAATGAAAAACAGATATTTGAAGATTTCCTTGGGAAAAAAAGCCTTCGTGATACGCCACAGCGCTGGCTGATTCTCGATGAATTTCTGAAGCGGGAACAGCACACCACGACAGAGGAACTCTATGACATCATCAAGCAGCGGGACAAGACCATCGGCCAGGCCACGGTCTACCGGACGCTCAAACTCTTGTGCGAGGCTGGCCTCGCCCAAGAGGTCGATTTTGGCGACGGCGTGATGCGCTACGAGCATCTTTACGGGCACGCCCACCACGATCACCTGGTCTGTCAGGGCTGCGGAAAGACCGCCGAGGTCGTCGATACGGTGATCGAGGAGCTGCAGCAGCGTCTCTCGGCGCAATACGGTTTTCAACTTACCGGCCATGAGATGTATCTTTACGGCCTGTGCGAGAAGTGCCGGGGCAAGTAATATTTTTTTGCCCCTTTGTTGATAATGATTATCAAAATCTTTAGTAGGGACAGAAAGGAAGATTCGGAATGTCACCATTGGCTTTGATGAGGGAGGGAGAAACCGGGGAGATCGTCGATCCCACCGGCCGGTCTGGAGGCGGGCAAAAAAACCGAGGATGCCGGGAACATCTTGAAAACATGGGCCTCAGGCCGGGGAAGTGCGTCGAAATGATCGCAAATCGGGGCTGCGGCCCGCTTATCCTGCGCCTCGACGAAGCGCGCATCGCCCTGGGAAGGGGCATGGCTATGAAAATTTACGTAAGGAGGAAAGGAGAATGACGCTGGCAAATCTCAGACCCGGCCAGACCGGGCGAATTGTGAAAATCGGAGCCGTCGGCCCCCTCAAGAGAAGGCTGATGGATATGGGCATCGTTCCCGGCACGGACGTTACGGTGGAAAAGGTCGCGCCTATGGGCGATCCCGTGGAGGTGTGCCTCAAGAGTTACCACCTCTCCCTCCGCAAGGGGGAGGCCGAAAAAATCGAAGTGGAGGAAGTTAGATAACCATGAAAACCATCAATGAATTATCCGTCAACGCCGCCGCGGGGACAGGATTGAGGGCAATCACGATCGCTGTAGCCGGCAATCCCAATGCCGGTAAATCCACGCTGATCAACGCCATCGCCGGCGCCAGGCTCCACGTAGGCAACTGGCCGGGCGTCACCGTTGAAAAAAAGAGCGCCTCCTTCCAGCATCAGGGAAGGCCGATCACCCTGGTCGATCTCCCAGGGACTTACAGCCTGAGCCCTTACAGCCAGGAGGAGGTCATCGCCCGCAACTACCTGGTCCACGAAAAACCCGACGTGATCATCAACGTCGTGGACGCGACGAACCTGGAGCGCAACCTCTACTTCACCCTCCAGTTGCTGGAACTGGAGATCCCCGTGGTCCTGGCTCTCAACATTTACGATGAAGCCATCGCAAAGGGGCTCAAGATTGATACGGGCTCCATGTCATCGCTTCTGGGGATTCCCGTCGTTCCTACTGTCGCCACAAAGAAGGCGGGAATCGACGATCTCATCGAGGCGGCCCTGGATCTGGCCGATTCCTCTAAGGTACTTCGGCCGGATGCCATCACCTACGGCACCGACATCGAGGAGGCCATCGGACGGATTCTTGCGGCTTTGGAAACTGGCAACCCGAAAGCCCCGGGAGACCTGCCCCGCCGTTGGCTGGCTATTAAACTGATCGAGGCCGACGAGCACGTTCTCAAGGAGACAGGGATCGGGGCCGACGCCCCCTTCCTCAAGTCCGCAACCCGCCATCTGAGAGGGGCCCACGGCGAAGATCTCGATGCCCTCATGGCCGACGCCCGCTACGACCGAGCGGCGGGGTTGACCCGGGAGTCACTGCAGAAACCAGAGCGGAGAAAACGGGAGATGACCGAGAGGATCGACGCCGTCGTCCTGAACCGGTACATCGGCATCCCCATCTTTTTAATCGCCATGTGGCTCGTCTTCAAACTGACCTTCGACATCTCCGCGCCGTTTACCGACTGGATCGACGGGACCATGACGGGTCCCCTCAAGAGGCAGGCAGCGGCGGCCCTGGGGGTCATCAGCGCCCCGGACTGGACGGTCTCCCTGCTCACGGAGGGGGTTGTCGCGGGCGTGGGTTTCGTCCTGGCCTTCGTCCCGGCGATCTTCGCGATGATGTTCTTCATCACCTTTCTCGAGGGCAGCGGTTACATGGCGCGGGCCGCCTTCGTCATGGACCGGGCCATGCACGCGATCGGCCTTCACGGCAAATCCTTCATCCCGATGCTCCTGGGATTCGGCTGCAATGTACCGGCCATCTATGCGACAAGGACCCTCGAGAACCCGCGCGACAGGATCCTCACATCGCTTCTGATCCCATTGACCTCCTGCGGCGCGCGCCTGCCCGTCTACGTGGTCTTCACCGGCGCCTTCTTCGCCGACAGCGCGGGAACGGTTCTCTGGTCCCTGTACACCCTCGGCATCGCCCTGGCCGTCGTCATGGGGCTGATCTTCAAAAAGACCCTCTTCCGGGGGGAATCGCCCCTCTTCATCATGGAACTGCCCCCTTACCGGATGCCTTCGTTTCGGAGCCTGGCCATCCATACCTGGGAAAAGGGCAAGCACTTCCTCATCAAGGCGGGAACCTACATTCTGGCCGTCTCCGTCCTCGTCTGGTTTCTCCTCAACCTGCCCTGGGGCGTCATCGAGAAGAAGGATTCCTATCTCGGCAAGACCGGACAGGCGATCGCCCCGATTGTCGCGCCCCTCGGGTTCGGAACCTGGGAGGCGTCGTCCTCGCTGATCGGCGGCCTCATCGCCAAGGAGATCGTCGTGGGGACGATGGCCGAGGTCTATGCGGCCAAGGGCGACAAGGGATCGAATGAAACGCCACTTCTGACCGAGGACCTGAAAGAGATCGGCGTGTCGTTCCTTAAGGCATCCAAAGATGCGGCGGTCAATATCGTTTCGACCTTCGGTATCAGCAGCCTCTCCATGGAGGAGGATGAGGAGAACGCCGGCCTCAAGCAGGTAATCACGAAAGCATTCACCCCCCTTTCGGCCTATGCCTTCATGGTCTTCGTCCTGCTCTACATGCCCTGCGTCGTCGTCGCCATCGCGATGCGGCAGGAATTCGGCACCTGGAAGTGGTTCGGCGTCGCCTTTGCGTACCAGATGGTCCTCGCCTGGGGGGTTGCGTTCATCATCTATCAGGGCGGCAGGCTTGCGGGGTTGTCGTAGGCACAGATGATTCATGTTCACTCTTAACGATGAGGGAGGGCTGGTTTAAATGAGCGCTTTAGATTTTTTGTTAATCGTCTGCATCCTTATAGCGGCGGGAGCCTTGCTTTACCACTCCCTCCGGAAACAATGGAACTGCTCGGGCTGTTCCGGCTGTTCGTGCGGTCATAAGAAGCCGGCCGTCAAGGTTGACGCCCTCAGCAAAAAGTAACTTTTTAAAAACATAGAAAAGGAGATACGACATGAATCATTTTAAAAAGAATTACATCGATCTTTTGAAAACGATGAACTGATTGCCCGG
>CAYSSF010000353.1:0-3654 GCA_964433455.1 uncultured Syntrophaceae bacterium
GCATGGCAAAATTTATAAAAGACACCTACTGCACAATCCGTATTTTAACAGTAACGAATTCGTAACCCTTAAAAGTCAAGCTGGCTATGCTCAACCGGGCGGAAAAACTGGCAGACTTGCGTATTCCACCAAATAACAAGCTGGAGCAATTGAAGCGCGACCGAGTCGGGCAATGGAGTATCCGCATCAACGATCAATGGCGCGTATGCTTCCGCTTCGAGGACGGTCATGCATACGACGTTGAGATCGTCGATTACCATTGAAGGAGAGTGACCATGCCGCGTGAAATACCTTACCCTACCCCCGGCGAAATCTTGCTGGAGGAATTTTTGAAGCCGATGGGGATTACTCAGTACCGGCTTGCCAAGGAAATTGGAGTGTCGCAACGGCGCATCGGAGAGATCGTCGCGGGAAAGCGTACCGTGACCGCAGATACCGGCTTACGCTTGTCCCGTTTTTTCGGTACCAGCGACGGTTTCTGGGTCGGCTTGCAGACTGATTACGATACGGCAAAAGCCAAAGACACCCTCTGTGAAGTGTTGTCGCGCATTCATCGTTTCGAGCCTGCTCATGCTTAGCCCTGTGGTATAACCTGGACGTGATAAACGATGAAGAATGGATCGTTATCCCAAAAACTCAGTCTCACCCCGCCGAAGACATCCGGGCAGATGAGACGAACGCAGACCGCTGAACCGGAGCCACTTCCACCAAGCCATCGCGAACCTCGGAGAGCAGGCCAAAAGGCGAGAGAACAGAGAGCGTCAACCATGAATGACTACGCCAGTTTGCTCGAATCCATCCGTGGTATCGCGTCAAGCCTCCACGCGATAAACCAAAAGGCCGTAACGGAATACACCCCGGTCGTGGAAACCATCCTGCGCTCGCCCATCCCGGATACCCGCCAAATCGAGCGTACCCTTGACGATCTGCTCGACTTCTGTGGCTATGAGCCTGCACTCCGCCTCTACAAAAAGCTCTGCCGCTACTATTTTGACATCAACCCAACCGCGACTGTGGAATATATCGAGGCTTATCGTGAATTGTGGGATTCCGACCAAAAGGCGAAGCCATGATCGAGAAAGTGAAGCCTTTTGGAGGACAGATTTCAAATCTGTCCCGAGTAAAATGAGTGCTGTCTTGGTTGTTTCCAAACCACAAAACTTTTTTGTTGTCGTGTAATTCGACAATAATATAGATAGTGTCGGAGACTCCGACACTATCCATGATTCAGCCGGAAAGCGAACCCCATCGGCGTGGTCGCATATCAACTCCAGCCGAAATTGCCGACGGCGAAACCGCCAGCCTGCGTTGTGCGGGCGGTTTTTCCCGAAAGGAGGCTATCATGAGCACCGAAAAGGATACCAAACTCTCCGTTTTCGAGGGTCGTCAGATACGTAAGACGTTCCACAATGGTGAGTGGTGGTTCTCGATCATCGACGTGACCGCAGTTCTGGTTGGAGGCGATCGGCCTCGCAAGTACTGGAACGATCTAAAGAACAAACTCGCCACCGAGGGGTATTCCGAAGTGTCCGAAAAAATCGGACAGTTGAAAATGGCGGCTCCGGATGGCAAACAACGCTACACGGACTGCGCCAACACCGAAACCTTGTTCCGGATCATCCAGTCTATTCCCTCACCCAAAATCGAACCGCTCAAGCGCTGGCTGGCGCGGATCGGCAAGGAGCGTATCGACGAGATCGAAAACCCCGAGCTGGCCATGGGCCGGATGCAGGAACTCTACGAGAAGAAGGGCTACCCTAAGGAGTGGATTGACAAGCGGCTGCGGGGGATCGCCGTCCGGCAGGATCTGACCGATGAATGGAAAGACCGAGGCGCTACGACCCGTCTGGAATTTGCCATCCTGACCAATGAGATCATGCAGGGGGCGTTCGGCCTCAAGGTGGATGAGTACAAACAGGTCAAGGACTTGGAGCGGGAGAACCTCCGCGATCACATGACCGATATTGAGTTGATCCTGACCATGCTGGGCGAGGCGACCACCACGGAGCTGCACCGGGACCGGGATTCACAGGGTATGGCGCCGCTGAAAAGGGATGCGCAGGCCGGCGGAGCCGTGGCCGGCAGGACGCGCAAGGACATTGAGACCCAGACCGGCAAGCCAGTAATTTCGGGCGGGAACTTTAAGAAACTGTCCGCCAGGAAACCGAAAAAGCTGAACGCATCGCCCGCGGCCGCATCGACGCCAAAGGAAACGTCCCAAAAGCCGGCCTGAGCAGACAAAATGGGGGCAGATTTCAAATCTGTCCCCAAGGTAAAACTTTTTGGGTGTCGTATTATTAGTTAATAATATCTATGATATAAATAGTATCGGAACTCCGATACTTTCTTAGGTTCAGCCGGAAAGAGATCATCCTGCGAACGCATGCGGCGGAAGCGGATGAAACGCACTATCCAGTCCATATAGGTACGCCCGGTGTGAATCGAGTCGTGATAGAGGCGCAGCTACCAGTGGAATTGATCGAGAAGTTTCGACTGCTTTGGTTCTTGACATAGCGTCGAGTCAAGCATAAACAATTCGCTCCAGGCGCGACGGCCATGACGAGCCACGGACTGATCTCAAACGCTAGCACTCACAAGGAAGAACGATGAAGCAGATCTTCTATGATACTTTGAATTCCCGTCAAAAAGAAAACTACAATTTCCACAAGGTCGCGGCCATCTTGGCGGATTACGGTTTTACTTCCATACGGCTAAGCGACGATTGGCAGGGCGCGGACTTTATAGCCCAACATGTTGACGGCCAAACCTTCATAAAGGCACAACTGAAGGGCAGGATGAGTATCGACAAAAAGTACCTCGGTAAAGACCTCTTTGTCTGTTTTCCATTTGAAGGCGAGTGGTATCTCTTTCCCCATGACGAGGTCGTAAACCATTTGTTGGCGACATCAAACATCGGCAGTACATCATCGTGGCGAGAACAAGGGGCATACAGCTTCAAAGTGATAAGCAAAGAATATCTTGAGTACTTTAGGCAGTTTAAGCTATAAAAAGTGCTAACAAAGGCGCTCAAGCCGATCGCGGCCCCATGGGCTGCTCCGGCTCAGCTTTTCTTTGAGCCCAAGATGCGACGTATATATCATCGAGGAGATTAACTATGGGGTGGCCTGGTGAACAACTGATAATACGGCTTTGGGAAACTCTTTCGGAGACGGGAATTGGCTCACTGTAATGCCGTGGCAGATCAAGCGTGAGAGCCTCGTCCACATTGAGGTGCGCCGTGCCGAGTTGCTTGCGCTTGCTCAAACGGAAAAAGATGCCGAGGACATCCACGAAGGGCGAAAGAGCCTTGAGGATTTTTCGCCTGACCTAAAGTATTGCCCAGGTATCCTCTACCTTGTTGCCACAAAAGAAACACGCCTAACCGCCGATTGATATTCAAATGGTTGTGGAAAAATCTGAACGACGGATGATTGAGGATTCCTTCCGACATGAAGGAAAGGAATGCACAACATTTAATGATGTCCTGACACTCAATCTTTTTGACCGAAAATTCCACATTTATGGGATTCCCTGAAGGCTGGCGCGATCTGCCCATGTGGGGGGACGGCCAATGAAACGGAATAGATTAAGGATGCGCAATGGATGAACATCAGAAGGAACTGTTGAAGAATCTGCCGAAGATCGACGAGATGA
>CAYSSF010000354.1:0-3622 GCA_964433455.1 uncultured Syntrophaceae bacterium
TGCAAACCTTGTCCGCGCCTCCACCGGAAAGCCCTTCGATGAACTCCGAAGTTTTCCCGCACGCCGCACATTCATACTCGTAAATTGGCATCCTCGTTCCTCCCGAAAAGTAGTTCAGATCCACCTTATCCAAATACAACAGCGCCATCGAAGGCCTGGCATGCCCTTAAAGACCAGTTCCGCGAACGATGTACGCCTTGAGCGCCTTATGAAGGGTATTCGCCGCAAGAAGCGCACAGTGCTTATGATCGTCGGGAAGCCCTTCCAGGTACGTGTTTAACCATCGCATAAAATCAACCGAGGGCGTAGACCACATTTCTCCAAACGGCCCGGATGTCGACCGAAATCGCGCCGCCGGTGTACTCAACGATGGTGGTTTTCATGATCTGCGCCTTGGTCACCGCCGGATCATAACGGATCCTTCCGGCCATTCGGACGCCCCGCTGCGCGGTTTCCCGCTCGATCCGGTCGGCCATCTCGGGGTGGATGTCCCATTTGTTGAGACAGAGCATCAGCGGGATTCGGAAATGGCTGGTCAGGTCCACGACGCGCTGAATATCGTGAAGACCGGAACAGGTCGGTTCCGTCACCGCGACCACAAGATCGGCCCCGGTGATGGAAGCGATGACGGGGCACCCGATGCCGGGCGAACCGTCGGCGATCAGTAGATTGAATCCATCTTTTTCCGCGATGGTGCGCGCCTCGCGGCGCAGCAGGCTGACCAGTTTCCCGCTGTTGGCCGTGGCATAGTTCCCGAAAGACCAGGACTTGCTTCCCCATCACGATCAGCGCATGATATTCGCAAACATGGGCGCAGACACCGCACCCATTGCACCGCTCCTCCAGCACCTTCGGCTGGGGTATGGTCACCGGGCGAGATCCGGTGATTTCCGGCTTGAGAAAAAGGTGGCAGTTCGGCTCCTCGACGTCGCAATCGAGCAGGGTGACCGGTTGCCCCAAAGAAGCGATGGTCAGGGCAAGATTGACAGCGATCGTCGTCTTCCCCGTCCCTCCCTTTCCGCTGGCAATGGCGATCTTCAATACATACTCCTTTTAATCTTTATCTCCTTTACGATGTTTTACAAGTTAGCAGAATCTGCCGCACGCCTTTGCTGCCGGCGCCTTCACTTCCTGGAAACGCGCTCGAACAATGAAAACAGCACACCAAGAACCGTCATGCCGTTTCCTTTACCACGATCTGTCGACCGGCCTTCCCAACCTGATCCGGAATCCGCGATCCTCTGCGGAAATCCGGCGCCGCGATCCTTTGACGCACCTGCTCCTCTCACCGAGCAGCCGCCCAAACCGCGTCCCATCCCCGCTCCCATTCCTCTGGGTCCTGTTCCGTCTCCTCTTGGCATTCGATCACCTCCCTACCTCATTCCCCACAAACAGGAACACTCTGAACCTGCTTGTGGATGACCGTTTCAGGGATTCAACTCCCCTGGTTTAAAACCCATGCCCCTCGGCAGTAGGCGCCGTCACTTCCTGCAGGCGCCCCTCCTTCCACGCGGGCACTGCATCGCGAACCGTCAGAACGTCGCTTCCGAACTGGTAAACCTTGATGGAAACGGCGTCCAATGCCCTGAACGCATTCGGTCCCACATTGCCGGTCAGGACGACATCAATGCATTTATTGGCTATCTGTTGAGCCGCTTGAATACCAGCCCCCTGTGCAGCGTTTACGTTCTGGCTGTTTTCCAGCACTTCGATACTTGTCTCCTCCGGATCCATGATCACAAAAAACCTCGTCCTGCCGAAGACGCGGTCGACCGGACTGTTGAGATCCTCTCCACTGGCTGTAATCGCTATTTTCATCTTTAACTGTCCTTTCCCTCAGGTTGTGGTCTTCACAAGACTTGAATCACCCTCGTCCTTCCCCATCGTCGCCCTTCACCTTGTCGGGCAATCGGCAGACGCCGCTGCGACGCCTTCTCCTCCCCCGCAAGCGGTTCGCCCCCGGACCGAAGCCGGGGAGCGTAAAGCGGGTATCGGACAGGCCACCGCCCAGATAAGCCCCGATAACCTCTTCGATTGGCCCGCGCAGGCAGGGGATCACCTTTACACCGGATGCTCGGATCATCCTTTCCAGGGTCCGGGAAATGGCGCCGCACAACAGCACCTCGACCCCGAGTACTTCGAGTTGGTTCACCCTTGCCGGCATAATCCCGGTTTCAAAGGGAATGAGCGATCTCTTTTTAACCTGATCCCCCATCACATCAAACACCAGAAGGCGGCTGGAAAAATCGCAAACCGTTGAAACCGTATCTTCCCAGACCGTCACCGCAACTTTCATGGCACCCCCTTTGCCGATCATCTATCAAGAATAGTGCCAAAAGGACACCAACAGGCTTGAAAGAGCATATAAATAATAATATTGATATCTTGTCTGCTTCGAAAAGAAGAAATGACAAGCGGCATGGTCGCAAATGACAACCGCAGCGATCGTTAAAAGGATGCAATTGTGCGACTCCCCCGCAGAGATCGGCGCGACAGGAAGGATCTACGCATGCCGTTCCATCTCGTTGCATTCATGACCGATTCATTCCAACAATCAATTTGATATCCTGAACACGTTGATATATGGTGCGGACGTGAATGACGACCGAAGGAGGTTATCTCAATGAAGATCAAGGCTACAATTCTATGCGAAAATTGTGTTTTTCACCTTCCCGGGGCGATGGCTGAACACGGCCTTTCCATATTCATGGAAACCGACCGCGGAAACTACCTGCTGGATACCGGTCAGGGCAAAACGGTGGTGAACAACGCCCTGGTATTGGGTCTGGATCTCAAGACGATCAAGGGCATCATTATCAGCCATCACCACTGGGACCATACGGGAGGACTTGGTCCCGTTCTCGACCTGAAGGGGGAGGTGGATGTCTATGCCCATCCTGAATTTTTCAAAGAAAGCTACAGCGTCACCGGAAACACGGTGCGCTTCATCGGCGTTCCCTATCCCCGGCCGCTCCTCGAAGCCAAGGGGGCGACCTTCAAACTCAGCGATGAATTCCGTGAGATTGAACCGGGATTGTGGTTGACGGGAGAAGTGCCCCGCCGCACCGACTATGAACTTGGCGATAAGAAGCAGGTGGTAAAATCCGGCGAAGGGTATGTGAAGGATGACATCCGTGACGATCAGTCGGTTGTCGTCGAGACCGCACAGGGACTGTTTATCATCCTGGGATGCTGCCATTCCGGCATAATCAACACCCTGAGTTACATCCTGGAAAAAATGGGACAGCGCCACATTTATGCCGTGATCGGCGGTACGCATCTCGGCCCGGTCAGCGATGAGCAGCGGGACAAAAGCATCGATGCCCTCAAGGCGTTTGATATCGAACGTCTCGGGGTTTCCCATTGCACGGGACTAAAAACGGCATCCCGTCTGGCTTCCGAGTTCGGGGATCGTTTCTTCTTTTGCAACGTGGGGACCGTGGTGGAGGTGTAATTACTCAACCCGGAAGAAGGAAACCTACCAGGACGGCAGCGTGAATAAACACGCATGAACATCAATAGTTGGTCATTACTCCGGCAAAACCGGAATTTGGATGTTCAACGCCCTGATTTTTCGGAAGAGGGTGCTCTTGTGAATGCCGAGGGCCCTTGCCGTTTTAAT
>CAYSSF010000355.1:0-3615 GCA_964433455.1 uncultured Syntrophaceae bacterium
GATCGCCGATGTTCTCCCAGATCACCTCCACGCCCGACTTTTTCAACCGGTTGGCTACATTTACAATATGACGGATCTCGTAAACGAGTCCGCTTCCGCTCTTGGCAATGTCGAATCTCATCCTGGCCTCGCATGCCCCCCGGTGATCGAATAAATTACAAGCGGTCCATAATACAATTGTTCCCGCCTGTCTATCCTTATTTTTAAGCGACCGCGCTACCTCCTCGGCCGGATGGACGTGCCGTTCCTGATGGAATCGTCGGGATGGGCGACCACCATCTCCTTCTCCCGGAGTCCGGAAACGATCTCCGCCGTCAGGCCGTTTCTCTGACCCACATCAACCGTCCGCAGCCGCGCCTTTCCGTTATCCTCGACAAACACGGCCCACCGCTCTCCGGAACGGAAAAGACCGCCGGCGGGGATTTGCAGAACGTCCTTGCCTTCCCAGATCACAAAATGGGCCTCCATCCGGTAACCGTCGCCGAGGAGACGCCACCTCTCCGGAGGCGAGGTGAACTCCGCAATCACCAGCACCCTTTGCTCCTCGACGCCCAGACTCGACACCTTGGTGAATCCGGCAGGTTCGACAATCCGCACCCTTCCCGTCAGCGTGCCCTCGCCCCCCCACCGTTTGAACAAAACCGTGCCTCCCTTTCTGATCCTGACCGCATCGGAAGAGAGGAGCTCCGTCCGGACTTCAAGATTTCTTGAGTCGCCAACCTCCAGCAGGGGTTCGCCGGCGACGACGGCGCCCTCGCTCTCCCGATAGATCTTGATCACGGCGCCGCCGACCGGAGATGAAACGTGGACGGTATCGGCCTTTTCGGTTTTTCCGCCGGGGGCAAAGTTCTTCAGCACGGTTTTGGCCCGATCGAGCTCGGAGCGCGATACCTCCACGGCGGCCCTGGCGGACAGTTGAACCGCCCGCGCCTTTTTGGCCTCGGAGGCCGTTTGATCCCGTTGATCCTGAGCCACATACCGTTTCGCGTAGAGATTCTCAATCCGTTCCAACCGTTTCCCGATGTAGTCGGCGTCGGCCGCCGCCGCACGCTCCTTTTCGATCGCCGCGTTCAGCCCCGCCTGCGCCGCGGAGTAGACCGCCTCGGCTTCGGCGCGGCTGCGGGGATCGAGGGGCTGCGAATGCGACGGTTCCAGAGCAACCACGGTCTCTCCCTTTCGCACGGGATCTCCCACCTTTGCATCGATCCGCCGCATATACCCGGCGGTCGGCGCCGAGACGACGAACCGTTCTTTCAGGCGGGTGCGGCCCTCTTCCTCGATCGTGACCTGGAAAGGGCCCCGTGAGACGGCCACGAGATCGACCTCCACCGTCTTCGGGAGAAAACCGTAAATCGTTGCCGCAACAACCGCCAAAACAACTCCGCCGACCAGCAGCGTTCTGCGTATTGTGCTCTTCATCCGCCTACTCCCCTTCATTTCTAAAAAACGGCTTCGTAAAAACCGTTACTCCCTTGTTTTTAGTACCTCCACAAGATCCAAATGATCCAGTTTATGGCGTACGATCAGCCCGGACAGGGTGGCCGACGCAAGAACGACCGCCGCCGCAAGTGCGTAGGTCTGGGCCTCGATCACCAGCGGCACGCGGAAAAGATCGGATGCCAGCGCCTGCGCAATGTAGGCGCAGAGCCAGTATCCGATGAAGAAACCCAGCGGAATGGCGATCAGCGTGATGAGTCCCAGTTCACCCAGAAGGATGTAGGAGATTTCACCCCGCGTGTAACCGAGCACCCGGAGGCTGGAAAGCTCCCGGCTTCGTTCCGATAACGCGATTCTTGCACTGTTGTAGATGACGCCGAACGCGATGGAGCAGGCCATCAGCGTCGCGATGAACGTGAAAAAAAGCATCCCCTTGGCCTGTATTTCAGTAAAATTGCTGACTTCGTTTCGCCGCAGCACGGTCCCGGAAATCCTCGGCATATCGATAAAATTTCGATAGAGCCTCCCGTTGTAGAGCGGATCGGTCGACAGATAAGCACCCGAGATCGCGTCACCCTCCCTCATCAGGCGGTTCAACGCCGTGATATCCATGTACCCCATCACGCCCAGATAGAGTTTCACCAACGCAACGACCGGCACCTGACGGACCGGCTTCGCCCCTTCGAGAACCTCGACCGTCAACAGGTCGCCGGCCCGGACGCCGAGAAATTTTGCAAGGTAATCGTTCAGCACAATGCCGTAAGGGGGCAGAGATATCGCGTTGAGATCGGTATCCAGCAGCAGGTGCAAACGGCTCTCCGGTTCGATCCCGCTGATGGCCGTCCTGTAACTGCGGCTGCCGTATCTGAATCTTGCCGGGACCGTCCGGAAGGTCTCCGCGTAATGGACGCCCGGAAGTTCCTTGAGCTCATAGAGCGCCCTGCGGGAGGTCGGCTCGGTGAACGCGACCTTCATGTCCTCCTTCTGGGAACGGACGAACTGGACGTTCACCATGAAGGCGACGGAATCCTTGAAAAATCCGCTGGAGATCATCGTGGCGCAGGCAACCGCGATTCCGACGATGGAAAGAGCGGTCCTCACCGGCTTTCGCTCCATATTCCGGACGATAATCCGCGACGGTTGCGTAAGCCTTCGGCCGAGGCCCATCTTTTCAATCAGCGCGACCCGGTACTTTGCGGGGGGCTCGGGCCTCATCGCCTCGGCGGGAGGCTGTTTGGCCGCCCGCCACAGCGCATGCAGCGTGCCGACCAGCGCCGAGGCGACGCTGATGACAAGCGCCGCAACGATCACGCCCGGATGCAACGTATAGAGCAATTGCGGGAAACGGTATATCTCCATGTAAATTCCGCTCAGCATCTTCCCGAACCAGACGCCCGCCGCAATCCCGACCGCCAGGCCGGCGGAGATGATCAAAACCACCAGCTTCGCGTAATGGATGCCGATATCGAGATTGCTGTATCCGAAGGCCTTCAGCGCGGCGATCTGCTCGCGTTGCGTATTGATCGTCCGGCTCATGACCACATTGAGCAGAAAGGCGGCCACACAGATGAAAATGGTCGGGAATATTGTCGAACTCGTCTGGAGCTGCCGGAACTCCTCCGTCAGAAGACGGTGGGATATCTGGTCTTTGCGGGCATAGGCGCCAAAACCCCCGTAGCGCTCGACGATCCGGTCGATCCCGGCGAGAACATTGTTCACGTCGGCCTTCGGATCGATGGTCAGGACGACATTGTTAAACGCCCCATCCATCTCATACGATTTGCCCAGCGCCTTGCGGCCCATCCAGAGGATGCCGAAATGCTTGAAGTCCGGGCTCATCGCCTCCGGCCGCAGGATCAGCACAAATTCCGGTGAGAGGGCGATGCCGGTAATCGTGAGCTCTTTCCATTTTCCATGGATGATCGCCGCAAACCGATCGCCCGGATCGAAGCCGTGCGCCTGGGCGAAGCCTTCATTGATCACCACCTCGTTGTCCTTCGCCGGATCGGCCAGCCGGCCTTTTCGGATATAGAGCCGATTCAGAAGGGGCTTGCCGTCATCGGGAACGGAGATGATTCGGGCGGTCACCGGTTCGGGAAAGTCTTTGATGTCCAGTTTGACATAGGCGGAAACGCGCGTCTCGACCTGATGGACGCCGGGAACATTCTGAATCTCTCC
>CAYSSF010000356.1:0-3584 GCA_964433455.1 uncultured Syntrophaceae bacterium
CATGATCGACGACAAGAACCGCGCCCGCTTCGGCAAGATCACCGTGATCTACGGGGCAAGGAACCCGGGCCTTCTGATCTACAAGGACGAACTCGCCGCGTGGGCGAAGCGGGACGACATCAACCTGAACGTTACGGTGGACAAGGGCGATGCGGACTGGAAGGGCAGGGAGGGGTTCGTCCCGACGGTCTGCCGGGAGGTTGCTCCGAGCTCCGAAAACGCGGTAACGGTGATCTGCGGCCCCCCGGTTATGATCCGCTTTACGCTGCCTGTCTTCTTCGAACTCGGCTTTTCGAAGGAGAACATCATCACGTCGCTGGAGATGCGGATGAAGTGCGGGATCGGCAAATGCGGCCGCTGCAACGTAGGAGAAAAATACGTCTGCAAGGACGGCCCGGTCTTCTCTCTGGCCGAGCTGGATAAGCTGACGAAGGAGTACTGATTGCCCTTCCTGCCTTCTCCTGTCTCCTGATGGCGGGCGTCGACGGGAAGATGAAAAAAGAACATAAGAGATAAATCCTGTGGGGGTTCTCCAAGTACTTAATTCACAGTCCTTATACATACGCCATCGCGGGGAGCGTCCCGAATGAGCATAAATAAATACACGCGCAGTCGTTGGCCAGGTTTTAGGTTGCTCAGTATCTTGATTTTCCTGTCACTTTTTGCACTTTCTTCGTGTGGAGGCGGGAGTGGAGGTGGAGGTGGAAATGACGCGGCCGGCACACCTCGCATCTATGCCGAGCTAGATAGTTTTCCTTCGGGATCCGTGCCGCCTGGTTTTACCAGTAGTGCAACGGTCTACGTCCTGAATGCGAACGGCGATAGCATCACTACCGCGGCTGTGCAAATGAATGGCGTCACCTTGACCTACAGCCAAACCAAACAACACTACGAAGGAAATGTGGCGGTGCCTCCCGGCGGTGCCGTTTCGCTCGCCGTCACGGACGCAAGCGGTACCTATGCGGCGTCGGCTACTCAATTCACTTCCTATCCGAACATTTCGGGGCCCGTATCGGGGAAAACCTTGGACCACGCTGTCGCCAACACGGTAACATGGTCAGGCGGAACAGCGACCGCAAATGCCGCCAAATTCGGTCTCGGAATTCTTGATGCGGCAGATCCGAACGGCTTGCTGCTATGGCCATACAGTGGCTTCCTTAAAGATGTTCCGCTGGGAGAGACTTCTTATTCTATTCCCGCGTTCAGCATACCCGGGGGGAGTCGCCTCGTCCTCGTCGGGATCGCGTCATCAGGGACACCCATATCCAATGCCGCTCCCGGATCCAAGCTGGTCGTCGGCGGTTTCAACTACGTCCCGGTATCCGTAACCGGATTGCCGATAACGGTCCGCAATACCGGCACTACGGACGGCCTGTGGTCCGTTGTCTGGTCGGGCACGCAGTTTGTCGCTGTGGGAGGGACACCGACACGCATCGGAACAATTCTGACCTCGCCCGATGGGACGACGTGGACGCCGCGCACCTCCGGCACTACGGCTGGGCTAGACGCCGTTGCTTGGTCGGGAACGCAATTCGTTGCCGTAGGAAGCCCGGCTAACCCTCCTGCAGGAGGGCCAGCGACTATCCTTACCTCCTCCGACGGCATCTCTTGGATTCCGCGTGTCTCTGGGACGGTGGGAGACCTGACCGGCGTAGCTTGGTCGGGGACGCAATTTGTGGCGGTCGGAAGCACAGGGGGAGCAGGAACCAGCGGCACGATCCTCACTTCTTCGGACGGCATTACCTGGACGCATCAGATCTCGGGGACTTCACAGCACATCCATGCTGTCCTCTGGTCCGGTACGCAGTTTGTGGCGGTCGGAACGAACGGACTTGCCCTGACCTCTCCGAACGGAATAACCTGGTCAGCGCAGAACTCGGGCACCACCATTTCCCTGAAAGACGTAACTTGGTCGGGGACTCAGTTCGTGGCGGTAGGACCAAACTCATGTTGTGGTGACGTGATCCTTACTTCTCCTGACGGTGTCACATGGACGCAACGCTCTTCCGGCGGAACGTGGCCCAGAGCTGTGACCTGGGCGGGCACCCAGTTCGTGGCGGTGGGATGGGTCAGCAATGTCGGGCAAACGATTATCACGTCACCGGACGGAGCAACGTGGACACGGCAGGTTTCTGGCGCTGACGGAGGTCAGGTCCTGTCGGGAGTGGCCTGGTCTGGAACAACGTTGGTCATCGTTGGAGGCGGGGGTACCGTACTTACCTCTCCATAGCCCGTAACCGAAGTCAGTTGGGGGACTCGTTGGCGTCGTCCGGTGCGTCTTCGAACATCACGTACTCAAGTTTCCGAAACGAGTCCCATACAGCACTGCCTTGGAAAATAGTACTCGTCGCGTATTCAAGGTACGAAGGAGGGAGTCAACCACGATGATGCGCTCTTCCACGGGGAGCGATGTGGCTTCTTGAATAATATCCCCTGTCTTGTTCATAAGACACCCTCCGCAATCTCGGCACACCCATGCCACGGGATTTCATGTTCCGCAATTGTCACCGATAATATCAATTCAATTCAATATCAATTCAAGTGCTGTGGCGACCAATTTCCCCCGCAGATCAGTCATATGCGCCAGCCCCGGCTGGGTGGTTTGCATCAAAGGATTGACTCATGATGCAAACAATGATGCAAACAGGCTCCTTTGATTCACTGTTTGCTCAATGATTGCTTCATGTGCCATAGAGCCGTTTGTCCATGACCTTCCTGGTAGACCAGATCGTCCGACTCCAGCTCTTTCATGATCCGGTAGACCTGTTGCCGGCCCAGGTCTGTAAAGTTCCTGATGTCGGCATTGCGGAGAGGCCTGTCCTTTGATCGGATTGTCGATAGGCAGGATCTTCGCCGTGGGATCGCTCAACCCGGCCTTTTCCCGCAACTGACGCAACAGTGAGCCGGTCAAGGGCTTACAGTCCTTGCCGACGCGCATCCATCCTTTGCCGGAAGTGGTCGTGTAAGGAGGCATGGATGGGTGGACATGCATCAGCAGAAGGCGACGGCCGCCGTGCATCAGCCATTCAAACTGCACCGGCAGCTTCGGGTCGATGCTGTCGTAGAGGGTTGCATTCAGCGCCTCCAGATCAGGAGCAAAGTCGAGTTCCACGATGGCCTTGTCGCATCCGTGAACCCGTTCCTTGACGCCGAATACGACCGTGCCGCCCGAGGCGTTGCCGAGGCAGACGGCCATTTCCTTGGCCAAGTCCCGCAGACGGGCTTCCGTTGGACATTCCTTGAAATCGAGATTCTCGTTTTCAAGATCGTCGGCGATCTGCTCATCAAGGAGCGGCAAAAGAGAAAGTATTTTTTCGGGCGTGTAGACCATCGCAAGACCTCTTGCGCGAACGCTACCAAATTATCGTATGTTTTTCCAGTCATTTGAAGGTGGCTATTTGCATGCGACGGCACCATGCATGGCTGTATCCATGCTTGTACGTTCTGCTCTACGCGGTATGTCCACGGCTTGGGGTTCCGGACCCGGCCCGTTGATCATGTCATCGCCAAGACAAGCCTTTCGCTTTATCTTTCAGAACAAGGAGGACGAGGCCGCCTTTCAGTACCTGCCGGGGCAGTTTGCG
>CAYSSF010000357.1:0-2601 GCA_964433455.1 uncultured Syntrophaceae bacterium
GGCACGACCGTATTGTAGGCGCGGGCAAGACGGGTAATGCTGTCGAGCAGGATCACCACGTCCTTCTTGTGTTCCACCAGGCGCTTGGCCTTCTCGATCACCATTTCGGCCACCTGGACGTGCCGCGTCGCCGGTTCGTCGAATGTGGAGGAGATCACCTCTCCAGCCACACTCCGCTGCATGTCCGTCACCTCTTCCGGCCGCTCGTCGATCAGCAGGACCATCAGGATGACCTCCTTGTGGTTGGCCGTGATGCTGTGGGCGATGTCCTGCAAAAGGACCGTCTTGCCGGCGCGCGGCGGGGAGACGATCAGACCGCGTTGGCCCTTGCCGATCGGGGTGAACAGGTCCATGATGCGCGTGGAGAGGTTCTCCGGGTTGAACTCCAGATTCAGTTTCTCCTCCGGGTAGAGGGGGGTCAGGTTGTCGAAAAGGATCTTGTCGCGGGCCGCCTCCGGACTCTCGAAGTTGACTTCGTCCACCTTGAGGAGGGCGAAATACTTCTCTCCCTCCTTGGGGGGACGGACCTCGCCGGAAACGGTATCCCCCGTCCGCAGGCTGAACCGCCGGATCTGCGACGGGGAGATGTAGATGTCGTCCGGACTGGGGAGGTAGTTGTAATCGACCGCGCGGAGGAATCCGAAGCCGTCCGGCAGGATCTCCAGGACTCCGGCCCCGGAGATTACGCCGTTTTTCTCGGCCTGGGTCTGCAGGATCGCAAAAATCAGATCCTGCCTGCGCATGCCGCTGGCGCCCGGGACGTCGAGGTCCTTGGCCAGTTTTGCCAATTCACTGATCGGTTGCCGCTTGATATCTTCGATGTGCATTTTCGTTCCCTATTTAAAAAATGTGTGTTGATTCGTGTCCGCGGATGCAGCGCATCCGCACGTATTGAAGAACCGCTATCGCTGTTAGCTTGTTTTATCCATCCAAAATAACTTCAGATTTTGAAGTACATCGATTTATGAAAGAGGTGCACGGAATTGTTCGGGTCGCTAATTTGATCTATGGATTCACTCCAAGAGGAAGGACTTAGCAGTCACCTTTCAAGAATTTTGGCTATCCTTATACCCAACCGTTCGCGGATGTCAAGCGTTATTTATCGCACCCCTCCGCTTTGCGCAGCATGATGAGACTGATCTGCCTGCCCGCACGGCCGCCGCCGGCCCGGTGTGAAAAGAAGCGATCCTGCCGACAGGCGGTGCAGAGAGCGGCGGCTCGAATATTCTCGCCCGGAACGCCAGCCGCCAGAAGCTGGAGTCGGTTGGCCTGCGCGAGATCAACCATCCAGCGCCCGTTTTGCAGGCAGGGATGGGAAAAAAGAGCCGCGTCCGGCGCGGAGGAAAAAGCGGCCAGGACCGGGGCATCCACCTCGTAGCAGCAGGGGCCGATCGCCGGCCCGATGACGGCCAGGATATCCTCCGGACGGGAGGAAAACTGTTCCGTGAGGGTCGCAACCATTCGGGCCGCGATGCCGAGGGCGGTTCCCCTCCAGCCCGCATGGGCCGCCCCGATGACCCGGCGGATCGGGTCGACGAAGAAGAGCGGGACGCAGTCCGCCGTCCGGATCCCGAGAGCCACGCCGGGGCGATCGGTGATCAGGCCGTCGCATTCGGGTGGCCCTTCGGGCAGCGGCGCCTCTTCGCCGATCAGATTGATCCGGTCGCCGTGGACCTGTCTCATCAGGATCAGCCCTCCGTCCGGAATCGCGAAGGCCTCCTTGACCAGGCTCAGATTCCGAAGGAGATCCTCTGCCCGATCCCCGACGAGATCGCCCACATTGAGGCCGTCGTACGGCGGCCGGCTCACGCCGCCGCGCCGCGTGCAGAAGGCGTGGGTCAAAAAATCCAGCGCCGAGAGCTCTTCGGACTCAAGATATTCTATCCCCCCGCTCTGAGAAAAACGAAACATGGCATCCTTCGAGGCTCTTTACGCCGCTTAAAAAACACATTCCCCCTCCCTCGAAGGGGGGGTTGGGGAGAGGGAGAAGTCCCTCACCGCCGGCCATCCGCTCGATCGCGAAGGAATTCACAGAGGCCGGCCATATCCTCCGGCAGCGGCGAGGCAAAATGCATCGCCTCTCCGGTCACGGGATGGGTAAAGGCGAGACGCCAGGCGTGCAGCGCCTGCCGGCCCTGCGCCTTCATCCGGGCGCGGGCCGCCGGATCGCCGACGGTCCGGATTCTTCCGGCGCCGCCATAGACCCGGTCCCCCACGACGGGATGGCCGAGTTCCGTCAGATGGACACGGATCTGGTGGGTCCGGCCCGTTTCGATATGCACCTCCAGCAGGGCGGCCGCCGTGTAGCGTTCGCGGACACGCCAGACGGTCACGGCGGACCGGCCCCGGCGGCTCTGCGTGGACATCCGCTTGCGGTCCGTCGGGTGCCGTCCCACGGCGGAGTCGATTCTTCCCCCATCCTCCTTCGGATCCCCGTAGACGAGCGCCTGGTAGGTTTTTGCCACCTCGTGGCGTTTGAACTGCCCTGCCAGCCCCCGGTGGGCATGGTCGGATTTGGCGACCACCATGAGTCCGGAGGTCTCCTTGTCGAGACGGTGGACGATCCCGGGGCGCAGCACGCCGCCGATCCCCGAGAGATCG
>CAYSSF010000357.1:2611-3561 GCA_964433455.1 uncultured Syntrophaceae bacterium
GTTGACGAGGGTCCCGCTCGAATGGCCGGCGGCCGGATGGACGACCATCCCCGCCGGCTTGTCGACGACCAGCAATGATTCGTCTTCATAGAGGATTTTCAGCGGGATCGCCTCGGGGATCACCCCGGAGGGCACCGCCGCCGGGATAACGATGGCCACAACATCCCCCGGCTTCAGCTTCCTGCCGGCCCGGCCCGGCCGCCCGTTCACCTGGACCTGACCTTCATCGATGGCCCGCCCGACCTGGGTGCGGGAGAGACCGATTTCCCGAGCGGTCAGAAAGAGATCCAGGCGGATGCCGGCCTGCTCCGGCGCGACCGTGAAGCGGTGTTGACTTTCACCTCCGTCCGTGTTCATGTCCGTCGGGCGAGGAGGGGAATCATCCAGGCCGCAATGGCTCCCGCAACAACCTTCCCCGACGGTGTCCTTCCCATGCAGGCGGGAATCCAGCCTCCGGCCAGCGAATTGATCAAGTTTGATGGACTTGATAACGTCGTCATTCGCCTCTTTTGTCATTCCGGGTTTGACCCGGAATCCAGTGTTAACCGGCTCTGGATACCGGCGCCTGCCCCGGACACCGATCCGGGGTTCGCCGGGATGACCGTTTGAGGGACTTTTTTTCGAAGCCGTCATGATTTTCGTTCCGCCAGAATGTCCTTCAGCGCGTCCCGGATGTCGGCGAACTCCTCCGGGTCGACCGTGCGGACGTCCAGCAGGAGCCGGTCGTCGGCCACCCGGACGATGACCGGCAGCTCCCGCCGCCGGAGTCGTTCCTCCAAAGCGGCCGCCGAGAGGAACACGGCCCGCAGGCCGACGAGAAGCGTCGGAATCTCCTGGGTCGGAAGCGACCCGCCGCCGGCCATCGAGACGCCGGTCACGAGTTGGATATCCAACCCCTCCGGCAGCGCGCGCCGGAGGATCGCCGCCAGCCGCTTCGCCCGTTTCTTCAC
>CAYSSF010000358.1:0-3556 GCA_964433455.1 uncultured Syntrophaceae bacterium
GCCCTCTCCCGGGCGATCCACCCCCACTACCGGCAGGTCGTCCGGACCTACTTCGCCCCCACCGGCCTTGAACTCCTGGAGATCCCCTTTCTCGAAACGGGGCTCACCGACCTTGTCCCCCTGGAGGAGATCCGGGACCTGGCTGCCGTCGCGGTACAGTCGCCGAACTTCTTCGGCTGCATCGAAAACGTGCAGGCCGCTGCGGAGAGGGCCCATTCCGGTGGGGCGCTTCTGGTCTCCTCCTTCACCGAGGCGCTCGCCTTCGGGCTCCTGAAGAGTCCGGGAAGCCAGGGCGCCGACATCGTGGCCGGGGAAGGGCAGAGCCTGGGCATCCCCCGCTCTTTCGGGGGGCCGGCACTGGGCATGCTTGCGAGCCGGAAACAGCACATGCGGAGCCTGCCCGGCCGCCTCGTGGGACAGACGAAGGACCGGGACGGGAGGCGCGGCTTCGTTCTCACGCTGGCAACGCGGGAGCAGCACATCCGCCGGGAGAAGGCAACCTCGAACATCTGCTCCAACAACAGCCTCTGCGCGCTCGCCGCCGCGATGTACATGGCCTCCCTCGGGGGGACCGGCATCCGGGAGCTGGCCGCACTCAACCACGACAAGGCGGAATACCTGAAGAACGCGCTGCGGGAGGCAGGATGCCCGATCCGTTTTTCCGGCCCCACGTTCAACGAATTCGTCGTCGGCTTTCCCGGCGGCTTCGACGCCCGATATCATCGGCTGCTCAACCGAAAGATCGTGGCAGGGCTGCCTCTGGGCGCCCATTATCCGGAACTGGCGGATCACGGCCTCCTCTGCGTAACGGAAACGTGCAGCCGGGAAGAGATGGACCGGCTGGTCCGGGAGGTGACGGCATGAGCGAAGCGCTCGGAACAACCGGACTCATCCTGAATGAACCGCTCCTCTGGGAGCGGGGGAAGAAGGGGCGCTGCGGGTTCTCCATGCCCGCGGGCGACGTGCCGCCGAATCCCCTCCCTGCGGAACTGACGGGCGATGGTCCCGATTTCCCGGATCTGAGCGAAATCGAGGTGGTCCGTCATTACACCCGGCTTTCCACCTGGAATTTCGGGGTGGATACCGGCCTCTACCCGCTGGGCTCCTGCACGATGAAGTACAACCCCAAGATCAACGAGAAGCTGGCGGGTCTCCAGGGATTCGCCGGGGCTCATCCGTTGCTGCCCTCTGAATTTTCTCAAGGAGCGCTGCGGTTGATGTTCGATCTGGAGCGGTTCCTGGCCGAAATCACCGGTCTCGATGCGGTGACGCTGCAACCGGCGGCCGGCGCCCAGGGAGAGCTGACGGGGATGCTGATCGTCCACGCGTACCATCGCCATCAGGGGAAGCAGCGGACGAAAATCTTGATCCCCGACACGGCGCACGGAACGAATCCGGCGAGCGCCGCCCTTTGCGGTTATGCCCCGGTCCCGGTATCCTCCGGTCCGGACGGCATCATCGCCTCGGACACCGTGGACGGCCTGATGGACTCCGATACGGCGGGGATCATGATCACCAATCCCAACACCCTGGGTCTCTTCGAGGCGAACATCCGGGAGATCGCCCGGATCGTCCACGACCGGGGCGGTCTCGTCTACGGCGACGGGGCCAACATGAACGCGGTTCTGGGCATTGTGAGACCGGGGGAGATCGGCGTGGACATCATGCACCTGAACCTCCACAAGACCTTTTCCACACCCCACGGGGGCGGCGGGCCCGGCGCCGGTCCCGTAGCCGTCCGTCAAGATCTTGCCCGGTTTCTCCCCGTTCCCCGCGTCGTCGAAAGGAACGGGGCGTATGATATTTCCGAAGACTTTCCGGAATCGGTCGGCCGCGTGCTGGCCTTTCACGGCCATTTCGGCGTTCTATTGCGGGCGTACGCCTATATTCTCAGCATGGGGCCGGACGGGCTTAAAAAAGCGAGCCAACTTGCCGTCCTGAACGCCAACTATGTCCGGGAGAGACTGAAAGACGTCCTGCATATGGCTTATGACCGGCCCTGCATGCACGAGTGCGTTTTTTCCGACCGAAATCAGCAGAAGACCGGGATCACCACCCTGGAGATGGCCAAGCGCCTCATGGATTACGGGTACCATCCGCCGACGATCTATTTCCCGCTCGTGGTTCACGGGGCAATCATGATCGAGCCCACGGAAACGGAAACGAAGGAGGATCTCGACGGTTTCATCGATGCCTTCCGATCCATTGTCCGGGAGGCATTGGAGAATCCCGGGGTCATTCGGAACGCACCGGCGCGTTGCAAAGTGGGAAGACTCGATGAGACAGCGGCGGCGCGAAATCCCTGTCTGGCTGGATGATTCTCGGACCTCCCGTTGATCTACATCCACGGGGCGGCAAAAAGTTTCTCGGGGGGAATTGATGAAAGACCGGCAGGCCGAGGCGTTCGTCCGGAAACCCTTGTGGCTCCGGCGAGGAGTTCCCACCGCTCCGGCCCATGACCGATTGCGGTCGTTTCTGGACGACGGGCGCCTCCATACCGTCTGCCGGGAAGCCCGATGCCCCAACCGTGAAGAATGTTTTACGCGGGGGACGGCAACCTTCATGATCCTCGGCAACACCTGCACCCGCCGCTGCCGATTCTGCGCCGTGCATCAGGGAGAACCGCCTCTGCCGGATCCCGATGAACCCCGTCGAGTCGCTGAGGCAGCCGTGCAGATGTCCCTGGATTATGTCGTGGTCACCTCCGTGACCCGCGACGATCTGGCCGATGGCGGCGCCGGGGCCTTCGCGGAGACGATCCGCGCTCTGCGAGGCAGGCGGCCCGGGATCCGCATCGAGGTCCTCATCCCCGATTTCCGGGGGGATGAGACCGCCCTGTGGACCGTTCTCGATGCCCGCCCCGACGTCCTCAACCACAATCTGGAAACGGTGCTGCGCCTCTATCCAGTGGTCAGGCCCGAGGCCGTCTACGCCCGTTCTCTCGAACTTCTCAGCCGGGTCGGGCGCCGCGCGCCGGATGTGGCCGTCAAATCGGGGCTGATGCTCGGTCTGGGCGAGCTCCCGGACGAATTGGAAGCGGCTTTGAAGGATCTCCTCGCCGCCGGCTGCAGGATCCTCACCCTCGGACAGTACCTCCAGCCCCGGAAAAATTGTCTGCCTGTGGCCCGCTTCGTTCCCCCTGCGGAGTTCGACGTCTGGCGCAAGGCCGCCCTCGGTATGGGTTTCCACCGTGTGGCAGCCGGCCCCCTTGTGCGAAGCTCCTACCATGCCGAAGAGCTTGACGCGCAGCGATCTGAATCATGGACAGTCACATGAAAACCTGGTTGCTCATCGCCGACAAAGCTCCGCTCCGGGGATCGCTGAACATGGCGGTGGACGAATATCTATTCGCGCGGGCACGGAAAGGGGGCCGGACGTTTCTCCGCTTCTACCGATGGGAGAAGCCCACGGCCTCCCTGAGCTACGGGCAGGAAGCCGCCCGGGCGGTGGACCTCGACTTCTGCCGCGCCAACGGCATCGATATCGTTCGGCGCATGACCGGCGGAAAGGTCGTCCTGCACCTCACGGAACTGACCTATTCCCTCGCCTCGTCCGA
>CAYSSF010000359.1:0-3555 GCA_964433455.1 uncultured Syntrophaceae bacterium
TCTTCCGCCGCGTGAATCGGGATGAAGTCAAAAAAAGCATTACGGCCGGGGAATTACACCTGGTCATCGGAACGGACGCCGCTTCGGAGGGACTCAAAATACTGACTTCAAGAAAAAGGACTTGTCAAAATGATAGAGAGATCTGATATCGACTATTCCCACATGGACCGTCCTGAAATCATCATGGGGCTTTTCCATCCAAGGCCTGAATACGGGTCGATTGCTGGAACTGCGGACACAATCGACGTGTCGATCCCGGTAGAGGGCAATATTGTGGTGGCCGGGCGTTTCCATATGGCAGCGAAATCTGCCCCGAATATCCTTTTCTTTCACGGAAACGGTGAAATCGCCAGTGACTATGATGAATTGGGGCCTGTTTACCATCGCATGGGCATGAATTTCCTGGTGGTCGATTACAGGGGTTATGGCAGATCGTCCGGCAGGCCCACGGTCACAACCATGATGAAAGACTGTCATGCCATCTTTGAGTTCACAAAGGGATGGCTGGGAGAGAACGGATACGGAGGGGCTTTTATCGTGATGGGCCGATCATTGGGCAGCGCCTCGGCACTGGAACTGATCAGCCGCCACAAAGACCGGATAAACGGCCTGGTTCTGGAGAGCAGTTTCGCAAATACCGGTACGCTGCTGGAGTTCCTTGGCGTAAACGCCTCGGAGATCGGTTTCAGTGAGGAAAAAGGTTTCAGAAATCTTGAAAAAATCCGGGCCTGGGACAAAGCGGCCCTCATTATCCATGCAGAATTTGACCATTTTTTCCCTTTTTCGGAAGCACAGGCGCTCTACGATGCCTGTCCATCGCCATGTAAAACACTTCTCAAAGTCCCGGGTGCAAATCATAATGACATCTTCATGAGAGGGTTCGATTCGTATATGAAAGCGGTCAAGGCCCTGAGCCAGGCATAATGGACCCGCAAAATCATCTTGACACACGAAGCTCCTTCTTCGTATAGTTCTGCCGTCAATAGGAAATGTGTTAATCGATTCCGTTGGATAATGGCCTGGTCGGACAGTTGATTCCGCAGCCGGAGCGGCGTAGGGTTCCACTGCCGGCGACCGCCGCAAGCGTCCGCTCAAACCGCAGGGTTTTTTGGAAAGGAGGGCCGATGTATCTGCCCGATTTTGACTACTACGCTCCCGAGAGCCTGAGTGAGGCAACCGGCCTCCTCGTGCAACTCGGACCGTCCGCCAGGGTTCTTGCCGGCGGGACGGATATCCTGGTGAAGATGAAGAGCGGACTTCTGGCGCCCTCCGCGCTGGTGTCGCTGAAGAACCTGCACGAGCTCCGCCGGATCCTCTGGGACGCGGACCGGGGATTGGCCATCGGCGCCCTGGCCACACACAACGAGATCAGCAACTCCGCGGTGGTGCAGGAACGCTTCCTGTCGCTCTCCGAAGCTGCACATAAACTGGCCAACAACCAGATCCGCAACCGGGGGACCATCGGCGGGAACCTCGTCAATGCGATCCCGTCCGCCGACCTGCCCCCGATCCTCATCGCTCTCGGGGCATATGTCACGCTGGCGGGCCCCGACGGAAGCCGCACCGTGCCGCTGGAGAGCTTCTTCACGGGCGTTTCGTGCTGCGCGCTGAAGCCGGAAGGCGAGGTCCTCACCGAGGTGGTGATCCCCCCGCAGGCGACAACCGGCAGCACCTACCTCAAGTTCGGTCTGCGGCGGTCGGGTGCGCTGGCAGTCGTGGGCGTCGCGGCGGCGGTGACCATGGAGGGCGACCTGGTGCGGGACGCCCGCATCTGCCTGGGCGCCGTCTATAAGGTGCCGACGCGGGCGATCCAGGCCGAACAGGCGATTATCGGCAAGACCTGGAACAACGATCTGCTCGAACAGGCCGGCCGCGCGGCGGTCGGATGCTGCCTGCCGATCTCCGACATCCGGGGGTCGGCCGAATACCGGCGAGACCTGGTTCGGATCCTTACCCGCAGGGCATTGAAGCGCGCAATCACAAAGGGACACGTATAGGAGACCGCGATGCAAGCAATTTCAGACAAACAAGGCGTCAAGCGCTACCTGATCAATCTCACCGTGAACGGCGACGAATACTCGCCCGTGATCAAAGGGAACACGCTTCTCGTGAACCTGCTGCGCGACGAACTCGACCTCACCGGCACCAAGAAGGGCTGCGAACTGGGAGACTGCGGATCGTGCACCGTGCTCTTGGACGGCAAACCCGTCGATGCCTGTCTGGTGCTGGCCCTCGAGGCCGACGGCTGCGAGATCATCACCATCGAAGGCGTGGCCCGGAATGGAGAGCTCGACCGGTTGCAGCGCTCGTTCATCGACAACGCCGCCATCCAGTGCGGCTATTGCACGCCCGGGATGATCCTCTCCGCCAAGGCGCTCCTTGCCCGCAACCCTCACCCCACCGAGCCTGAAGTGCGGGCGGCCATCTCCGGCAACCTCTGCCGGTGCACGGGCTATGTGAACATCGTGAAGGCCGTTCTCGGCGCGGCGGAGGTGACGGAATGAGCGCACCCACTCCAGCATGCCCGAAGTCAAGCGCACGAGTCTACACGCACCCCGGACTGCCGGAACCGGCCGACAAGGACTACGCCGTCATCGGCAAGAGCAAGCCGAAGATCGACGGCAGGGAAAAGGTGACCGGCGAGGCCCGCTATACAGCCGACCTGAAGTTCCCCAACATGCTGTACGGCAAGATTCTCACCAGCCCGCACGCCCATGCACGCATCCTCTGCATCGACACGTCCGAAGCCGAGAAGATCCCCGGGGTGAAGGCGGTGATCACCCACAAGGATGTGCCCACCCTCAAGTACGGCATTTCTCCGGCGCGCTGGGACGAGAACATCTTCTGCATCGAGACGGTCAAGTTCGTGGGCGACAAGGTGGCCGCGGTCGCCTGCATCGACGAGGAGACCTGCTACAAAGCCCTCAAGGCGATCAAGGTGGAGTATGAGGTGCTGCCTGCCGTACTTGACCCGCTGCACGCCATGGACGAAGATGCACCCCGGATCCACCCCGAATATCCGCTGAATAAGAACACCGAGATCCACCAGAACTTCGGCGACGTGGACGAGGCTCTCCGCAAGGCAGACTATGTGCGCACAGACACATTCGTCGGCAACCGCACCTATCAGGCGCCGCTGGAGCCGCACACCGCCACCTCCATCTGGCAGGACGGCAAACTCACCGTATACTCGAGCACCCAATCGCCCCACTACTTTCAGTACTACATCGCCCGCGAGTTCGGGCTTCCCATGGGCGACGTGCGCGTCATCAAGACTTACGTAGGCGGCGGCTTCGGGGGCAAGCTGGAACCCACCGGCCTGGAGTTTGCCGGAGCGGTGCTCGCCCGCCTGACCGGTCGACCCGTCAAGATGTTCTACGACCGGGCCGAGATGTTCGCCCACAACCGGGGCCGACACCGCCAATACATGAAGCTGACCACCGGCGTCCGTGCCGATGGCCGTATTCTGGGCGTGCATGCCGACTTCATCATGGACGGCGGCGCTTACACCAGTTTGGGTATTGCCACCGCTTACTATGCCGGGGCCATGCTCAC
>CAYSSF010000360.1:0-2437 GCA_964433455.1 uncultured Syntrophaceae bacterium
TGTCCGCGCCTTCTGGGAACAGGGGACCCTGAATCCAGAAAGCCATGTCCGCTTCGGCGAGGGTGGCGCGGGAACCTTTTCCGACGGCAAGCTGACCAGCCGCGTCAAAAACCCCTTGACCTCCCGTGTCAAGCGGGTTCTCGTGGATATGGGGGCCCCTGCCGAGATCCTCGTCGACGCCCGTCCTCACATCGGAACGGACCGCCTGCGGGAGGTTGTCGTTCATCTCCGGAAACGGCTGATCGCTCTGGGCGGCGAGGTCCGTTTCAGCGCGCGCGTGACCGATTTTCTGATCCGCCGGGGGAGGCTTGCCGGCATTGTCGTAAACGATTCCGAAGAGATCCGTACGGACAAACTCATTCTCGCAACCGGTCAGTCCGCCGCCGATACCTACCGGAAACTGGCGGAGAGGGGAGTTGCGCTGGCCTCAAAACCGTTTGCGATCGGTCTGCGTGTCGAACATCCCCAGGAGCTGATCAACCGGACCCAGTACGGACGATGGGCGGGCCACACGGACCTTCCCCCCGCCGATTATTTCCTCACGGCGAAGGTGGGGGCGCCGGACCGTTCCTGCTATTCCTTCTGCATGTGTCCGGGCGGCCAGGTGATCGGGTGCAGTGCGGAGGCCGGCGGCGTGATCACGAACGGAATGAGCCGTCTTGGGCGCGAGAGCCTCTTCGCGAACAGTGCGGTGGTCGTCAATGTTCGCATCGAGGACCTCGGAGAAGAGGGGCCGCTCGCGGGGTTGGCGTTCCGTCGCCATTGGGAGGAGAGGGCCTTTCTGGCGGGAGGCTCGGATTACCGCGCCCCGGCGCAGCGGTTGACCGATTTCCTCTCGGGGAAAGGCCATCTGCCGATCGGGAGGTGCAGTTTTCTGCCGGGTGTCAAGGCGGCGGACCTGCGGGATGTTCTTCCCCCCTTTGTCGTGGAGGGGTTGGAACGGGGATTCGCCGAATTCGAACGGAAGATGCCGGGATTTGTCACGGAAGAGGCGATGTTGATCGGCGTGGAGACCCGGACCTCTTCACCGATCCGGATCACCCGGGGCGAGGACGGGCAGAGCGTAAACCTGTCGGGGCTCTATCCCTGCGGCGAGGGCGCCGGTTACGCCGGCGGGATCATCAGCTCCGCCCTCGACGGGATCCGGGCGGCGGAGCGGTTGATGCGATCTTTGAGCAGCCCGGGCGAACATCGAGGATCAGATCGGCGCCGCAGCGGGTGATCCGTCGAAATGAAAAGTCGAGCGCGTCGTTCATCCACCGGATGCCCAGGTCGCCGACGGCGTTGACCCCGTCGCCGACAATCTTCGGGGCGAGGACGATCAGCAGGCGGTCGGCGAGGTTCTCTTTCAGAAATGCGGTGGCCATGGCGGCCCCGCCTTCGACCAGAACGGAGGAGATCTTCCGCTTTCCCAGAACGGTCAGGAGTCGGTGGAGATCGACGCGACCCGCCGGATCCTCCCCGATCACGAGGACCTCGACACCCTTCTTCTCCAGAAGGCGCCTGTTCTCCGAAGGGGCTCGATGCGTCGCAACGGCGAGGGTCGGGTTTCCGTCTGAAAAAACGGCGGCGTCCGGCGGGAGTCTGAGAGCGGAATCGACGACGATCCGGAGCGGGTTTCGGCCTCGAACGAGTCGGCAGGTCAGCTCCGGATTGTCGAACCGGACCGTGCCGGCGCCGACAAGGATCGCGTCGTGGACCGCCCGCAAACGGTGGGCAAAGCGAAGCGACGGGGTCGAGCTGATCCATCGCGAGTCGCCCGAGGCGGTCGCGATCCTGCCGTCGATGGTCTGGGCGAACTTGAGGGTGGCATAGGGGATGCCGGTCCGGATGAATTTGAAAAAGACCCGGTTGTTCTCCCGACATGCCTCTTCGAGGAGGCCGACCTCCGTCTCGATGCCGCTTTGCCGGAGGGACTCGATGCCTCTCCCGCAGACGACCGGGTTGGGGTCGACGACGCCGACGACCACGCGGCCGGGGCGGCACGCGATCAGAGCTTCCGTGCACGGGGGGGTCCGGCCCTGATGGCTGCATGGTTCCAGCGTGACGTAGAAGGTCGCCCCCGCAACGCTCTGTGTCGCATCCCGGATCGCATTGATCTCCGCATGGTTTTCACCGTAGCGGCGGTGCCACCCTTCGCCGATGATCCGGCCATCCCGGACGATCACGGCGCCGACCAGCGGATTCGGGCTGACATTTCCTTCCCCTTTTCGGGCCAGGGCGAGAGCCCGGCGCATGAACTTCTCATCGGTCGAACGGATTTTCCCCTCTGCCATGAGCTGCTTCTCCCCTGGGTTCGAAGACGCCCTTCTATATCATGACCCCGGAGGATGTAAACGGTTTTTCGTTGTGCACTCATTTGAAAATGTGTTATGGGTCCGCCATCCATACGTTGGACCGAAAGGAGAATCGCATGAAAGGTGTCGTTTTGGCGGGG
>CAYSSF010000360.1:2447-3542 GCA_964433455.1 uncultured Syntrophaceae bacterium
GGGAGGGGGCTGTGCCCTTGCCGCAGGAAAATAAGGGCGCTGTCCAAAATTACCCGGTCTTTTCTGTTATGGTATTTTTAAAAAATATGCTATGAATGCGCCACCAATGGCGGCACACGAAAGGAGAGATGTATGAAGGGCGTAGTGTTGGCAGGAGGCCTCGGAACGAGGATGTATCCCCTGACCAAGGTGACCAACAAGCATCTCCTGCCGATCTACAACAAGCCGATGATCTACTATCCCATCCGGACGCTGGTGAATGCCGGGATCGACGAGATCCTCCTCGTTACCGGCGGGAACAGCGCCGGAGATTTCCTCCGCCTGTTGGGCAACGGAAAGGAGTTCGGCCTCCGGCACATCCACTACACCTACCAGGAGGGAGAGGGGGGAATCGCCGCCGCGCTCAGCCTGGCGGAATACTTCGCCGACAACGACAAAATCGTCGTCATCCTCGGAGACAACATCATCGAGCAAAACATCCGCGGCGCCGTGGCCTCCTTCCAGAAACAGAAGGAGGGCGCCCGCATCCTGCTGAAGGAGGTTTCCGATCCCCAGCGTTTCGGCGTGCCGGTCTTCGAGGCGGAGAAGATCGTCCGGATCGATGAGAAGCCGCTATCGCCCGCCTCCAACTATGCGGTGATCGGGATCTACATGTACGACCACCGGGTCTTCGATTTCATCAAGACCTTGAAACCCTCGGAGCGCGGGGAGTTGGAGATCACCGACGTAAACAATTTTTACATCCGGGAGGGAAAAATCGGTTGGGATCTCCTGGAGGGGTGGTGGACCGACGCGGGGACCTTCGATTCCCTCCAGTACGCTTGCAACATGGTGGCCAAGACCGGGGCGAACAAGCTTTGAAGGGGAAATAAGCGATGATCGACGGGGTGATGATCAAGAAACTGAAGGTGATTGCCGATGAGCGGGGTCGACTGATGGAGATCCTGCGCGTCGACGACGAGATGTTCCGGTGTTTCGGGCAGGTTTATATGACGACCGGTTATCCGGGGGTGGTCAAGGGGTGGCACTACCACAAACGGCAGTCCGACAACATGGCGGTCGTCCGGGGGATGATGAAGATCGTCCTGTACGACG
>CAYSSF010000361.1:0-3539 GCA_964433455.1 uncultured Syntrophaceae bacterium
ATCTACCGACGTCTCCAGGAAAAGGGGTTTGTGACGACGGTCAAAAGCGCAAAGAAGATGGTGGAGAAGGAAACGGCCGAGGTGTGGGACGCCCTCGATGAGGTGGTCCGTGAATACCCCGTCATGCTGAACCGCGCGCCGACATTACATCGTCTCGGCCTGCAGGCCTTCGAACCCATCCTGATTGAAGGGAAGGCTATCCAACTCCATCCGCTGGTCTGTACGGCCTTCAATGCCGATTTTGACGGCGATCAGATGGCGGTTCACGTACCGTTATCCATTGAGGCCCAGACGGAAGCCCGGGTCCTGATGATGTCGACCAATAACATCCTCTCCCCGGCCAACGGGATGCCGATCATCGTCCCCGGTCAGGATATCGTTTTGGGGATTTACTTTCTCACCAGGGCAAGGAGCGGCGTCAAGGGCGAAGGGATGATTTTCGCCGACCCGGCGGAGGTCCGGTCGGCACTCGATGCCCAGGCGGTCGACCTGCAAGCGAGAATTAAGGTCCGCATCGGCGGGGAGATGAAAGAGACCACCGTCGGACGGATCGTACTTTACGAGGTGATTCCCGAAACCATCTCCTTCGATGCGATCAACAAGGTGATGACCAAGAAGGAACTGGCCGACCTGATCAACCATTGCTACCGCACCCGTGGGGATAAAACGACCGTTCTTCTGGCGGATCGCCTGAAGGACATCGGGTTTAAATACGCCACCCATGCCGGGGTTTCGATTGCAATCCACAACATGGTGATTCCGGAAAACAAAAAAGAGATCGTCGCGCAGGCCGACAAGGATGTCTTGGGAATCCAGAAGCAGTATATGGAGGGATTGATCACCTACGGCGAACGATACAACAAGGTCATTGACATCTGGGCCCAGGCCACGGAGAAGATTGCCGCGGAGATGCTGGGCGGAATCGGTACCGAAGAGCGGGTCGGAGCGGATGGGAAAAAGTTCAGGGGTGAAAGTTTCAATCCCATATACATGATGGCCGATTCCGGTGCAAGAGGCAGTGCCGTTCAGATCCGTCAGTTGGCTGGAATGAGGGGGCTGATGGCGAAGCCCTCCGGCGAGATTATTGAAACCCCGATCCGGGCAAATTTCCGGGAAGGTCTGACGGTCCTCGAATACTTTATTTCCACACACGGCGCCCGGAAAGGGCTTGCCGATACGGCATTAAAGACGGCCAATTCAGGGTATCTCACCCGGAGGCTCGTGGATGTGGCCCAGGATTGCATTATCTCGGAGGATGATTGCCGGACGATCGACGGCATTTTCGTCTCCGCGCTGATGGAAGGCGGGGAAATCATCGAGACGGCGGGTGAGCGTGTCCTGGGAAGGGTTGTGCTGGAAGAGATCCGGGATCCCTTCACCAGTGAAGTCCTGGTCAATGCGAATCAGGAGATCGATGAGGCCCTTGCGAAGAGGATCGATGACGCCGGGATCGAGAGGGTCAATATCCGGTCGGTGCTCACCTGCAAGTCGCGGCATGGCGTCTGCGCCATGTGCTACGGCCGTGACCTTTCCCGCGGGCGCCTCGTCAATATCGGTGAGGCGGTTGGCATCATTGCGGCCCAGTCGATCGGGGAACCCGGAACCCAATTGACCATGCGGACCTTCCATATCGGCGGAACGGCAAAATTCGAGGAACACTCCACGCTGGAGTCGAGGCATGACGGGCTGATCCGGTTCGTGAATATCAATACGGTGAAAAGCCGATCCGGCGGGCTTGTCGTGATGAACCGTAACGGCGAGGTCCATGTTCTCGATGAACAGGGACGGAGCCGCGGCAAGTATCCCCTTCCCTATGGGGCGCATATCAAAGTGGATGACGGCAGCCGGGTGAAGGGGCCAAAAGATCAGAAAAGAGGCGATCTCATTGCGGAATGGGATCCCTTCTCGATCCCGATCCTGGCTGAGGTGGATGGGGTCATCAAGTTCGGGGATATCATCGAAGGGAAGACCATGCAGGAACTGGTGGACGAGGTGACCGGCCTCTCGCGGAAGGTCATCGTCGAGTTTAAGGGAACGGATATGCGTCCGCGGGTCTCGATCAAGGACAAGAAGGGCAGAACGGCCAAGGTTCCGGGGGCGAGCACCGTTGCCCGGCACCTCCTGTCGGTCGGGACCAACATCGTTGTTTCGGAGGGGGATGCGGTCAGTGCCGGGGACATCCTCGCCAAGATTCCCCGGGAAACGACCAAAACAAAGGATATCACGGGTGGTCTTCCCCGTGTGGCGGAACTGTTCGAGGCGCGCAAACCGAAAGAATTTGCGGTGATCAGCGAGATTGACGGGGTTGTTTCCTACGGGAAGGATTCCAAGGGGAAGAGAAAGGTCGTGATTACGCCCGACGCCGAGGATGAGAAGGAATACCTGATTCCCAAGGGGAAGCATGTCAGCGTTCAGGAGGGGGATCGGGTGATGGCCGGAGAGGCCCTCATGGACGGTGTCAATAATCCCCACGATCTCCTGATGATCAAGGGAGAAAAGGAACTGGCCCGTTATCTGGTGGATGAGGTACAGGAGGTCTACCGACTCCAGGGGGTCAAGATCAACGACAAGCACATGGAGGTGATCGTCCGCCAGATGCTCCGCAGGGTCTTGGTCAAGGATCCCGGGGATGCGGCCTTCATCGCCGACGAGCAGGTGGAGCGGCTCCGCTTTCAGGAGGAGAATGACCGGGTCGTGGCCAATGGCGGGAAACCGGCTCTGGGTGAACCAATTCTGATGGGGATCACGAAGGCGTCGCTCTCCACGCAGAGTTTTATCTCCGCCGCATCCTTCCAGGAAACAACGCGGGTTCTGACGGAGGCCTCCCTTGCCGGAAAAACCGATTATCTGCGCGGACTCAAAGAGAATGTCATTATGGGCAGGTTGATCCCGGCGGGGACGGGGCTCACGATGTACAAGAAACTGGGGATAAAAGCGGTCGCTGAGGCTCTGCCCCCATTGGATGAAGACCGCCTTGAGCTTCCTGCAGATGAAAAAAGTGACGAGAAAGTCCTTGACATCGAAGCGATGAATTGATAGTTAGATCGTCTTTTGTTGAACCAGAGAACGAACAGCCAAATAAAGGGCTGGGAGGGGCAATGCCTACAATAAATCAGTTGGTTAGAAAAGGAAGGGCGAAGATCGCCAGGAAGGCGACGACGCCTGCCTTGTCCAGTTCACCGCAGCGACGGGGGGTATGCGTCAGGGTTTATACCTCGACGCCCAAAAAACCGAATTCCGCCTTGAGAAAAGTAGCCAGGGTGCGGCTGACCAGCGGATACGAGGTCACTTCCTATATCCCGGGTGTCGGACATAACCTGCAGGAACATTCCGTCGTGCTGGTACGCGGCGGTCGTGTCAAGGATCTTCCGGGTGTTCGTTACCACATCATCCGGGGGACGCTGGATGCCGTTGGTGTCCAGGACAGAAAACAGGGTAGGTCAAAATACGGGGCCAAGAGACCGAGCTAAGCGGGGATAGAGTCATGCCGAGGAGAAGAGAAGTTACCAAAAGGGAGATCTTGCCGGATCCGAAATACA
>CAYSSF010000362.1:0-3530 GCA_964433455.1 uncultured Syntrophaceae bacterium
AGGATCAGGTTCTCAAGCTCCTTGGCGGTGAGATGCCTGTCCTCATCGGCCACACGCATATAGGCCCTGCCATAGGCAAAATAGGGAGTTTCCTTTCCCGAAAATGCCACTTTCACGCAGGTTTTTCCCGATACGATTTCCGTTGTGATGTGCGGGAATATTTTCGGCTCAATGTGCGCGGCGATGGTTTGCGAAAGGTCGTGCAACGTCTTTTCAGTCACCTCCAGGCCAACCGCAGCCCCGTCGCTTCTGACGCCGAGCCACAGTTCGCCGGCGCCATGCTTGTTGAGAATGGCGGCGATAGAGTTCAGGCCATCCTTAAGTTCGGCAAGACTCCTCTTGAGTTCAATGGATTCGCTTTCCTTCATGGCCGATTTTCCCCCAGATACCCTAAGCCTTGCATGAAATTAGCCTCCTGAAGTAGTCTCCCAGAGCCTTCTTGATGTCCGTACGCTTCATCTCTCCAGCAGTACCGTCAGGAGTCATTTTACTTCCACGGTAACTACCCCGGCGACTTCCCCGGTAATCTCTCGCCGGGCGCTTGAAACAATGCCAATGGCTCCAGTCTTCTCGATCCACTGCTTCGGGGTCAAGGTAAAACTGTTGAGCCCGGCCTGCATTTTAATTCCGTCGAATTCGACGGAATTAAAATGCAGGATATTGAGTTTCTCCCAAATGCCAAGAAATTCTATCGTGTTTCGATTCCTGAGCCAATTACGCACAAGGTCATCACTACGATCCGCGTTTTTGAAGCGCGCGATATCCGTTATGCAGATGTAGTGATCGTCCTTATGCGAAAGAACGGTAACGGCAGCCCCTTGGACCTCGATAATGCTTTTTTTGTCCTTGCCCATCTCAAGACCCTCCCCTTCATCACCCATGGTCATCAATCAAGATGCAGATCCAGTTAGGACTCTCCTCCCAGGTACCCAAGCCCTTTCAAAAATTCGTCCAGCTTTTTCAGGGTTTCCGTACGTTCGGCTTCAAGATCGCGGCTGGAGACGGCGTATTTGTCCCAGAGGTTTTCCACGGCGGCGACGAGGCCGCGCTTTTCGGCGTTGAGGTAGCGGGTCAGCTCGCCGCTCGCCAGGTCATAGAGCTTCTTCAGGATGAGGCAACGGGCCTGCTCTTCTGTGAGCCGACCGCCGATGGCGGCAAGGATAGCGTCTGTCTTGGCGATGCGGGCAACGAGGGCGGCCTTGTCCTTGTTCAGGGCCGCGAGCTTCTTTTTGTCGTCCTTGTTTGCGGCATCGAGTTTTGCAAGCGCTACATCCGCCTGACCGATCAGGTCCCGGCTTTCGTCCTTGAACTCGTCGCCGCCCAGCCGCTTGAGCTGTAGTTTCAGGGCCAGTTCGTCGGATTTCGCCTTCAGGACAGCCTTTGCTTCTTTGATCCGCTTTTCGATTCCAATAATGGCCGTTTCATGGCGCTGGAGGGCTTTGAGCTCCTTTGTGGCCGATGCGCCCTCGCTGCCAGTGAGGTCGTCGATCAGATCCTTGAGGGCCTTCTTGATGACGGCGGCGGTGACGGTCTCGTCCTCTTCCGGCTCATAGGCTGCCGCCTCCTGGGCCGCTTCCACCGCCTCGGCCAGCTCGCCCTGGGCCTCGCCGATTCCGGCCTCCAGCGCTTCGATCCCGTCGGCTTCGGCGCGGAAGTATTCGAAGGTCCGGGAACTCGAAGTTGTCGTTGACCAGGACGAACCGGGGCCGGCTGAAGTGGTCCAGGAGGTCCTTCCATTTCTGGTCGGGGATCTTGGTCTTACCCTTGACGGCGTTGAAGTCGATGTTGTTCTTGAGAACCCCGGCCAGGGCGTCGTTCTCCTCCTCGACGGCGGCGATGGCCTTGTTGAGCATATTGCCGATGTCGTGCTTGAGGTTCTTGAGGGCTGGGACAAAAGAGCCTTTTTGGTAGCCATCCGTCTGATCCTCATTTTCTTTGATCCAGGCCTCATGCCAGCGGGCGCGGACGGGCACGAAAAAGGTCTCGCCGTAGGAGGTCTTGTCTTCCAGGAGATCCTTGACAAGGTCGGGCTGGTCTTTCAGGTGGGCGAAATCATTACGTCGGAGCTGTTCGCGCTTGCGGTCGAACTCGTCGGAGAGGCGCTTGAGGAAGAGCAGGCCGAAAATGAATTCCTTGAACTCCGAGGCGTCCATCTTGCCCCGAAGGATGTCGGCGGCTTTGAAAAGAAAGGATTCGAGTTGGGAGAGGGTGATTTTTTCGTTGGCCAATATCCAGCCTCCATCGTCTTACAAGTGGATGATGAGTCTGACTGATTTCCCCATCAGACCCCCATTTCCATTGATGTCGTCGAATGCAGAAGATACTGAATAAATGTGGGGATATCAAGAGAAAAAAATGCCTCCGTCTCGTCATTTCTGTTGCGTTTATCGTATCGTTATGCTATCAGAATCGCCGTTAAATTCAGAAGATCGGGAGAGGTTTTTTAAACGATGGAGATCATCACCGCTGTCAGGGGTTTCAAGGATATCCTTCCGCCGGAGACGGACAAGTGGCGGCATATCGAAGCGACGGCCCATGAGGTCTTTCGCGCCTTCGGGTTCCGCGAGATCCGCCTTCCGCTGCTCGAAAAGACGGAACTCTTCAGCCGCGGTATCGGAGAATCCACCGATATCGTTGAAAAAGAGATGTACACTTTCATCGACCGGGGCGAGGAATCCCTGACGCTCCGGCCGGAGGCGACGGCGTCCGTCATCCGCGCCTACCTGGAACACACCCTCCATGCCGCCGAAACGGTTACGAAGCTCTACACCATCGGCCCCATGTTCCGGCGCGAAAGGCCGCAGAAGGGGCGTTACCGGCAGTTCCATCAGATCGATACCGAGATCCTCGGTCCCGACGACCCGCGCACCGATGCGGAACTGATCCTGATGCTGCTCCACTTTCTCAATAAACTCGGGCTTCGGAAGCTGAATCTGGAGATCAATTCCCTCGGCTGCGCCGATTGCCGGCCCACTTTCCGCGAGGCGATCCTCTCGTTTCTGCGCGGCCGCGAAAAAGAACTCTGCGGCGACTGCTGCCGGCGGGTCGGCGCCAATCCGCTCCGCGTTTTCGACTGCAAGATGGAGGCCTGCGCCGCGATCATCTCGCAGGCCCCGCTTCTGCCCGATTTTCTCTGCGCCGGATGCCGGGAGCACTTTGAAAAGGTCCAGGCGTCGCTCAGCCTCTTCGATCTCCCCTTTCGACTGAATGCGAAAATGGTACGGGGGCTCGACTACTACACCCGGACCACCTTCGAGGTGACCACCGAATTTCTGGGCGCCCAGAATGCTGTCGTCGGAGGCGGACGTTACGACCATCTCGTCCGTGATCTCGGCGGCCCCGATATTTCCGGGATCGGCTTTGCCATCGGTTTTGAGAGGTTGGCCGCGATGATCCCGGACGCCGATGCAGACGCTCGTTCCCGGGGCCCCCTCCTTTTCATCGCAACCCTCGGCGAAGCGGCCCTGGAAAAGGCCTTTTTCCTCTGCAACACGCTACGGATGAAGGGGATCCGGGTGGAGATGGACCAT
>CAYSSF010000363.1:0-3512 GCA_964433455.1 uncultured Syntrophaceae bacterium
TATACTGCCCTTCCAGATTCAGACGGAATCCCTTTGCCAGAGGCGCCTCGATCCCGGTAAATCCTCCGAAAACGGTCTTGTTTTTCAGGGTCGTCTCCCCCGATGCCAATGCAACGCCGGCAACGTCCGTAGATGGCGATGCCTTGAATTCCGAATAATGAACATGGGGACCGATATAGATCTTTATGCCATAGGGGACTGCGGCCTGAAATCCGATGCCGAAATTCACATCCCATAAATTCTTGACCCTGAGTTCGGTCAAAAAAGGAATGCCGCTTTGAGTTCCTGAAACGGGATCGGTGAAGTCACTGAAGTAATAGCTCCCCTGGATAAATGCCCCCATGCCGAAGGTTTTGTTGAAGGGATAAAAACCTTTTGCCCCCAGCGTGCTGAAAAATTTCCCGTGTTCTTCAAACTCCGTCTTGGAGGTGGTCGTCGAAGCGGTTGACGAGCGGAAGGCATCGACCATTTTCAAATCCGACATCCCGACCCTGGCGGTAATTTCCCAACCCTTGCGAGATCCGTAGCCCAACTCCGAATAGATCTGACTCTGACGTGTAACCTGTTCCACGCCATTTTTATAGGTATCCTCATGAAACCAATATCCGATTCCGGTATGGATCCCCCCCGCCTCTTTGACAACGGGTTGCGGCGGCCCGAAGGGTCCGCCCGCGGTCGCCCTTCCCGGGACCATCAGGATCATGAATAGGACAATCACAATAATTTTGATCATTTTCATGGGAACGCATTCCTTCGGATTCATTTTTTCGGCAATCCGGGATCTTCCGCAGGGATGTTCCCGCCCCTCCGGTTGACCTTCTTCAACCGATATTGGACATAGGCATCGCGGATCGCCACGTAGGGATCGATGGCGGCCCCTTTGAGGGTCTCATAGTCGCCGATCCTCAGCGAGGTGTCATTCACCATGTCATATCCCCTGGTTCCCGCGCCGGCATACCAGGGACTAAGATAGCTGTAGGGAGTCAGGAATCCATCCCCAATGAGGCCCACCGTATCGCGAGGGCTCGAAGGCCCGAATATCGGCCAGTTGATGTAGAAACCCTGCCCGATCCCATAGGCGCCCAGG
Source organism: uncultured Syntrophaceae bacterium (assembly GCA_964433455.1). Lineage (GTDB taxonomy): Bacteria > Desulfobacterota > Syntrophia > Syntrophales > UBA5619 > UBA5619. Next base: position 1,088 of record CAYSSF010000363.1, read on the forward strand.
GTCTGGCCAAAATCCTCATCCTGTTTCGAGAGCTGGATCTCATTACTCGATGCGGGATCCAGGACCCCCCCGACACCCCACAGGGTGTTTACCGTGAAGCGTCCAAGTTCCGCGGCCGCGCCCGCAAAGTTCGCCTGCAGCAGGCAGTTGACGAAACGGACCGGGAAGGTGAGGTTCGCAAAGAAATTGCTTACACCGATCCGGGCGGGCTCGGGAACAACCTTTCCATAGCCCTGCGCGACCGGTTTGAGCAACCAGAAGTAAAGCTTGTCGTTGAAGTGATACATGGCCCGGTTGAAAGGCTCCAGGGGGTCGGCAATCTCACCCTTTCCCTCCTCGCTCACATTCTCGGAAACCTCGATATCCCCGTATTCATCGACGTTTTTGGCTGAAGATTGAACCGGCATCACGGGGGGAATCTGCGGAATCTGCGCTGAATCGGAGACAGCGGCGACCTGCTCAGCCCGGGGAGGTGCAACCGGCGGTGCGATAGAAACGGCAGGATCAGAAGTATGAGCGCAGCCCGCGAAAATCGAGACAAGCAGCAGAACGGAAAACGAGAAAGCTTTCATATGGAGAACCTATTGCTCCTTCACTTTCTTTCGCAGGATTTCGAGCAACTTTTCGGGAGGATCTTTTGCCAGGATGTCATTAAACTGGGTACGATAATTCAGAACCAGGCTCACGTTTTCGATCACGACGTCATACACCTTCCAGGAGCCGCCCTTCAGAATCACCCGATAGGCGATGGGAATCTCCTTCGAAGCCATAACGATTTTTGTCTGAACCTCGGCCAGGATTTCCGACACCATGTTTTCCCGCTCAAAGAGAATTTTCTCGTCGGTGTAGGCAAGAATTTTGTCGATGTAGGCCTTTTCCAGCACCTGTCGAAAAAGGAGGACAAACTCCTTGCGCTGGGCGACATTCATGCTGTTCCAGTTTCTGGCCAACGTGCGTTTCGAAAGTTCGACATCATCGAACATGCCTTCGTATATGAGGCGAAGTTTTTCCTTTTCAACCGTTTTGTCCGGCGCGGCTTTAAGCTTCGGATCCCGCAACACCTCAAGCACCTTGTTGACGTTGGACTTGACCGCATCCAACGGCGCACCGGCATAACACGGGAGAGAAATAAGCAAAAGCATAAGGATATTCAATATGATCATCGGTCTTTTCATAGCCTGCCTCTTTTTAAAGCCGCTGATGCGGCTATGGTTTCTTCACATCTCCAAATGCATATTTGCTGATGAGATCCGCGATGTTCACCGCCGACTGCGTTTCGGTGATGGTTCCACCCTCTTCGAGAAGAGCGCCTGCGCCTCCGGGGTCGACGCTGAGATGCATATCGCCGATCAGCCCCTCCGTCTTAATCGAGGCAATGGCATCATCATAGATCTTGATGTCATTCCTTATGCGGATCTCCACCACGGCCTTCTGTTTTTCCTGGTCCATGGAGAGTTTCTCCACGCGCCCCACCTCAATGCCGGAGATATAGACCATGCTGCCGGCTCTCAGACCGGTGACTGAGTTGAATCGGGCAAAGAGAGAATAGGCGCTGTCGCCGAACAGGGAGACATGACCCAGTTGCACCGTCATGTATCCGACACAGAGGAGCCCGAATACGAGAAATATGCCAACCGCGGTTTCCATCGTGTACTTTTTCATCCGCTTACCTCCTCCCGTCGCACTGAACCCGGGCAATTTCTTTTTGTTGTGATTTTGCCGCATCGATGACGGAATCGATATCGGCAGTCGGCTGACCCTGTGCAATACCGGCCAGGATCGCAAATTCCACACACCCCGCCGTCATTGCCTGCGTGCGAGCCGCAGCCGAAACGTCATGAATGCCCTCTCTTTGAAAATCCTCGGCAAAAGCCTTCAGAATACTTTCCGCTTCCGTCAGATCCGAATAGGGAAGTACCGTAACAAATTCATTGTTGCGACGACGTGTGGAAAAGCCGCCGATGGCGCCGAAGTGTTTGTCGATATAGATTCCGAGATTCCGGATGGCAACCTGTGCCGCATCATGGCCTGCGCCCATCCTGATAATATCCAGATCATCCAGAGAAAAAACCGCAACGCAATAGTTTGCCCCGCCTGCCGTCTGCTTCAACTGAACATGATGCATCACTTTGAATTGCCGTTTGGAATAGAGCCCCGTCAATTCCTTCTGCAGCCCTTCCAGGCTGCGAATGACCTCCTCCTTGAAGGGGTGGTCGAAATTTTCCAGTTCCTCCGGAGAACCCTGAAAAACGATGGATCGATTATAGAGGGCAAGAATGCGGTTCGAGATAAAATAGACGTCCGGTATCTCATGGCTGACCAGGATCGCCGTAAACCCGAACTTCCGCTGATACTGGGCGATCATGCCCAGGATGGCATTTTTCCGGACCGGATCCTGGCCGGACGTAGGCTCATCGAAGAGGAC
>CAYSSF010000364.1:0-3499 GCA_964433455.1 uncultured Syntrophaceae bacterium
ACTATCCTGCCCTCCTCCCGCAGATGTCTGATCCACCGCTCTATGGATTTGGCAGCGCAACCCTTTGGGGTCAGGTCTTTAAAATTAGCGTTTTGCGTGGGTGGGGTTCTCCTTCTGGGCTATCGCACCGATAAGAGTCATGTCCTCAATGCTGGAATGCAAACGCCATTTCTTCAAATGAACATAGGCGACGGGCTGATCAGCCTCTTTGTTGCGGATGGACATTTCTTTATGCCAGCGATTGAAATCGTCCTCTCCATCAACCTCAAAGATAAGAAGAACATTCTCCGGCAGTTTTGGGGTTCTTTTTTCATCTTCCATAAGGTAACGATGAAACTCGCTGGCTAACATCGCTGAGAATTTATTATAATCACTCATCCTTCTTCCCTTTCAAAAAAGAATCTCTGTAATGCTGCCAATTCTCGTTAATATCCCAATCACCATACGTCAAAGCGCTTTCAAATTGAAGGTTCAAAAGCCTTTTCGTTTTTTCCCCCGTTTTATCATACCGGTCAACATGGGAATACCCATGAGCACAGTCGTAACGAATGGCTACCTTCCATTCCTGTTCTATCCTGATTTCCAATTGTACAACAAAATTGGTCACTTTACCGCCGTTTGTTTCATGGCGATGCCGTTTTCTTACTCCGTCATCCAGGATTACTATAAATTCAATGCTTTTTGACATAAGACGGTCGGAGCAACTTTGGGGTCAGGTCTTGCATTTTAGCGTTTTGCGGTTCCTTTTTGGCGGTCGATGGTCTCTCTTTTTTCCTGAGCCATGCAGGGCGGCAATTTCGACGCCTCCTCATACCAGGGCTCTTTTTTCATCTCCTCAGTAACAGGAGTGGCGCCCTGGCTTAGAAGCCATTCTTCCATCTCCCCGGCCGTCATTCTTTTTCTTCGCGCCATTTGTTCCACCTCTCTATGTAAACATCCCAGTTGTTCTTAAAATCCTGGATGGCCATGTTCAACGCCTGTCATTTTCAAGAATACCGTAGTCAATCGTTCGCTCCTTGGAGCCGTCCGGCCTGATGATATCCATATGCGGCTGATGCAATCCGCTGTCGTAACGAGCGATCTCATGATAGACGCCGTCCCGGAAAATATTCAACTTAACGACAAATCTCCCGATATTCCCCTTCTCCGTCACGAAATAGACGAAGAGAAATGCATTTGCGCTCAATCGAATTATGAAGCTTTTTTCAGGCATTCTTTGGGGGTCTTTGGGGGTCAGGTCTTGCAAAATTAGCGTTTTGCTTAAAAACAAGTGCTGAGGACTGAGTGCTGAAAAAAACAAGTGCTGAGTGCTGAGTGCCGAGAGAACTGGCCCCAATTTCAACCTCCTGCGGTTTCCGTTTCTTCAAGAAGCCATTTCCAGAGCGGGACGATGGCGATGTCGCCGAGATCGCTCTTTTCGGAGCCCTCTGCATCGTCGGTGATGATCGTCAGCCGGTCCGCCTTGAGCACCTCGACGGCCTCGCGTAACGCCCGAAATTCACGCTGCCGGGTCTTCGGATCGGCGAGGGATGAGCAAACCTGGATGGCCTCAGTGATTCGAAGCCCGGTCTTTACGACAAAATCCACTTCCCGGCCTCGGGTCGATTTCCAGTAGAAAACCTCGCTGCCGCGCCGCTTCAGCGCCAGGAAAACCATGTTTTCGTATATATGGCCGATGTTGCGTGAGAACCGAAAACTGACGGCGCCGCCGAGGGCCGCATCCGCGCAGTAGACCTTGGAGGGATTGTAAATCTGCCGCTTGAGGGAATAATCGAACAGATCGATAAACTGAAAGAGGTAAACATCGGTCAGAGCGTTTAGATAGTTCTTTACTGTGTTGACGCTCCGGACGCCGATCAGGTTTCCCAGGTTCCGGTAGCTTTGGACCGAGCCCGGATGAGCGGCCAGGAAAAGAGAGAGTTCCTTGATCTCCTTGATATTTTTGATTCCATAACGGGCGATGACGTCGCGGTAGAGAATATCTCGCCAGTACTGTTCAAGAAGGGTCGTGTCGCCCGCTCGGACGACTTCCGGAAATCCGCCGATCTCTACATAATCGGCGAAGAGCCGCCGGATCTCCGCCTTCGTTTCGGGGCGGTGGAGATCCCGGGCGAGGTCGAGGCTTTCAAAGGACATGCCCTTGAGGGTGAGAAACTCGCGAAAAGAAAAGGGCCAGACAGTAACCTGCCGGTGCCGTCCCGTGAGGGTTGTTGCGACTTCCGGAGAGAGAATGGCAGCGTTGGAGCCGGTGACAAAAATCCGAACGTCCTCGAACTCATAAAGGCGGCTGAGCCACCGTTCCCAGCCGGGGATCCGCTGAATCTCGTCGAGAAAGAGGTAGCGCCGCCCCTGGGGATTTTCGAGTTCGAGAAAGGTTTCGTAGAGGGGGGCAAAGTCCAGCGCGGTAAAGGAGATAAATCGCTCGTCATCGAAATTCAGGTAGAGGATGTTTGCCGGGACGGCGTCGCCCCGCGTCAAGAGGTCCTCACAGATCAACCGCAGGAGAGACGATTTTCCGCTGCGACGGATGCCCGTGACGACGATGATTTCCCGCTGGAGAAGGTAACGGGCGACTTGAGCCTGCACCTCCCGCCGGACGAGATCGCGGCGCCCGAGGAAACGTTCCTTGTGCTCGACGATAAGTTCTTTGATTTGTTGCTTTTCCATGCTGATTTGTTGCTTATTTCATTTCCAATGCACAATATGTCATCTTATATTTTATTGCAAATGAAATATATGGGGGTCAGGTCTTTAAAATTAGCGTTTTGCCAAGGATGAGGATGAGAGAGCCTGCGGAGTCAATAAACTTCGTCATGTCCGCCAATATCGATCAGGAGGATTTCGGTCTTGCTTGAAAACTTAAAGATTACCCGGCAATCAAAGCTAACGCTGAATGCCCATAGCCCTTCAAGCTTGCCCGTCAATTTATGAGTTCTCAAGCGTGCGTGAAAAGGTTCTTTTGCAAACATTTCCATAGCGTCCCAAAATCTGACCTTAAGTTCGGCATCGTTCTTTACCTTCTTTCGGTAGGCCCTCTTGAACCCCTGGTCCCAAGATACCTTAATCACTTTCCAGATCCTTGTATAATTCTTTTACTGTTCCACACTTGGTCGTCTTTTTCCTGTAACCGGCCATTGCTGTTTTTGCCCTCTTGGCAATAGCTTCTCTTTTTGCCTCTATCAACTGCTTCTTGATCACTTCTGTCGCATATTCCTTATCATCAAGGGGCAAGTTGATAAATTCCTCGATTAGATTGTTCATCGTCGCGGTGCTCATTTATTTCACCTCCTGGGGTCAGGTCTTGCATTTTAGCGTTTTGCCGGGGGCACATCGTTTGACTTTGATAACCGGCTCCGGACGACATTCAATACCTGTTCTAAAGTACGATCAAAAGAATGTTCAACGGCGTCTTCTTTCCCCACGTGTACATGGTGAGGAAAAGTTTCCACATCCCAATCCGGGGCATTGTCCCACCGCATGATCAGTTTGCCGCGGCGAT
>CAYSSF010000365.1:0-3459 GCA_964433455.1 uncultured Syntrophaceae bacterium
TCACCTACAACGAGCCGACGGTCTTTGCGGAGTACATGGTCGATATCGCACGGGAGGCGAAAAAGCAGGGGCTTCGCCCCGTCCTCATCAGTTGCGGGATCATGAACGAGGCGCCGCTCGCCGAATTCTGCGAGGTGCTGGACGCAATCAAGATCGACCTGAAAGGGTATGACGAGGCGTTCTACCGCGACGTCTGCGGCGCGGAGCTCCGGCCCGTCCTCCGGAGCATCAGGCAGATCGCGAAGAGCCGCGCCCATCTGGAGATCGTGAACCTGGTCGTCCCGACGCTGAACGACTCCGAGAAGATGCTGCGCGGCCTGATCGACTGGGTCCTGGCAGAGGTCGGACCCGACGTCCCCGTCCACTTCAGCCGTTTCCACCCGGACTACCAGCTCCGAAACCTGCCGCCCACGCCGGTGGCGACGCTGGAACGGGCAAGGGAGATGGCGCTGGGGCGGGGATTGCACCATGTTTATGTCGGAAACGTGCCGGACCATTCCGGGAACCATACCTACTGCCCTTCCTGCGGGAAGGCGGTCATCCGGCGCACCGGATTCTTCACCGTGGAAACGCATGTCGGCGGCAGCCGCTGCGGTTTCTGCGGCGGGAAGATCGCGGGCGTCTGGAGTTGACTGGAAAGGAGAAAAGAGATGACCATTCTGCAATTCGGCATTCCCATCGTCGCCCTCAGCCTCGGGGTGGCCACGACCGGCATGGCCGGAAGGGACGGGGGCGAGGTGCGTCCCCCGGCTGTGGCCGGGCAGTTCTACCCCGAATCGGCGGCCATCCTGAAGCTCGCCATCGAGAAATTCATGGAAGACGCGCTGCCGCCGCTGGCGAAAAAACCGCTCGCCATCGTCGTCCCCCACGCGGGGTACATCTACTCCGGCCAGATCTGCGCCGACGGCTGGAACCAGATCCGCGGCGGGACCTATGACGTCGTCGTCATCTTCGGGACAAACCATACGGCGCCGGGACTCCGGAAAATCGCCCTCTATCCGGGCGGCGGCTTCCGGACACCGCTCGGAACCGCTGTGGTGGACGTGGATCTCACGGCGACCCTCCTTGCCGCTTCGCCCGACTGCACCCTCGACCGGGGGCCGCACGTCCGGGAACACTCGATCGAGGTCCAGGTCCCCTTCGTCCAGGTTCTCTTTCCCAAGGCCAAGATCGTCGCCGCAGTCGCCGGCGAGGCGGACGCCGCCCTCTTCAACCGCTTCGGAACCGCATTGGCTTCGGTATTGAAGGGCCGCCGCGCGCTGATCGTCGCCAGTTCCGACCTCTCGCATTACCCGTCGGCGGCGGACGCCGAGATCGCGGATATGAACACGCTGGAGGCGGTCACCATGCTCGATCCGGCGGCGCTCCACTCAACTATCCGGGCGCAGATGGCCCGGCGGATTCCAAACCTCGATACCTGCGCCTGCGGCGAGGCCCCGATCATGGCCGCGATGGTCGCCGCCAAGGCGATGGGGGCGACCGGGGGCCGGATCGTAAGCTACGCCCACTCCGGTAACCTCCCGATCGGCGAACGGGAGCGCGTCGTCGGCTACGGGGCGGTCGTGCTGGCTGTCGATCTGAAAAAGGAGGCCCCCGTTGTCCGGCCGGCGGGGGCAGCGGCGTCGGACGGGACCATCGGACCCGCCGACCGGAAATACCTTCTTCGTCTCGCGCGGGAGACGATCTCCCGATACCTGACGATAAAAATGGTCCCCTTGCCAAGGCTTTCGAGCCCCGTTCTGCGCGAACCGCGCGGGGTCTTCGTCACCCTCAACAAACAGGGGGATCTGCGCGGCTGCATTGGCCGGATGGTCCCGGACCGGCCGCTCGCCGAGCTTGTCGGGGCGATGGCCCTTCAAGCCGCTTTCGAGGATCCCCGCTTCAACCCGGTGACAGCACGGGAACTGGCCGACCTGGAAGTCGAGATCTCGGTACTGACCCCGATGAAACCGGTCTCCGGCCCGAACGACATCGTCGTCGGCCGGGACGGCGTCCTCCTCCAGAAGGGGGGAAGATCCGCCGTCTTTCTCCCGCAGGTCGCCCCGGAACAGGGGTGGGGAAGGGATGAGATGCTCGATCACCTGAGCCGGAAGGCGGGGCTGCCGGCAAACGCCTGGCAGGAGGCGGGGGCCTGTTTCCTGACCTTCCAGGCCACCGTTTTCGGCGAAGCGGAGCACCGGTGATCGCCGCCCCCCTCCCCTGGCGGGAGGGGGTTAAGGGGAGGGGGCAATAACGAACAGCATTGCAACTCTTTTTCACCCCCACCCTGGCCCTCCCCCGTCGAGGGGGAGGGTGGTTTTTGATGATGTTACAACCGCCGCAGATGAAACCCGCCGTCCACGTTGATGACTTCGCCGGTGGAGAACGGAAGGAAATCCAGGGCGATGGCGGCAACCGCGCGCGCGATATCTTCCGGTTCGCCCCAGCGGGCAATCGGCGTCAGTCCTTCGGCGATCATCCGGTCATATTTCTCCCGCACCGCGCCGGTCATGTCGGTGTGGATGATGCCGGGACGCACCTCGTAAACGTTGATTCCGAACTCCGCCAGGCGGTCGGCGAACAGCGCGGTCATCATCCCCACGCCGGCCTTGGAGAGGCAGTATTCGCCGCGGTTCGTGCTGCTTGCGAAGGCGCTGAGAGAGCCGATGTTGATGATACGGGCCTTTTCGGTTTTGAGTTCGATCATCCGGCGCGCGACAAGTTGGGTGAGGAAGAACGGACCCTTGAGATTGGTGGCCATCACCTCGTCGTAGCTCGTTTCGGTTGTTTCGAGCAGATCCATCCGTTGGCGCGGCGCCATCCCCGCGTTGTTCACGAGCAGGTCGATCCGTGCGAACGTCTCCAGCGTCTCCGCGACCAACCGCGCGCGGTCCGCCGCGTCCGCGATATCGGCCTGCACGATGATGCCTTTCCCCCCGGCGTCTTCCACCCGTTTCAGCGCTTCTTTGGCCGCATCCTCATTTGTGCGATAGTTGACGACGATACGCCACTTCTCTTGCGCCAATGCGACCGCAATCGCGCGCCCGATGCCGCGCGCGGCGCCGGTGACCAGTGCAACCCGTTCATTCATGATCATTCACCTTGCTCAATGCTTCGAGAAAGAAGTATTCGCCCCACATCACGCTTTCGTCCACCCCCAGCCCCTTGCGCTGGTGGTACATGCCGTGCCTGAGGATGCCCTCCCAACCCGGCGTCTCCTCCGCGAGGAATTCCGGCGTGGTCAGCGTGTCGAGAATCCGGAGCGCGTAATGACGGTAGCGCTGCGCGGTTGCCGGTTCGCCGGTCAGCTTCGAGAGATTCAGCATCCCGCCCGCGGCGATCGCGGCGGCGGAGCTCTCGTACGGCAGCGCGGGATTCGGTTCATCCCAGTCGTTCGGCGGGACGCCGTGCGCGGGTGTCCGTTCGATGTAATAATCCGCACACGCCTCCGCCGTCTTGAGAAAGCGCATGTCGCGGGTG
>CAYSSF010000366.1:0-3440 GCA_964433455.1 uncultured Syntrophaceae bacterium
GACGGATTTCAAATCCTTCCCCCTCCTCACTTACCACACATTGCAGAGAAGCTCGCCACCCAGGCTCAACTCTCGCGCCTCTTTATCCGTCATCACGCCCCTGGAGGTGGAAAGGATGGAAATTCCATAACCGTTCAGCACCTGAGGGATCTTCTCACTCTTCACGTACACCCTTCGTCCCGTCTTGCTGACCCGTTGAATATCGGTAAGCACCGTTCTCTTTGCATCCGGGTACTTCAGATAGATCCGAAGCACATCATGCGTTTGCGGATCTTTCTTGATGTCATAACCGCTGATGTATCCGGATTTCTTCAATACCTTCGCCATATTCAGATTGATCCGCGAGTTCAGCACATCCACGCTCTTGAAATGAACCCGGTTGGCATTTCTGATCCTGGTGAGCATATCCGCGATCGGATCGGTCATCCCCATATTGCTGCTCCCTTTCTACCAGCTCGATTTGATCATACCGGGAATCTCCCCCTTCAGGGATAAGTTCCTCAGGCATATCCTACACATATCGAATTTTCGGTAATACGCCCTCGGCCTCCCGCAAATCGGGCACCGGCTGTAGCTTCTGACCGAAAATTTCGGTTTTCTGTTGGCCTTCACAATCAAGGATGTCTTTGCCACTCTTGTCCTCCAGAGATATATCCTGCTGTTCTCAGTTCCTGAACGGCATGCCCATCAGTTTCAGCAGTTGCCTTGCCTCATCGTCCGTCTTGGCAGTGGTCACAACGGCAATATTCATCCCCCTGACCTTATCGATTTTGTCATATTCGATCTCCGGAAAGATGATCTGCTCTTTGAGACCCAGGGAAAAATTCCCTCTCCCGTCAAACGATTTCAGCGGAATCCCCCGAAAATCGCGGACGCGCGGAAGGGCAACGCTGACCAGCCTGTCGAAAAATTCGTACATTATTTCCCTGCGTAGCGTAACGCAGCAGCCGATGGACATCCCCTGACGAAGCTTGAAAGTCGCGATCGACTTCCTCGCCTTGGTGATGATCGGTTTCTGTCCAACGATCGCGGTGATCTCCGCCGCAGCGCTGTCCAGAATCTTTACGTTCTGGATAGCCTCTCCGAGCCCCATGTTGACGACGATCTTCACCAACTTGGGAACTTCCATCGCATTCTTGTAATGGAACTCCTTTGTGAGAGCCGGAATCACTTCCCTGGTGTAAAACTCTTTTAGTCTTGCCATTTTCCTTTGCCTATGTATCCAGAATCTCGCGACACTTGGCGCACACTCGCACCTTCTTCCCATCGTCCAGGATCTTGTATCCGACCCGAACACCCGTACCGCACTTGCTGCACAGATACATCACGTTGGAAACGTGAATCGGCGCCTCCTTCTCAACGATGCCGCCCTTACCCTTGGCATCGGGTTTCTTGTGCCGTTTGATGAAGTTAACCTTCTCGACAAGAACCCGTTCCTTGTCGACAAGAAGGCTCTGGATCTTCCCTGTTTTTCCCTTCTCTTTGCCGGCGATCACCTTGACGGTATCCCCTTTTTTCAGTCGCTTTCCCAGCATCTCTTCTTCCTCAGTCGCTCTCTTTGCAGGGACAGTTTCAAACCTGTCCCCATGGCTTATAAAACCTCGGGGGCCAGGGAGATGATCTTCATGAACTGTTTTGCCCGGAGCTCACGTGCGACCGGGCCGAAGATTCTCGTTCCGACCGGCTCCATCTGGTTCGTGATGAGAACGGCGGAATTGTCATCGAATTTCAGGTATGAACCGTCCGCCCTCCTCACCTCTTTAACCGTTCTGACGACCACAGCCTTCATGACATCGCCCTTCTTCACCTTTGAATTCGGCAGGGCCTCCTTGACGGCAATGACGATCACATCACCCAAGCTGGCATATCGTCTCCTGGAGCCTCCCAGTACCTTGATGCATGCCACTTTTTTGGCGCCCGAATTATCCGCTACGTTCAACACCGTCTGCATCTGAATCATAACAACACTCCATTGCTCTTCAGGAGGAAGCTTAGAAAGGGTCAGGAGTCAAGAAGAGCAATATCCCTAACCACGAACGCCCGACGCCTTACACCGAATGCCGTTAAGCACTCTACTTTGCCTTCTCCAGGATCTCCAGCATGCGCCACCGTTTGTCCCTGCTTAGCGGTCGGGACTCCACAATGAGAACCTTATCGCCCACCCCACACGCGTTCTGCTCGTCATGGGCCTTGTATTTAACATACCGCTTGATATACTTGTGAAAGATCGCGTGCTTCACGAGCCGTTCCGCCCGGACGACGACCGTTTTGTCCATCTTGCTGCTGACGACGACGCCCTTAATGGCGATCTTGTTGCCGCGTTGTTCCACTACGTTACCTCCTTTTCAGCCAAAACCGTTCTGACACGGGCGATATCCCTACGAACGTGGCCGAGCGTAGCCGGCGAGTCCAGTTGCCCGGAGGCATGGCGCAGGCGAAGCTTAAAGATCTCTTCGACAAGCTCACGGTTCTTCTGCTGCAACTCATCTATGCTAAGATCTCTGATCTCTTTAATTTTCATCAGACATTTCCCTCGAAAGAAACGCAGTGCCAATGGGAAGCTTATGGGCTGCCAGTGTGAAGGCCTCCTTCGCGATCTCGATCGATACCCCTTCAATCTCATAGAGAACAAGGCCCGGCTTGATGACCGCAACCCACTCTTCCGGGGCGCCCTTCCCCTTTCCCATACGGGTTTCGGCCGGCTTCTTGGTCACCGACTTGTGCGGAAAAATCCGGATCCAGATCTTTCCACCCCGTTTGACGTGCCGGGTCATCGCCACACGCGCGGCTTCGATCTGCCGCGCAGTAACCCATCCGCACTCGGTTGCTTGAAGGGCATACTCGCCGAACGCCACGGTATTTCCCCTGGTAGCCTTTCCACTCATCCGACCCCGTTGTAATTTCCTATATTTAACCCTTTTCGGCATTAACATCGTTCAAAACCTCTGTTCTCGCTGCTGATCCCGTAGGATCCTCTGGTACGCCGGCCTTTCCGAAAAAAGGCCTATTTCGCCGCTTCTTTCTTGGCCGGCAACACCTCTCCATGGAAAATAAGGACTTTGACGCCGATCAGACCATAGGCTGTGTGCGCTTCCGTAAAACCGCAATCAATATCCGCCCTCAAGGTGTGGAGGGGAACACGACCCTCCCTGTACCACTCCGATCTGGCCATCTCCGCGCCACCCAGCCTGCCGCCGCAGTTCACACGGATTCCTTTTGCACCAAACTTCATCGCCGAGGTTACGCACTTCTTCATCGCCCTGCGGAATGCGACGCGCCTTTCCAACTGTTGTGCAACATTTTCGGCAACCAGTTGCGCATCAATCTCCGGTTTCCGTACTTCAAGGATGTTGATGATCACTTCACTCTTCGTGATGGTCTCGAGATCCTTCTTCAGTTTTTCGATCTCGGAGCCCTTCTTTCCGATAATAATCCCGGGG
>CAYSSF010000367.1:0-3432 GCA_964433455.1 uncultured Syntrophaceae bacterium
AAATCCGCGCCTGCATCCGCTGCAACCAGGGCTGTTTCGGGGGATTGCGCGATTTAAAGACGCCCGGCCTAACCTGCCTTTACAATCCCGCCGCCGGACGGGAACTGGAGCGGACTCTTCATCCCGCCGGCGTCAAACGAAAGGTGGCCGTCATCGGCGGAGGCCCGGCCGGCTGCGAAGCGGCGCGTGTGGCCCGCTTGCGGGGTCATGACGTTCTGCTCATCGAAGAGGAGGGACGGCTGGGCGGTCAGTTCAATCTGGCCGCACTTCCTCCGAAGAAAGACGATTTTACAAGGCTTGCCGAATTTTATACCCATGAACTCCCGCGGCTCGGCGTGGAGGTGCGTCTGAACACCGAGGCCACTCCCGAGCTGATCGAGACGCTGGTGGTCGACGCGATCATCGTCGCTACGGGTTCGAGGCCTGTCGTACCCCGGATGCCGGGGTCGCATCTGCTACACGTGACCACAGCCCATGACGTCCTGGCAGGCAAGGTGACGATCGGTAAGAGTCCGGTGGTCGTGATCGGCGGAGGGGCCACCGGCCTGGAGACGGCCGATTATCTCTCCGAACGGGGACTGGACGTCACCGTGATCGAGATGCTGGACGCGCCCGGGCGGGACATGATGCCCGGAATCGGGGTGCGGGAGGCGCTTCTGGCCAGACTGGACGCGAAGAAGGTCAGAATTCTCACCGGCCACCGGGCCATGGCCATCGAACCGGATGCGGTTGTTGCATCTGACAGACCCCTGAAGGGAGGTGGAAACGAAATCCGGATTTCAGCGCGGAGCGTGGTGTTCGGTTTGGGAAATCGTGCTGAAGAAACCATGAGCCGGCTGGAACCGGCGTGCTGCTGCCGGAACCTGTTGTGCGGCGTCGGGGACTGCCGATTCCCGGGTAATGCCATGAACGCCATTCATGCGGCATACGACCTGGCCGCAACCCTATAACAATATTGTGAACCTCTTTTGAAAGGAGAGAGCATCATGAAAAATGGTACGAAACTGGTTCTAATCGGTTTGATGTGTGTATCAATGTTTTTGTTGTCGTTTTCCCCGGCCATGGCGGTCAAGAGGATCCGAACCGGCACCGTGGCCCTCCCGGAGACCACGCTCCACCAGGCTCTGGTGAAATGGCAGTCCGTTTTACAGGAGAAATCCAAAGGCGAACTGGCGGTCACGATCCTTGACCGCGGCGTAATGGGCGGCGATCGCGAGATGATCGAGGCCTGCCGTCTGGGAACTCTGGATTCGGCCGTCGTCAGCGGGTCGGTCCTCTCCAACCTGGTTCCCCAGTTCTTCATGATTCCTCTCCCCTACCTTTTCAACGATCATGCAGAAGTCAACGCCTATCTGGACGGACCCTTGGGCGCCAAACTATTCGGCATGCTGGAGCCCAAGGATCTGGTCGGTCTGGGCTGGGCGACCTGGTCTTTTAGGGGCGTCTGGAACAACGTCCGTCCGATCGTCAAACCCGATGATATCAAGGGTCTGAAGATCCGCACGGTGGAAACGCCACTGGACATGTCGACAATGAACAGTATGGGCGGCGTGGCGACCCCGATGTCCTGGAACGAATGCCTCCTGGGGCTGCGTCAGGGAACCGTGGACGGCATCTCCACTACCTACGGCTTGGGTTATGCCCTGAAACTCTATGACATCTCCAAATACGCGACTCAGACCAAGCATTACTACGAAACCGCCCCCCTGATCATGGGCAAGAAATTTTTCGACAAATTCACCCCCCAGGAACAGAAGCTGATCAAGGAATCCGCGGCGGAAGCCCTGCGCTGGGCGAGGATGGAGCAGGCCAAGGTGGACGAGGCAAGCGCTGCGCTGCTCGAGGCGAAGGGCGTCAAGGTCAATACCATTCCAGCGGAGACCTTCGAGATCTTCCGCCAGCGGACGCGGCCGGTTTACACTCAGTTCGTGGACAAGATCGGTAAGGAGTTCATGGACGAGTCCATGGCCTTCATCGAGAAAAACAGGAAGAAATAGCGCTCCCTTACCACACCCGGGGTGGTTTGATGATCACCCCGGTAATGGAGGCCTGGCATGCTTGCGGAAAAGGTTTTGAATTGCATTGAAAAGATCCTGGAGATGATCTGCACGGTTTTCGTAGGAGCCATCGTTCTGGTTCTGTTTTACGCGGTGATCATGCGTTACGGATTTCACAAACCGCCTGCCTGGTCCATCGAGGTGAGCCGGTTCATGTTCCTGTGGATGGTCATGTTCGGCGCGGCCCTGGTCACCCGGGAGAAAAGCCATATCGAGATCGACTTTATCGTGAATTACCTCCCCCTGAAGATCCGCTTCTTCTGGATCAACCTGTTACGACTGGTGATGCTCAGCTTCTGCGGCGTACTGATCTATTACGGCATCAAAATCCTTCCGATCGTTGGCCAGGCGAATACGCCGACGCTTGAGATCTCCATAGGGTGGCTTTACGCCGCCGTGCCCGCCGGCGGTTTTCTGATGGGCATCTATATCCTTGAACTGCTCATCCGCTCCCTTCGCGAGGGATACCGTTCGGAACGTCTGGAAGAGGGGAGCGGCTTATGATCCAATATATCGTCATCGCGTTTATTGCAACGGTCCTGATGGGCCTGCCCCTGTTCTTCGCCTTCGGGTTTGCGGCCAGTATGGCCTGCTGGGTGGCGGATCTGCCCCTGGAAGCCATCGCCCAGCAGATGATGATCGGGATGGACTCCTTCGCGCTTCTGGCCATTCCCGGTTTCATCCTGATCGGCGACATCATGTGTCAGGGGGGGATCGCCAAACGGGCGGTGGATTTCTGCGTCGCCCTCATCGGCCACTTCCGGGGCGGCCTTTCCATGGTGGCGGTGTTGGCCGGCATGATCATGGGCGGCATCTCCGGATCGGCCGTCGCCGACACTGCAGCGATTGCCACGGCCATGATCGCCCCGATGGAGGAAGAAAAATATCCCCGGGATTTCTCAGCGGCGGTCGTCGCCACGGCCGGCCCCCTGGGGAACATCATCCCCCCCTCCATCCCGATGATCGTCTACTCCATGACCTCCGGCCTGTCGCTGCTGGATCTGTTCCTGGCCGGATACATCCCCGGGATGATGATCGGCCTGAGCCTGATGGTCTTCTGTTACTATACTTCCAAGAAGCATGGGTATGGCCGGATTAACTCCCGGTTCTCCTGGCAGAAGGTCGTGGTGACCTTCAAGCGGTCGTTTTTGGCCATCCTGACGCCGGTTGTCATCGTCGGCGGCATCGTCTCTGGCATCTTCACACCGACGGAGGCGTCCATGGTGGGGGCCATTTACTGCCTCATCGTGGCTATCCTCGTCTACAAGGAACTCCGGTGGAGCGACGTGCCCGGGATTTTGCTGAAGTCAGCCAAGGCGTCGGCGAAACTGGTCATCATCATGGCCATCGGCTCGGTCTTCTCCTATATCTGCAT
>CAYSSF010000368.1:0-3429 GCA_964433455.1 uncultured Syntrophaceae bacterium
TTATTTGCTTCTTGTAAAGTAAGTTAGAATGCTAAATACGTCCCCTATTAGCCCCAGGCGATTTGTAAGCAAAGGGATTGAGCAGGGAAAGCGGACGGATCTGACAGGCGGAGGTCTTGTCCGCAGCATGGGAGGATGGGCTGCGGTAAAAGCTCTTCGAGCTTCGAAGGTTTATGAGAAAAGTGATGAGAGGATTTTGGGAAACGGCGACTTTGTGGAAAGCGTGCTTAAGTCAGCGGAAGAGAAACTGAAGAAAAAATATGTTCTTCAGGCCAGGGGTTTTGAGTTGAATGATGCAGCTGTGAGAGTTGCCGGAGTTTTGGGGATTGACGAAGAGAAAGTCTGGGCTTCCGGAAAGCATAAGGAAACTGTTAAGGCACGCAGTCTTTTATGTTATTGGGCGGTGAGGGAGTTGGGCATGACGATGGTATCGCTTGCCCGTCGGCTGGGTCAATCGGTACCGGCTGTAGGGAAAGCCGTGGCAAGGGGAGAGAAGATCGCAAAGGATAATAATTATTTGCTTCTTGGAAAGTAAGTTAGAATGCTAAATACGTCCCCTATTAGCCCCCTATTAGCCCCTCTATTAGCCCCTCGTTCGGTGACACTTACGTATGAAATTGAGCAATCTTGGTTTTGATCAATGGTTTGAAGCGAATCCCGCCCAATTCCTCAAGGAGAAGAGCGGCATTGCCCGCATATCGGCAGTCGACCGGGGTTCATACCTCATAATGAATGAATCGGGGGAAGTCCCGGCCGAGCTATCAGGGAAGTTATCTTATCAGATTGAAAGCCCCGTTTACCTGCCGTGTGTCGGAGATTGGGTGAGGGTACAGTACTACGACAATGACACGGCAGCCATCATCCACTGGGTTTTTCCGCGAAAGACGTTTCTGCGTCGCAAGACCTCGGGTGCGAATGTAGATTTCCAGATGATTGCGGCCAACATAGATGCCGCCTTCATTGTTCAGTCATGCCATTTTGATTTTAATCTCCGCCGCATGGATCGGTACCTGGTCATGTCGGCGGATGGCGGCGTTGAACCTATAGTCATGCTCACGAAGACGGACTTGATCACGCAGGACGAACTGGAGCAGAAGCTTGCGATCATCAGCTCTGTCACCAAAGCAAAAGTGATCGCTCTCAGCAGCATCACGGGCAGCGGGTTTGACGGGTTCCAGCAGACGCTATCTCCGGGAAAGACTTACTGTCTGCTTGGTTCATCGGGTGTCGGGAAGACGACTCTCATCAACCGCCTCATAGGCCGGGAGGCATTCAACACCAAGCCGGTCAGCGGTACGGGAGAAGGCACTCACACGACTTCCCGTCGGCAGCTCATCGTTCTCAGCCAGGGAGCGATGCTGATTGATACGCCCGGCATGAGAGAGTTGGGTCTCGTTGGTGTTGGTGATGCGGTCAATATGAGTTTCGAAGAATTTGTCGTATTATCCTCAGACTGTCGATATGCGAATTGCAGCCATAAATACGAGCCGGGCTGTGCCGTCCGAGCCGCGGTCGAGAATGGTGAATTATCTGAAGATCGCTATTCAAGCTATATCAAGCTCAAAAAGGAGTCAGAGTACTACGAGATGTCATATCTGGATAAGCGGAAGAAGGACAAATCTTTTGGGCGTTTCATCAAATCGGCAAAGAAACAAATGAAGGACTGAAATACGAGCACCGAATCCGCAAATCCACCGGACGGCTTCCAGGCGCCGCTGACGCAGCGCGTTGAGCCTGTCGAAAAAGTAAATATATCTTCTCATAGTAGTAAAATTTAAGTGAAATATATGCTGATCTGTGGTATAGAGTAGTCAACAAGTTAACAACCTATCCACCGGAGAATCACAGATGGCGAGATATAAGTACTATGACTACAATCAGCTGGTGATGGTGCCGGTGTCATTGGAAGATCAATTGATGCCAGGCACATTGGAATATGCGATAAATCATGTGGTGGAAGAACGCCTTGACTTAAGTATTTTTGACGAGCGGTATCGCAACGATGAAACGGGGCGCAAGGCGATAGCGCCAAAGATTTTGATAAAGACCGTACTTTTCGGTTATTCGAGGGGGATGCTCTCATCACGGTCTCTGGAGCGGGCATGCAACGAAAATATAACATTCATGGCTTTGGCGTGTGGACAAAAGCCGGACCATAGCACTATTGCAGCCTTTGTTTCTTCGATAGATAATGAAATCGATCAGTTATTCACAAAGGTGCTTTTGATATGTGAAGAAGAAGGATTGCTTGGCGGAACACATTTCAGTCTGGACGGTATAAAGCTTTCTTCGAATGCGGCAAAGGAATGGAGCGGCACATTTTCCGATTTGAAAAAGAAACAGGAAGCATTGAATCGGAAAGTAAAGGAGGCAATTCTGGAGCATCGGGAAGCCGATAAACGAGAGCGTGGAAGATCCGATACTGATCAGCAGCGTTTTGAAAAGCGGTTAAAGAAACTTAAACAGAAAGCGGATCGTATCGAGAAGTTCCTTTCAGAAAACGAGCCGAAGATTGGATCGGGCGGCAAGGAGATACAAAGCAACGTCACAGATAATGAATCCGCAAAGATGGCCACTTCGCACGGAGTATTGCAAGGGTATAATGCAAATGCGATAGTTGATGAGAAACATCAAATAGTAATGCATACCGAGGCTTTTGGAAAAGGCGAAGACAGCTCCATTATGGAACCGATGCTGGAGGGAGCGAAAAAGAAACTGGAAGCCGCTGGTTGGGAAGAACCTTTAAAGAACAGGACAATCAGCGCTGACACCGGATACTACAGTGTAAAGAACCTGGAAGCCTGTAAGGAATTTGAAGTTGATGCCTACGTACCTGATCCGCAATTTCGCAAGCGGGATGTCCGCTTTGCAGATGCTGGTCGGCACCGGCGTTCGATTGACAAGCGCAAGGAAAGATATAAATCTAAGAAGCGCTGGTTTAGCGTGGAAGATTTCGAGCTGGATGATCGTACCGGTAAGCTTATTTGTCCTGCCGGTCATGCGCTTTACATAAGGAACCGGAATTTCATCACTGCCGACGGATACAAAGCCATCGCATATCAGGCGCCGAAGACCGCATGCCGTGATTGTCAATTACGTTCCAAATGCTTGCGAAATCCCGATACGGTATCGCGACAGGTTCATGTGTTCTATGGGAAACGTCCGGGCAGCATTACCGATGAGATGAAGCATAAGATCGACACACCGGAGGGACGCCGTACTTACAGCAAACGGCTGGGTATTGTAGAACCGGTTTTCGGAAACATTCGCGCATGCAAAAGAATGGACAAGCTTACATTGCGGGGTCGGCTCAAGGTTAACATCCAATGGATGCTTTACTGCCTCGTACACAATATTGAAAAGATCATCAATTACGGGAAAAGCTATGCGATGGCACCAGCATAAGAGGAAAACAGATCAGAGATCTGC
>CAYSSF010000369.1:0-3395 GCA_964433455.1 uncultured Syntrophaceae bacterium
GAAGGGCAATCCGGAGCGCAAAGTTTCCGCCAAGAGAAAAGCCGATCAGGATGGAGGGACGATCCGGCAAAAGCCGGGCAACATTTGCGACCGCCTGTGCCGTCTCCTCGGTCATTGCGCCGTGAAAGAGTCCCCGGTTCAGATGATGGCTTTTCCCGTGATCCCACAGGTTGAGGCGGAAGATATCGTACCCCTGCCGGTAGAAAAAACGCCCCGTGGAGAGGACGTAGGTGGAGTCGGCGCTTCCTTCCCATCCGTGAATCAGAATGATCAGCCCTCGCGGCATCCGCCCGCTTTGTGTCGAGTGATAACCCAACAGGCGGCCGGAATTTCCGGCATCCACAATCATCTCCCGTGCGACGTCGACCATCTCGTTTTTCCCTGCAACCCGGAGCCGGAGGCTGCCGAAGATGGTCTGGATGTGGGGGCTTCTGGCCCACGGGGAGGGAAAAAAGGGTTCAGCCATTTCTTTTATTTCCTTGGCGGACGTACAAAGGCCCGGTCTTTGGACCGGGCCTTTGCAGATACTGGTGGCGGTGCCTGGAATCGAACCAGGGACACTACGGATATGAGCCGTATGCTCTAACCAGCTGAGCTACACCGCCTGATCATCTCCAGAAGGGCTATCGATCAGGGCGAACATGCCATCCATTTCCATTCGCATTCATCCATTCCTGATCAAGGCGCGAATCCCTATAACAGTTTTTGTGAATTGTCAATCCTTACTATTCGCTTTTCAGAGAGTAGGTAACGATCATACTTCGGTCCCTGATGGATCCGCCCACGGAGAGAACCAGTGCGAGAACGACCTCATTTTCCCCGTCATTGTCGATATCCTTAAACTGGTAATCCGCGACGTAGCCGCTGATCTTCTTTGTCCGCCAGTTCTCCACCATCCCCGTTCCTTCCCATTCCAGATTGTAAACCTCCGCGCCGGTGTAGAGTTTGAGACGCTGGAACGTACGGGCGGCGGAAGAGAGGTTTTTCACGACAATGATCTCCCGTTTGCCGTCTTTGTTCGTATCATAAGTCAGGATCCTCAGGTTGATGTAGTGGATAACATCGGCATCATCGGCCTTGCTGCTGAAACCGCCGCTGCTCATCGGGTCGATATAGGTATTGCTCCCGCCGTACTGCTCGTCACTTTTCCAGAGGAGTTCACTGCTGCCGCCGAAGACGGCGACCCTGGAAAGGGGTTTGTCCGTCTGTTCAAAGATACAGATATAGTCGTCGCTATTGAGGGCGATGATCTTTTCGGCGCCGCTTGAGCCCAATTTGTCCAGGGTCAAACCGTAGACGGAGAGGCCCTCTGGAATTTTCATCTTTTGACCTTCCGCATAGGCGCCGTTCTTCCAGACAATTTCATGAATCGGGGTATCGAAGGGCGTTTCGATGCCCCGTCTCTGACCGAGCAGAATGGGTATCCCCGAACCGTTGTCGATCGCCCGCATGAACCAGGGGAGATCGGAGGCGATCGTCTGGAATTTACCGTCCCGGAATTCCAGTATAAGGGAGTTGACCTGTTTGCCGGTATAGCTGGAGACGATGATTTCCCTGATGCCGTTCCCGTTGATATCGGCAACATCGAGGCTTACATAACTGTTATGGGACTTTCCGGGAATCTGCTGAATCAACCTGAAGTCATTTCCTTTTTTCTGGTAGACCCACACATTGTGCGAATCGATCATGACGGTCTCGTTAAGGCCGTCCCCATTGACATCCCCGATGTCCATTCCCCGGAACTCATTGGAAAATTGCTGGCTCTTCCAGAAGGTCTTCCGGTTCAGCGGCTGGGCGGCGTTGATGAAATCCGGATTGATGGATGATGTGAAGGTGCCTTTGCGGCCGCTCCCCATCCCGGAGATGATCTCCGCCTCCCGTGCCGCCTGGGGGGAAGGCGGGCGTGAAACAATCACTTCCTTGGCGACCGGCGGGGCTGCAACGGTCTGGGGCGGAGCGCCGAGGATGTGGGCGGTGATCCGCTGGGCAAAGTCATTGATTTTCGGAATCACCTCATCCATAGTCGGACATTGGGCGGTGATATTCAAGGCCGACTTGTTGGCGGCGACATCGAACATCTTGCCGTCAATGCTCAGGCTGCTGCCGATCTTCGTGATGCTGCCCCAAACGACAAAATCTGCGTTCAACTTTTTTCCAGCGGCATAGACATCGGCCTGCGCAATTTCTTTCCCCGTGTTTGCATCCCGAAGATCGAAAAGCGACTCTCGGCCGATGACCTCCAGTTTCTCGCTGGCGGAGATCCGTGATGCAAGCATATCTCCAATGCCCTGCCGCACATAGTCGATATTTTCCGCGCTGTGGACGGAAAAGGGCAGAACGACGATTCTGTATTGATCCTTCGCCCAGAGGGGCTGAATCGAAACCAACAGAAACAAGAGGGCAACGATCCATCTGCATGATTTTTTCATTTCTTATCCTCATCTCCCGGTCAGAACGTTATCAAGCACCATTGACCGCATCTTTTTAACATGTCGTAACGTAGAATTCAATCTGCATCTTCAAACGGAATCGTCACCAGGCCGGATGTGATCGCCTCACTGGCCAGCCAGCCGGAGAAGAAGGTTTTCAGACGGTATTTGTGTTCATGGGGGGTCTTGCTAAAGGAGATGGCGTCGCCGATGCTGACAATCTGGACCAGTTCCAGATCGGTCAGGTTGTTCATCTCCGATGTCATGAGGTGTTTCACGAGCGTCCTTGGCTCGGACACCCCGGTTCCAAGATAAATGCTCATCCCCGGTTCGATCCGCGAGAGGAACAGATCGGGGGAAACGACCCGTTTTTCCCATCCTGAATCCACATCGTCATACATGCCTTCACCATAAAATAAGAATTTCTGTTGTGCTTTGATTAGGGGAAGATGAGAAATATGTCAATCTTTTTTCGACCTTACTCGTTTGAGCGGAAATTTGCAGAAGACATTTTTCACGGCTCGCGGTGTTGTTTCCGCGCAAATCCCTTGACTCCGATGCCGACTCATAATAGATAATCCGGCATATTGTTTTTCGTTGTCATTGGCGTGCCGATTTGGAATGGTGTCCGGTTCGGTCGTTGAATCTGGATCCAGTCAGGAGGGGAAGTTGATACCGCGATATTCAAGAGCGAAGATGGAGGCGATCTGGAGTCCGGAAAATCGGTACCGGCGGTGGTTGGATATCGAGATTCTGGCCTGCGAAGCCATGGCGGAGCGGGGAGAAATCCCGGAGGTCTCAATGAGGAATATCCGCGAACGGGCCGGTTTCGACGTGGACCGAATCGATGAGATCGAGAAGACGACGAAGCACGATGTCATCGCCTTTCTCACCTCCGTGACGGAGAAGGTCGGGGAAGACGGCCGTTTCATTCACCGGGGGTTGACCTCCTCCGATATCCTGGAT
>CAYSSF010000370.1:0-3388 GCA_964433455.1 uncultured Syntrophaceae bacterium
CCTTCCGGATCGTATATGGGACCGGGAGAGACATAGATCCGCTTGAGCTTTTCCAGAGGCGCCGCAAGAAAGCCTCCGAAGGGAGGATGATTCTGATGAAGTTCCGGCATCCTGTTCTTTTTCAGTACGGGCAGCCTGACGAAATCGCCGTAATCTTTTACAGTTTCCGGCTTCACCCCCCGCTCATCAAGAAATGTCCTGTACCCAGGGGCATTTTCACAGGCATATTTGAAAATCCTCAGCGATTCTTCTGCCTTGCGGGCGGCGCGTTCGGCCCTGTCCATCCGCTCGGCTTTTGCGTCGTAAAATCCCTTGTTTCTCTCCGCCTGTGTCCTTTTTGGCATATGCCGGTTCCTCTGTATTAAAGTACGGGATGAGACGTACTTCAGCGTACGAAACAATAAGCTTGCCCCTGCGAAAGCAGGGGCAGGATGGCGCTTAAACGCAGCACCTCGACTTTTTTTACTGAGCCGTCAACACTGCGTGTTTCGAAATGCATTATCCTATTCCGAAACACGCAGTCGTTGGAAAACGGTTATTTGGGATAGGACGCGCTGAATGCCGCGACTCCCGTCATTTTGTCGGCCTTGAAAACAGCAGACCCTTCTTTCACCTGCACTGGAAATGCGAAATCCGGAATACTCGTCCACCATTTTTCCAACTGGTCGTGAACGGCTATCCCTTTTTCCTTGAGCCTCAAACCACCTGTTACCCCGGCACTCATGAATGCCTCCCAGAGGCCAAATAGGGCAGAGACCCTAAGCTGGTTTGTCTTCCCGGCGGGAATCCACATCAGATCCTGGGAGCCGACGGTGTTCAGATCGTAATCTTCGAACGCCACCGTAAAATTCAGACTCTCCAATGCCACCGGGTAGGAGTTCGGGTTTTTGATGTCGAAGATAAAATTGAGCCCAAGGGGTGAGCCATTGTTGCCGGCTTTCCCCCTCGTGACTTCAACTTTGGCGCCATAGAACCAGTAACCCCAGTAGTTCGAAACTTCAACCCTGTTTAAGGTAACCGTCGGGGTTGTGAATTTTTTCGGAGTTGTTGCCTCTTTTCCCGCGCCAAAAAGAAGGCCCGGAACACAAAACAGGCATATACTAACCAATAGGATTAATCTTTTCTGCATTGTTGATCTCCCTTCTTATTCTATTCAAGGGTTTAAGTGATCCACCGTTTTCTCCGTTTATAGTGTTTGACGTCTCGAAAACTTTTCCGGCCCCCCACATCGGTCAGGCCAAGATAGAAATCCTTGATATCAGGATTCTCCCTCAGTTTCTCTGAAGTGTCGTCCATGACAACGCGACCGTTCTCCATCACATAAGCATATGGCGCAATGCTTAAGGCAAGTTTCGCATTCTGCTCCACCAGAAGAATCGAAATGTTTTCTTCCTTGTTGAGGCGGGTAATGATATCGAAGATTTCATGAATCAGTAGAGGAGCAAGCCCCATGGACGGCTCATCGAGAAGAATCAGCTTCGGGGTCGTCATCAGCGCGCGTCCGACAACGGTCATCTGCTGTTCTCCGCCGCTTACGAAGCCGGCCGTCTCGGTCCTCTTTTCCTTGAGCCTTGGGAAATAATGATAGACCATCTCCAGGCTCTCCTTCATATCCTTTCCACTCCTCTTCTTCATATGGGCGCCGACTTTAAGATTCTCCTCGACAGTCAGATGCTCAAAGACCCTACGGCCTTCAATCACCTGGACGATGCCCATTTTGGCGATTTTTTCGGCTTTCATCCTGTCTATCCGCTCACCCATGAATTCGATGGATCCATCGGTGACCTTGCCGTCTTCATGATTCAGAAGCCCTGAAATCGCCTTTAACGTCGTGCTTTTCCCCGCTCCATTTGCGCCGAGAAGAGCGACGATCCCTCCTTTCGGCACTTCGATGGAGAAACCTTTGATCACAAGGATCACCTCGTGGTATTTAACCTCGATATTATTGATCTTTAATATCGGTTCCTCTTTAGACAAAGTCTTATGACCTCCTTGGGGATTTTATTGGATTACCAGCCGATCCACTCGTTGGCCCATTTTTCAGGCCATCTGCCTTTCAGGTCGACTTTTTCAACAAGCTGGAATTTAGCATCCTTAATTTCATAGACCGACACCACGCCGGCAACACGGTGATCTGTCGCTGTAAAGGTTATAGGAGGCGCGCCAAGGCCGATATCAAAATCTTTCATAGTCTCAAAGCCCAACTTCAATATGCTTTCGCCGTCAAGCTTTCCGGCTTTATCTGCGCGTATCAAGGCTTCCCGAAGAATCAACACATCACCCCATGCCTGTACTGTTCGGATAAGCCGTTTATTGGCCGGGATGCCGGGGTTGTATTTTTTAGCGTAGGCGACAACCTTGTCCATTCCGGGAACCTTTTCACCGAAAAATGCACAAATGGCAGAACCCATCGCACCCTCTGCGGCCTTTGCGGCCATTTTGGGCAGGTTTTCGTCGTATCCCCAGTTGTTTACAAGATGAACGGCGCCAAGGTCAAGGGAATAAGCATCTCTCATGGTTGCAGAGACGGACATGGTGGTGTTTCCGTGCCATACGACGTCCGGCTTGAACTCTTTCAATGCAAGATTCTGGCTTTTGGTGTCAATGGCAAATAAGGATACGTCCTGGTCCGGGCCAATGTCAAAACCAAGGATGGTAGCTTGATCTTTTATCGCTTTGATCGGAGCGCTGGCGTATGGTGAAGCAAACATGTACGAGTTTGCAAGACGGGGTTTTCTCTTCCCGTAATCCTTATGCACGGGCCATTTTTTATCAAACCAGGCTGTAAGCGCAGCCCTTGCATTGGTTGAATAATCCGTCGCAAAGAAGAGGTTATAGGGCGTCTTCTTGGGATCCGTCAGATGTCCCGAATAGGAAGCGGAAACATAGGGCATCTTATCCTTGGTGACCGTGGGCGAAAGGGCTTCCGTATCGCCTGTGCCCCATCCAAGGACTGCAACACAACCCAACCTCTGGAACAGTTTATATTTGGTAAGAGCTTCGGGAACCCGATAGCCATAATCAAACTGGTGAAGCTTGATCTGCTTGCCGTTAATGCCGCCCGTGTCGTTTACATAATGAATCGCTTCGGCTATGCCCAGGGCGTAATCCCTTCCGACGTCCGATGTGGCGCCGGTCATATCGTTCAGCGAACCGACATTGATCGTTGCGGCAGCGCCCGCTGCCGACGCAAAACCTCCAACAAGCAGCACTGAAAGCAACAATACATAAAACCCGGACACTATTTTCTTGAAATTCATTTTCCCCCCCCCCTTTTCATTGAAAAGAAAGCTGTTATTACGACTTAACCAACCAACATTTAATATGATTAGCTAAAACCATCACCTCCTTCGAAAGTTAATATGAAAATGGCCATAAATTGAAATAA
>CAYSSF010000371.1:0-3362 GCA_964433455.1 uncultured Syntrophaceae bacterium
TCCACGGAATCGACATGTTTGACTGCGTGATGCCGACCCGATGCGCCCGGAACGGATTGTTGTTTACAAACGGAGAAAAGGTTGTTATAAAAAACGCCCGTTACCGGGAGGATGCGTCGCCCATTGACAGCGAATGTGACTGTTATACCTGTCAAAATTACTCGCGAGCCTACCTGCGGCACCTGTATGTGGCCGGGGAGATCCTGGCGATGGCGCTCAACACGATTCACAACCTCCGGTTTTATCTGCATCTGATGGAGCGGATCCGGGAGGCGATCCGGGTGGGCCGGTATCCGGAGTTCCGGGAACGTTTTCTGCGGGAGCGGGGATCCGTACATGCCGACGGTTGCCCTGAAAAAGATCACGGGCAAAATGAAACAAAAACATTTTAACCATAAATAAGGGAGGGTTGGACAGTGATCAATGCAGCTTATGCAATGGGTGCTCCGGGAGGAGGAGGCGGTGGCGCCGCAGGCGGCGATTTCAGCTTCATCATCATGATGGCGGTTCTTTTCGGTATTTTTTATTTTCTTCTGATCCGTCCACAACAAAAAAAACAGAAAGATATCAAAGAGATGATAGCAAATCTGTCACACGGGGACCTCGTGATGACCTCCGGTGGAATCCAGGGGAAGGTTACGGCGTTGACGGATACGGTCGTAACGATCGAGATCGCCGACAAGGTCAAGATCAAGGTCGCGCGGAATTTTATCGGCGCCGTTCTTCAGAAGGCGCCCAAGGAATGAGTCTCACAAGCTGCATGCGCTGATTCGACCAGTTTGAAAGGGGTAAACCATGTTTAAAAGCATCAAAATCAGGGCGGCCATTACCATCCTCCTCTGCCTGGCAGCCCTTGTCTATCTGGCGCCCTCCCTGACCTCCGATCTTCCCGAGACCTGGAAGAAATATCTCCCGACGGACCGGATCCACCTCGGACTCGATCTGCAGGGGGGGATGCACCTGGTCCTGGAGGTGGAAACCGCCAAGGCGGTGGAAAGCACGCTCGAGAGGAGCGCAAATGACCTGAAGGAGAACCTGATGGAAAACCGGGTCCGTTTCAAGCTGGTTGAAAGGACCCAGCAGCAGGGTGTCGCCTTCGAGTTTCCCGATACAGCCTCGCGGGAGGCCTTCGACAAGCTCCTCGCGAACCAGTATCCCGATCTGGAGGTTGCCTCTTCGCAGGTTGTGGAAGGAAAAGGGGTGGCCACTCTGAAGATCAAGGACAAACGCGCCGCGGAAATCCGCAAGATGGCGGTGGAACAGAGCCTGGAGACGATCCGGAACCGGATCGACCAATTCGGCATCTCCGAGCCGGAGATCATCCCGCAGGGAGTAGACCGGATCATCGTCCAGCTCCCCGGCGTCAAGGATACGGCGCGCGCCAAGAACCTGATCGGCCGGACGGCCTTGCTGGAATTCAAACTCGTCGATGACGAGCACAGCCTCGACGAAGCCCTCAAGGGAAATGTCCCCGAGGGAAGCGTCGTCGCCAATGAATCCCGGATGGATCGAACCTCCGGCAGGCGATCCGATATTCCGCTTCTGCTCAAAAACCGGACGCTGATGACCGGCCAGGCGCTCGAAAACGCGAAGGTCCAGATCGGCGACCGCTTCGGCGAACCCCACGTATCCCTCAAATTCAACGCCCAGGGGGGAAGGGACTTTGAACGAATCACCGGCGACAACGTCAAAAAACGGCTGGCAATCGTTCTGGACGGCGTCGTCCATTCCGCCCCGGTGATCCAGGAGAAGATCTCCGGCGGTCAGGCCCAGATCACCGGCTCCTTCACGATGGAGGAGGCGACCGACCTGGCGATCGTTCTGCGCGCCGGCGCATTGCCCGCACCGGTGGTCATTCTCGAGGAGCGGACCGTCGGTCCTTCCCTTGGACAGGATTCGATCGACCAGGGAACCTGGGCCAGCATCATCTCGGGAATTCTGATTCTCCTCTTCATGGTCTTCTACTATCGGCTCAGCGGCATTGTCGTCGATGTGGCGCTGGCCATGAACATGCTGCTGCTCTTGGGCGTCATGGTCGCTTTCAAGGCAACGCTGACCCTTCCCGGTATCGCCGGCATCGCGCTGACGATCGGCATGGCGGTGGACGCCAACGTACTCATCAACGAGCGGATCCGGGAGGAGCTGCGTCTCGGGAAAACCCCGCGGGCGGCCATCGAGGCCGGCTATACGAAGGCCTTTCTGACCATCTTCGACTCGAACGTGACGACGCTGGTCGCGGCGCTCTTCCTCTTCGGCTTCGGGACCGGGCCTGTCAAGGGGTTCGCCGTGACACTGACGATCGGCATCGTGGTCAGCATGTTCACCGCCGTCTTCGTCACGCGAATCATCTTCGACCACTTCATCTGGAATCGCAAGATCGAGAGAATCAGCATTTAAGGGATTTGAGGAGAATTCAATGGAAATCATCAAAACGGAGACCCACTATAATTTCGTCAGGATGATGAGGCCCGCGGTCATCCTGTCGCTCGCCGTCATCATCATCGGCATCGCCTCCCTGATCTGGCACGGGGGGCCCAATTTCGGCATCGATTTCGCCGGCGGCACACTGATCCAGATCAAATTCCAGAACGAGACGTCGGCAGACAAGATCCGGGCGGCTTTCAAGTCGATCGGCTTCGACGGGAGCGTCATCCAGGATTTCGGTCCGAAGGAGGTCATCGTCCGGACGGCCGACTCCGGAACCGATGCGCAGTCACTCACCTCGCGCGTCGAGGAGGCGCTCGGCGCCGCCTTCGGCAAAGGGGCCTATGAGGTCCGGCGGATCGAGATGGTCGGCCCGAAGGTCGGCCGGGACCTGACGCGCAAGGCGATCATGGCGATCATCTTCTCCTGGATCGGCATTCTCGTCTATGTCGGTGTGCGGTTCGAATTCCGCTACGCTCTGGGGGGCATCGTCGCTCTGATCCACGATATCCTGATCACGATCACGTTTCTGTCGCTCTTCAACAAGGAATTCGACCTGAACATCGTGGCTGCGCTCCTCGCGATCATCGGATTCTCGATCAACGACACGATCGTGATCTTCGACCGGATCCGTGAAAATGCGCGTAAAAATATCCGCCAGGGCCTCAACGAGGTGATCAATGCCAGCGTGAACCAGACCCTCAGCCGGACCATCCTGACGTCGCTTACGGTCATCATGGTTTTGTTCGTCCTCTTCTTCTTCGGGGGCGCCGTCATCCATGATTTCACCTTCGCGCTGCTCGTCGGGACCATCGCCGGCGTCTATTCGACGGTCTTCATCGCGAGCCCGATCGTGCTGCTGTTCGAAAAGATCAAACCAACCGATTTAAAGAGGAAAAAATAGCGTTGACCCCCTTAGAGATCGTTGGAGTGACCCT
>CAYSSF010000372.1:0-3345 GCA_964433455.1 uncultured Syntrophaceae bacterium
GGCCGTAATTATATGAATTACGAAAGGTCATGGCGTTCAAAAGTCCGGTGTCGATGGTGTAGATTTTCGCCGGGTTGATCAGCCTTGATTTTTCAGAACGGCTGTGAATGGGAACTTTGTAAAACAAAAAAGCATCCGTTAAATGATCGATATATTCATACAGACTGTTCTTGGTTGATTTGATCGCCATGCTCTGCATCGTATTGAAGAACTTATTGACGCTGAACTGCCCGCCGGCAGAGTTCATAATATGGCGGACAAGATGCTTAAGCACAAGAATATTGCTGACCTTATGGCGCTCAATGATGTCCCTCAGCAATACAGAGTCGATATAACCCTGCAATACTTCAATGCGAAGATTGCGATCCAGGTTCTGTACTTCCGGGAAGCCTCCAACTTCAAGATAATCTTTCGCTGCCTTGCGCAATACGGAGGCCGTGTTTGCGCCAAACGTTTTTGGACTGCCGGAAAAAAGCCCGTGAAATTTCAAAAATTCCTCAAAACTGAAGGGGAATATTTCTATGGCCAAAGATCGCCCCCGTAAGCTGGTGGCTATTTCCGAGCCAAGTAACTTTGAAGATGATCCGGTAATGAAAATTTGAATATTTTCCGTATCAAGCAAGCGCCTTATGAACATTTCCCATTGATCAATTCTCTGTATTTCATCAAAGAAAAAATAGCACCGGCCATTGCGATGTTCCGGATATTTACCGAAATAGACATCAAGAATTTCCTGAAAATGATTAACGGTAAACTCCAGCAACCGATCATCTTCAAAATTAAGATAGAGCATCTCCTCTTTTTTTATTCCCGAGGCAATCAGATCTTTTATTTTCTGATAACAAAACCAGGTCTTACCCGCTCGCCTCATACCGATAACGACATCCGCCTTGCCCCTAACCTCAAAAAATACCTTATTCCGGGCTACCAGCTCAGGCAAGTTCCGTTCATGGAAATCATCAATAAGTTGCGATATTACATTTTTCATGATGCCATACTATCTCTTTTTTAGAGACAATACAATAAAATATTATCTTTATTTTAGAGATTGCCGTTAATAGGGACAGAGCCCCTTTTAATTCTCTGTATCCGTTTCCTGATTTTTCCTGACATAGGTTAATAGGGACAGAGCCCCTATTAATTCTCTGTATCCGTTTCCTGATTTTTCCTGACATAGGGACGGCCGCGAGGGAGCGGCACGAATCTGCGGCCGAGGCGATCCTCCAATTGCGCGACAAATTCCTTGCCTCCGCAGGGACGACCCGTCCGGGTTGCCTTGAACAGGCCGGTCTGGGCCTCCGCATCCGGGGGCTCCTGCAGATATTCTTTCCAGTCCCGCACCGTTTCGTCAAGAAAACAAAGCCCCGAAAGCACGCCATCGGCCACTCCGGTCAAATGGCTTTTCGCGCTCGACCACGGGTACTCCAGCGCGGAGGCGGCCAGGCCCGCGCGCACCGGATTCATCTCCACATACCGCACCGCCGCGTAAACATGCCGTTCATCCAGAGCGCAGGAGTAATACCGGCCCTGCCAGAGATGCCCGACGGCGTTTGCTTTATGATTAAAATGCTGAGAATACATCATGTGGACGGTTCTAAAAACGCTCGACAGGCAGTCCTCGGCACCGGGAACGCCGACGATATGGACGTGGTTCGGCATGAGGCAGTAGGCCCAGATGTCAAGATTGTGCCGCCGGGAATACAGGGCCAACAATTCCAGGTAGCGGGCGTAGTCATCCGCCTCGCTGAAAACAGTCTGGCGGTAATTGCCCCGCTGGGTAATGTGGTGGGGGTATCCCACCGCTATGGCGCGCGATATTCTCGGCATAATTATGTTAATAGGGACAGAGCCCCTATTAAATTCAAGCTTCTTTTCGATTTTCCCGGCAAAACACCCGTGAAGGGCAAAACAATAGGGGCTCTGTCCCTATTTGTTTAAGAGCCATTCTATGACATCCAGCGCCTGAATCTCCAGACCGTCTTGCCGGATGACTTCGTTCGGCCCTTGGGACAGGATCAGAAGCTGCGCATCCCGGGCATGGGGGATGTCAACGGCCGCCCGGCAGAGCGCCCTGATCTCCCGCCGGCGCGTCTTGGGATCGCTCATCTCCCGGCAGACCTGTATCAGTTGCCCGATGCGCCCATCCTGCAAAGCGATGCAATCCACCTCGAGGCCTTTGCCGGTCTTGCCGTAGTACAACTCCCCTCCCCGGCGCAACATTTCGTTGACGACCACGGTTTCCAGCAGTTTCCCGCTGTCTCGCCGGGCAAAACCGCGCGCCACGGCAGAGAGCCCCGTATCCACCGCATGAATCTTTTTGGGATTGGCCGCCCGCCGTTGCAGAGACCAGTCGAAAAGCGGCAGGCGATTGACGAGAAAGGCCCCTTCCAAGTATTCCACGTAGCTGTTCAGCAGATGATAGGAGCTGCCGAAGCTTCCCTTGAGCGAGTTCAGCGACAGAATGGTTGCGGTGTTGGCCAGCAGATACCGGGAAAGGTTCAGCAGGGATTCCACACTGTCCAGCCGGTGACGCGCCGCCACATCCCGCAGCAAGATTGAATCGAAGTAGGCGCGCAGCTCCAGCTTTTTTACCTCGGGGTCTTCGATCCGGGCTACGCGGGGAAAGGCGCCCCAGGTGAGATAATCGTCAAAGGCACGGGCGATTTCAATCCGCTGCCGGACCAGGTCCAGTGGCGTGGTCACGGACATGCCGCGAAAGGCAAGGAATTCGGCGAAGGAGAGCGGATGAACGGTCAAGGGCAGATAGCGGCCACTCAGGACCGTGCCGATTTCCCGCCCTAACAGATGGGCATTGGAACCGGTAACATACAGTCGCGACCGGCGCAATTCATATTCCGCAAGCAGCCATTTGTCGAATCCCGGGATATTCTGCACCTCGTCTAAGAAGATATGAGGGGGGCCGACAGGGCGAAAATGACGCTGGTGCTGCTCGCGGATGCGGGTCAGAAGCGCCGGCGTAAGATCGCCCATGAAGCGGGGATCCTCCAGGTTGAGGAAAAGAATGTCGCTCTGGGGCACACCTTCGGCCAGCAGACCCCGGACGGCATTGCGCAGGATGGTGGACTTGCCGCACCGCCGCACCCCCTGAAGCACGACGATCTCCCCTGTTGCGCTCAGGGCGCGCAGCCGATTTTCGTAAAACGGCCGCGGCGCCGTCTCCGGTTCAGGGCGGTTCCAGTCGTTCCAGTCGGCCAGCGCCTGAAGGATTTCCTGATCCGATATACTGAAATCGGTTCTCATGATGACTGATAATTACGCCATTCCGGTTTACGTGTCAATCGAAATTAATAGGGGCTCTGTCCCTAATTAGCATCAGATGCCCAA
>CAYSSF010000373.1:0-3344 GCA_964433455.1 uncultured Syntrophaceae bacterium
CCGACAGCCGCCTGACTCCTCCTTTGTCGGAGACAGGCGGCCGCGGGCGATCATTTTCTTTTCGGTCGCCGTGACTCGCCCTTCGCGTTGCTCCGGACGAGACACGGCTCCCTGGTTCGCGCCCTCGCCCTCGAAACCGCTGCGCGGATTCCAGGGCGACGAACGGTCACTCCCTGTGGTCGAGACCGTCCCGCCGGGCGCTCCAGAAACCCCAGGTCAAAAGATAAAAACCAGCGATCAACGAAAGGTGGTTCTGATAGAGGAGACTGAGGGCGTTCGTATTCCCATGCGAGTGGCGTGTATCGGCATTCTGCCTCTTTCCCCGCTCCCGAAGCTGCGTCGTTTGACGCCGCCCCGAAGCGGGGCCGGATGTAATAAGCTTTCATCCTCTCCAATGACAATGAAGACAAGCCCTTTATCCCATGGCCGTCAAGGCGTCGGCGTCCTTGAAGAATGGCGGATCAATTTTTGATGGTCATGTTCTGGTGGGATCAATTGAGAGAAGGAAAGAAGGCTTACGAAACGAACGGATTGACGATCTTCAGCGTTTTCTCGATAATCTGACCATTTTGAAGATCCTCGGTGTATAGAATGCCGCAGTCGTGTTCGAGGGCTGACGCCAGAATGAGGCAGTCCCAATAGTTGTATCGGTATTTCATCCGTATATCCCAGCACCGCTTGACCGTCTTCACCGTGATCACGGAGACCTTTGTTTCCCCGATGATCGCGTTAAGCCGGTCGTGGATCGTTTCATCGCTTGCCCCGTGGCGCAGCATGACGCTGTAGAATTCATGGAGAACCTGGGTATTGACATGGACAAGCTTGCCGGTAAGGCCCTTCAGCAGATTGACGGCCCCCGTTCTTCTACCCTGGTGGAAATCATCTTCCAGCGCTGCGTAAAGGAAAATGTTGGTGTCAACAAAGACCCGGCTATCGTTCATGGATTTCGTCTCTGGAGGGAATGGATATCTTCGTCACCCGGACGGGGTTCATGAACAGCCCGGCAAAACGCTCTTTCTTTTTCTGTACGGGTCGCAAGACGACCTTCAGCTCAGTTTCCCTGAACTCATCGGGTATATGAATGAATTTGCTCATCTCCCTGCCGGAAACGACCGTGGAATAGGTTTTCATCGTTTTCACCTCCTTTCAATGTCCTTATAGCATCACTGCGTTACTTTTTCATTATAAATAACGACGGCCGAGATATTCTTGACCTGTGCGGTGCTGATGTCACAATCCTAACTTACATCTTTCTTGAGTATCCTCAAGAGATAGACCCGGATGGCTTTTAGCGCGTTTTTGCGGCGATACTTGAGCCGTTCATACTCCCCCGGCCGAGCTATCTCTTTCAGGGTTTTCCCCGCGATCAGCGTGGCATCGAGGATCCGCTTCTCTTCCCAGTCGATCACCCGTCTCCGCGCCAGGAGGTTGAGAAGACCCCGCATATCAGATACGCCCAGGATGTCCATGACCTTCATGACGTCGAAAAATTCGTCTTTGATTGATCCGGGGGAGTCGTCGGTCGAGGGAGGAGCCGAGAAAGGCCATATATTGGAATGAATCATGGCTTCATCGGCATGGCGGTCCAGCATAGCCTGGATGCGGTTCTTCAGTGTGCCGTCGATTTTTCCGGCGACCTTATTGGATGTGATCGGGGTTTCCTTCAGCACATCCAGCAGGGTCAGGCAGATCTCCTGGAACAGGTCATCGTTGCCGAGATAGGGGCATCGGCTGCGCCAGAAACTGTAGAGGCCGAGAATCGCCGGCTCGAAGATAGAGAGAAAGACGGCGCCGAGCCGCTCGCAGTAGCCGCCCTGCCGGTAGTATTGAATCAGCCGCCAGAGAATCCGGTCCTTCTGGCGATAGGCGCGTTTCTTCTCGTGAAGGAAGGCGACGATGGCCTTCCAGTCGGCAAACGGGGCGAGGTAGCGGCAATCGGCTTGCAGCCGCCGGTAGAGTTTTCCGAGTTCTTTGGAGTCCAGCTCCTCGCGGATGCCGGAAAAGGAAAAGCCCATGCGTCCGTGGCGGCATGGGCTTCAAGAGCCAGGAAACAGGTCTGAGACTACATCATGAAGAACACGATCTCTTTAACTCTATTTGTTTTTTCGATCTTTGGGCGATGAACGGTCGTCCAGGGTCAGAAGCCTCGGCAGCGTTATGCATCCGGAGGCCGACCTGGAGTAATATAGAACGAGCCAATGCCGTAAGGTTGAATTGCGGCTGCCAGGACCAAGGTCGCTCCGATGATCGACGATTTCTGTCACGCTTTAAGGAAAAAACCACCTTCGGGTCATGGGACAACCGAATTAAGTCGGTATGCAAAGAGACCAGCAGAGAACGGTTAGAACATTCAGATGTGATATCAGATAGATCTCTGGATGATTAGGTCGGAATTGGGTCAGATATTAGGTCAGATTACGTTTAAGCGTCACCTCCTTTCGGGTGATAAGGGTCCTGATTCTTCATGAGGTAAGGATTACCAATTACAAGCTGCGCAAGCCGCGTCAGCCTTCCGTCTTATAGCCCTTCTCATTGAAAAGCCTCAGAAAGGCATCCACGACATCGGGATCATACTGGGATCCACGGTGTGCGCTTATTTCATCAAGGGCCTGCTTTAAAGGAAAGGCATTCCGGAAGACCCGATGAGAAGTCAAGTCTTCAAGGGCATGGGCCACAGCCAGGATCCTGGCTTCGATGAGAATATCCTCCCCCTTGATCCCCCGCGGGAATCCGGATCCATCAAAACACTCTCGATGTTGCAGAGCAATGTCGGCGATGGGCCAGGGGAAATCGACTTCTTTTAAAAAGTCGTAACTATACTGCGGGTACTTGCGATACAAGGTCAGCATAAGTCCTGTCAACTGTCCAGAATCCTGAATGATGCTAATCGGCATACTCACAAGACCGATGTCATAGACGTGTGCTGCCAACCAGAGCCCCTCCACCGAGAAGTCGGGAAGTCCCATTCCATTGGCGATGGTGTGCGCAAATTCCTCGACTCGCTGGTGATGACCGGGAGCATAGGGTCCGCGCAACTCAATCGCTCCCGAGAAGGCTTTTATCGTCCCCGTGTAGCTCCTTGTCAAACGGTCCAGGTAGTCTTTGATTTCCTGATCTACCCTGTGCTTGTGGAGAGCCATCTCGATAGTTGCGTACAGTTCCTTCTAGTGTCGTGTCTATTTTAGCAGGGCAAGAGTTGACATGCGTGTAATATCCATCATTAGACCTCTTCCTCTGCTTTTTTATCGTTTATATTTTTGTGGCCCAACTTCATACAGATTTGTACCTGTACTATCAATTCAATGTCGTTGACTTAAGGGTTTGATATGTACAATTCTCTTGCA
>CAYSSF010000374.1:0-3328 GCA_964433455.1 uncultured Syntrophaceae bacterium
TCGTTCTCGACCCCTCCGGCCAGGGCCTGCTGCTGACCGGTTCGTTCAAGACCCTCGCCAACGCCAACTGGGGGAGCATCGCGATCGTAAGCATCACCGCGCTGATCGGCATCGCCGCGCTTGCGGGCGGCATGCAAAACTGGCTGTTCAAGAAGACAAACCTGTTCGAACGTTGTACGCTGATCCTGGCCGGCCTGCTTCTGGTCTATCCGAAGCCGCTTTTCGACTACATTGGAATCGCGCTGTTCGCGCTGGTGATCGCGATGCAGAAGTTGCGGAAGACAAAAGAGATATCACAATGAAGGGGAGACAACCGATATGAATGATGTATATGAACGGCTCAGACAAAGACTCGATGACATGGGACCCGGATTTCCGGCAACGAAGACCGGGATCGAAATCAAGATCCTCAAGCAGCTCTTCACCGAG
Organism: uncultured Syntrophaceae bacterium; assembly: GCA_964433455.1. Classification (GTDB taxonomy): domain Bacteria; phylum Desulfobacterota; class Syntrophia; order Syntrophales; family UBA5619; genus UBA5619. The sequence continues at coordinate 430 of CAYSSF010000374.1, forward strand.
GCGGATGCGGAAATGGCGCTGATGCTCTCTCCGATGCTGGAGATGCCGGCGAGCATCGCGGCGCGGCTGAATCTCCCGCCGGAGGATACCGCAAAGCATCTGGAGGAGATGGCTAACAAGGGTCTCCTCTTTCGCCAGAAGAAAGAGGGCGTCGCCCGCTATGCCGCCGTTCCTTATGTGGTCGGAATCTTCGAGTTTCAGCTCAATTCACTGAACGACACACTCGCCAGGGATATGGAAGAGTATTACGAGGCCGCCCTCGGGAAGAGCTTCCAGGCCTGGAGCACGCCGGTCATGAGGACGATCCCGATCAACAAGGAGCTCGTGACGGAGTGGCCCATCGCGCCCTACGAGGATGTGATGAAGATCTTTGACAATCAGAAAATGATTGCCGTTGCGCCATGCATTTGCCGGACCATGGCCAAAAAAATCGACCAGGGCTGCGACAAGCCGATGGAGGCCTGTTTTCTCTTCGGTTCGCATGCGAGTTTCTATGTCGACAACGGCATGGGCCGCTACATCACCGCCGCAGAGGCCAAAGAGATTGCCGCGAAGAATGAAGCCGCCGGGCTTGTGATGCAGCCCTTCAACTCCCAGTTTGCCGGCGGCATGTGCAGTTGCTGCGGCGATTGCTGCGGGATACTCCGCTCTCTGAAAAAGCAGGCCAATCCGGCGGCGGCGGTCAAGAGCAACTACTACGCTGAAATCGACAAGGAGGCGTGTACCGGATGCGAAACCTGCCTCGACCGCTGCCAGATGGAGGCGATCGACATGGTCGAAGAGAGGGCCGTGGTCAATCGGATACGCTGCATCGGATGCGGTCTGTGCGTTTCCACCTGTCCGACCGATGCGGTGCACCTGATGAAGAAACCGGCGGAAGAGCAGTATCTCCCGCCGGAAACCGGCATGGAGACCTACATCCGGATCGCACAGGAACGGGGGAAAATCTGAAGGTCCATCCTGAAAGGAGTTCATCGGTCCGTTCCAACCGCTGAAATCGGTTGCCGAACGGAGGGAGATTTTGGACGGCGGATCGATGTCCAATCTTCCGTTGCGCGAGCGGGCTCGTTTGTGATAGGCATGTACTCCAATTCCGAAGATAAGGGGGAACCGTCATGATCGATCTCCGGGAAATCGGCGGGCGCAAGCTGGCCTGCTGGATGAACGACGAGGGCTTTCGGCCCGGCCGGAAGACGCTTGTTTTCATCCACGGCTCCGGCGGGAATCACACCGATTGGAGCCGGCAGTTCATCCCGCTGCAGCATCTGTTCAATATCGCGGTGATGGACCTGCCGGGGCACGGGCAGTCCGACGGACCGGGGGAACAGGATGTCTCCGCATATGTGGCGTGGGTCAAAGCGCTCATCGAGGAATTCGGAATCGAAAAACCGGTCCTGATCGGCCACTCCCTCGGCGCCGCGATCTGCCTCAGCTTTGCGATCCGGCATGGCGATATGGCCGCCGCGGTGCTCCCCGTGGGCGGGGGAAGCCGGATGCCCGTCAACCCGCTCATCCTGGAGGGGCTGAAACAGGACCCGGCTGCAATCATCGCCCTCACCGCCAAATTCTCGATCACAAAGGCGAACCGGGAGCGGCTTTCCGGGTTCATCACCGAAAATCTCTCCCGGGCGAACCCCGGAATCCTCTATGGCGATTTGTTCGCGTGCAGCAAGCTGGACATCACCGAGGCGGTCGCGGGGATCCGCGTCCCCGCGCTGATCCTCTGCGGCGCCGACGACAAGATGACGCCGCCTGCCCTCTCCGAGCAGCTCCGGGATCGCATTCCCGGAGCCGGCCTCGTCCTGATCCCGGAAGCGGGCCATTTCGTCATGCTGGAGAACCCGGAGGCGTTCAACGCGGCGCTGGCGGATTTCGTGAACGCGCTGCCGGCATAACAGGGCGACGCCCTCCGCATGGTCCGCCTGCCGCCGGCGGAACCTTAAACCAAGCGCTGTCCCCCTTCCCCCGCGGAAGGGGTGAAGGGAGTCCAAGACCATGTTTGTCCTCGGGAATTTTATCGCCGCGATCGCACGGATCATCGACATCCTGCTGACCCTCTACATGTGGATCATCATCATCCGGGCGGTGCTCTCCTGGATCAATCCCGATCCCTACAACCCGATCGTCCGCCTCATCCACCAGGTCACGGAACCGCTGATGGCCTTTGTCCGGCGGCGGATTCCCATCCGAGGCATGGGGATCGACTTTTCGCCCATGATCATCCTGCTGGCGATCCTCTTCCTTCAGAGTTTCCTCGTACCGAGCCTGATGCAACTCTCGGCCTCTTTGCGGTGACCGATGCGTCCATGATTCCCGTTCGTGAAACTGAAACCGGCGTCGTCTTCCGCATCCGGGTCGTTCCGCGGGCCTCCCGGTCGGAACCGGCGGGCTTCCGGAACGACGCCCTGAAGCTCCGGATCACGGCGCCCCCCGTGGAGGGAAAGGCGAATGAGGAATACATCCGCCTGATCGCGGAGATCCTGGGCGTGAAGAGGTCGCAGGTATCGATCCTCTCGGGTCATGCATCCCGGACGAAAACCGTCGCCGTGGACGGGGTGAAGGGGGGCGAGATCACCGCCCGGATCGCGGCTTTGTAACGTATATGACGCGGCCGCCATCGCATCTTCCCTCGATAATCCCGACGTGAAGGTGACAGCTAAACTTCTGACGAAAAACGGTTACAAACACACTGACGGGGTACGACTCAAAATAATCAATAGGGCGATAGCATCCTTGAAAATGACCACATCCCGTGAACTGGGCAGGACTGCTTTCGAAATCGACGCCCTTGGCGACATCACCAGGCGAAGCAGGATCCACTAGATGGGCGAGGGAAAAGAGCGGCGGCAAGATGATTTGTTTAGACGCCGTGGGTGAAAAGTTGTATCATCAGAGACAC
>CAYSSF010000375.1:0-3310 GCA_964433455.1 uncultured Syntrophaceae bacterium
ATGTGGCCTACGACAACTCCACGTTTGTCGGTTTCCTGATGAATAACATGGTTGATCCCAAGATCGGCAGCGAGATGATGCCAAGGACGTACACGAGGCGGTCCTCATGCTGGCAGTTGCGGAAAAGAACATAGAAGCGAGCCGCAAGGGGCAAGAGCAGGCCGAGGAGCAGTTTCGGATAACGCAGGACCGGTATGCGAGCGGGCGGGGCATCCAACTCGAGGTACTGGATGCGCAAACGGCGCTTACACGGGCCCGCTTCAACGCCGTTGCGGCGCTGGCCGATCACCAGACAGCCTTGGCCATGTGGCTGAAGGCTACGGGCCGGGTCAAATGACGGGCAAGAAAAGGGAGAGATCACGAAAGAGGACTTTGACCGGATGAAGAAGGACATTGCCGAATAAGCAAAAAACTGTCTTGACAATTTGGTCCACCTTACCTTTATGATAGCTTTCGGAAAAAGTTTGGTTCGCCGCTGCATCCAGGATATTTCAATAGAGGGCAAGCAACGCGGAGGTACAGACAATGAACGGGTCCGCAAGTTTTTTTCGAGAGAGTAAGAAAGCACGCTTGGCTGTCGTTTACTTGATGATCGCAGGAATAACGGTGTTGCACTATAGCACAATGGGATCTCAGGTTTCCCACCATATCCTTTATCGTGAACTTTTTTTCGTACCTATCATTCTTGTGAGTTTTTGGTATGGTCTTAAAAAGGGCTTTTACACTGCGCTGTTCGTCATCTTTCTTTACTCCCCTCATATCTTCATGACATGGAGTGCACAGCCGGGAGTCAACGTGGGAAACCTGCTCCAACTCATTGTGTTCATTCTAGTCGCCGTGGTAACGGGACACCTCTCCAACCGTGAAAAGGAGCGTCAGCGGAACCTAACCGAAGCCCAAAATCTGGCGACGCTGGGCAGAGCGACCCTGGTCATGACCTCGGAACTCGATGAAGTACTGAAGACTCTCAGAGTATTGGAGTCATCGTCCCTCCCCTTCGCAGATCAAAGGTTGAATGAGACCATGCACGGCGCAATCGAGAAGATATCGATTCTCAATGAGATCCTGTCCAAGTTCAGGCCGGGGCAAAAGGGTCAGCAGAGGGACTTTGTGGAAATCAACGGCGCCATTGAAAGGGCTCGTGAAAAGGTCGAAAAACTGGCCAAAGCCCGAGGGGTCACGGTCAAGACCGATGTCGATGCGGCTTTGGGACTGCTCCGGATCAATCAGGAGAACCTCACTTGGATCCTCGAAGAACTAATCAAGAACGCCGTCGAGCATTCGGAAAATGGTACGACAGTCACTGTCAGAGGGAGCCGATTCGAGGATCGGCATGAAATTACGGTCACAGACCAAGGCCACGGCATCCCCCCGGAGAATTTATCCAAGATATTCGTTCCGTTTTTCACAACCAAAGAAAACGGGACCGGACTGGGTCTCTCCGTCTGCCGAAAAATGATGCGGGACAACGGGGGAGATGTTCTCGTGGAAAGCAAGCCGGGCGAGGGAAGCACATTCACGCTGGTCTTCTCGCAGGCGGTGACATAGGATCGACAGGCGGATACGCCGACACTCTATTTCAACACGGGAAAAAACAGCAGATGCGCACCCATCAACAGACGGAAGAATAAAGCGATGCGCAATGAGTTCCCATTTAAGGGACCCGGTCAAAAATAGACAACCCTTAATCATCTGCAGGCCCCTATCCCTTCTTGATCGGGATCGCCGCCGCGCTCGGCATCTTCGGACTTTATTTCGGCTTGCTCACCTTGACTTCCGACTGGAATAACGCGAAGATGCAGTTCGCGGAGTATCGCTGGTGGAGTATCGCTGGTGGATCATCGCCCTTTCTGCAGGTTTGGGCATTCAGAATGGAAGTTGGAACAATAATCCCCTGATGACCCGGTATTTTGAAGAAGTCAAGGTAATTTCGCTCATGGCGGAGCGCATTTGCATAAAGGTTAAGAGACCGTTGTTTTCAGGATAAAAGGAGGTACATCATGCACCACCACCACCCCAAAGAAGAAAAAGGTCCATACACCGATCCGGTCTGCGGAATGTCTACCGATCAGGAAGGTCAATTCATCCACCATAAACATGACGGTAAATCTTACTACTTTTGCAGCGACCATTGCCTGACCACGTTTAAAACGGATCCGGAGAAATTCACCGGCAGGAAAGAAGGAGCGCCGCCGGCAGTGGAGCACTCGCATGACAGCAGCCAGGTGTATACGTGCCCGATGCATCCGGAAGTCGAGCAGCAGGGACCGGGCAGTTGCCCAAAATGCGGCATGGCTCTGGAGCCGAAGACCCCGCTGCCGGCAGCAGAGCGGACGGAATACACCTGCCCGATGCACCCGGAAATTGTCCGGGACGGGCCGGGAAGCTGTCCGAAATGCGGCATGGCGCTGGAACCAAGAACCGTCTCGCTGACGGAAGAAGAGAACAATCCGGAATACAGGGATATGCGCAAGCGCTTCATTGCGGGCGCCATCCTGACGCTCCCGCTGGTGATCATCGCGATGCGCATGATCATCCCTGGCGGGATGATGCTCGATGCGCTCGCCACCCCGAAAACCTATGGCTGGCTGGAGCTGATCCTCGCGACGCCGGTGGTGGTCTGGGCCGGCTGGCCCTTTTACGTCCGGGCCGTCCAGTCCGTCATCAACCGAAGCCTGAACATGTTTACGCTGATCGGCCTCGGCGTTTCGGTGGCCTACGTTTACAGCGTGATCGGCGTACTCTTTCCGGATCTTTTCCCCGCGGCTATGCGGACCGCAGAAGGCGCGGTTGGAGTCTACTTCGAGGCGGCGGCCGTGATCGTCGTGCTGATATTGCTGGGCCAGGTTCTGGAACTGCGGGCCCGCAGCCGGACCGGCGCGGCCATCAAGGCGCTGTTGGGTCTTGCGCCGAAGACGGCCCGAAAAATAGACGCGGACGGAAATGAGAGCGATATCCCGCTGGAGCATGTCATGAAAGGGGATCGTCTGCGGGTCCGGCCGGGAGAAAAGATACCCGTGGACGGTGTCGTTCTGGATGGATCAAGTAGCGTCGATGAATCGATGATTTCCGGCGAGCCGATGCCGGTTGAGAAACGGGCGGGGGATCAACTGATCGGCGCTACGGTCAACGGCACCGGTTCATTGATTATGGAGGCCCGGAAGGTCGGCGCCGAAACCTTGCTGTCACAAATCGTCAAGATGGTGGCCGACGCCCAACGAAGCCGGGCGCCGATCCAGAAACTGGCCGATGTCGTCTCCGGATACTTTGTGCCGGCGGTGATCGCCATCGCTCTCGTCGCTTTTGGCAT
>CAYSSF010000376.1:0-3300 GCA_964433455.1 uncultured Syntrophaceae bacterium
AAATCTGTCCCCAAAGGGCGCACTGCGGACGGATATGGACTATTTCCTGGAACTGCTGCTGGGAGGGCTCACCAGGGGAAGCATCTATGCGCTGATCGCCTTGGGCTACACGATGGTCTACGGCATCATCGAACTGATCAATTTCGCCCACGGCGAGATCTACATGATCGGGGCCTTCACCGCGCTCATCGTCGCCTCCGTCCTCACCATGAACGGGATGACGGGGGTATCGGTCCTGATCCTGGCCTCCGTCGTGGCCGTTCTCTACGCCGCCGCCTACGGCTTCACCGTCGAGAAAATCGCCTACAAGCCGCTGCGCCAGGCGCCGCGCCTCTCGCCCTTGATCAGCGCCATCGGGATGTCGATCTTCCTGCAGAACTACGTTATGATCGCCCAGACCTCCGATTTCCTGCCGTTCCCGAATTTGCTCCCCGTTCTCCCCTTCATGGAACCCTACTCCCATATCATGGGGTCGACCGAATTGATCATCGTCCTCACCACCGCCCTGGTCACGGCAGCACTGACCTTCTTCATCAAATTCACGAGGCTAGGCAAAGCGATGCGGGCCACCGCCCAAGACCGTCCTATGGCGATGCTCGTGGGGGTGAACGTCAACCGGGTCATCTCGAACACTTTTATCGTCGGCTCCGCCCTGGCCGCGATCGGCGGGGTGCTGATCGCCTCCCACGTCGGCCGGATCAATTTCTCGATCGGCTTCATCGCCGGGATCAAGGCATTCACCGCCGCCGTCCTGGGGGGGATCGGCAGCATCCCCGGGGCGGTCCTGGGCGGTCTGGTCCTCGGCTGGACGGAAAGTTTCGCCACGGGCTACGTCTCCAGCGACTATGAGGATGTGTTTGCCTTCTGTCTGCTGGTCCTGATCCTGATCTTCCGTCCGGCGGGCCTTCTGGGCCGGTCGACCGTCCAGAAGGTATAGGGGAGGTTACGACCGGTCCATGAAAGCCTCGCAGGAATTCAAAAAATCCATTTTCATCTCTCTCTGGTTCATGTTCCTGACCTTTCCGATCCTGGTCATCCGGGTCAATACGATCGAGAAGGTTGTCGAGTGGCGGTGGCGCAACATGGCATTCATCGGGATCGGCAGCTTCCTCCTCTCTTTCGTCTGGCGCCTGCTTTTGAGTCGGAAGGAGAGGGGCCGAAAGCCGGCGGAAACAGGAAACGTCGAGACCCTGCCGTTAGGCCGGCGTCTTCTGGCGGAACCAAGGATCTACCGGCCGGCCCTGACCTTGCTTACGCTCTTCACGATCGCCTTTCCCCTCCTCTTTTCCAGCTACCAGACCAACATCATGACCACCGCCCTGATGTATGTGATGCTGGGCCTGGGTCTGAACATAGTCGTCGGCCTGGCGGGGCTGCTGGATCTGGGCTACGTGGCCTTCTACGCCGTCGGGGCCTACAGCTACGCTCTGCTGAATTATCACTTCGGACTGGGATTCTGGGCGATCCTGCCGGTGGGCGGCCTCCTCGGCGCCCTCTTCGGCATCCTTCTGGGTTTTCCGGTTCTCCGCCTCCGGGGCGACTACCTGGCCATCGTCACGCTCGGTTTTGGCGAGATCATCCGCCTGATCCTCGAGAACTGGAATGCGTTCTCTTTCGGACCGAGCGGGATCGCCAACATCTCCCGGCCGGGGCTCTTCGGCATATCGATGACGCTCAACGAGGCGACCATCTACATCTATTATCTCATGATCGCCCTGTGTCTTTTCACGATCTTCGTCGTGAACAGGCTGCAGGATTCGCGCATAGGCCGAGCCTGGATCGCGCTCCGCGAGGACGAGGTCGCCTGCCAGGCGATGGGGATCGACAAGACCCGAACGAAGCTCACCGCCTTCGCCCTCGGGGCGACCTGGGCGGGGATGGTCGGCGTGATCTTCGCCGCGAAGACCACCTTCATCAACCCGGCGAGTTTCACCTTCATGGAGTCGGCGATGATCCTCTCGATTGTCGTCCTGGGGGGCATGGGATCGATTGCGGGGGTGATCCTGGGAGCCCTGATCCTGATCCTGACGCCTGAATACCTCCGGGCCTTCGCCAATTACAGGATGATCCTCTTCGGTACGACAATGGTCCTGATGATGGTCTTCCGCCCGCAGGGGATCGTGACGAACATCCGGCGGGTCTACCGGTACGGAACAAAGGGAAAGGAGAGCCGGCCTGCGCAGGCGTGAATATGGACAACGTCCTCACCGTGAACAGTCTAACGATGCATTTCGGGGGGCTCCGGGCGCTCGACGCCGTCGATCTCGAAGTCGGACAGGAAGAGATCGTCGCCCTGATTGGCCCGAACGGCGCCGGCAAGACCACTTTCTTCAACTGTATCACCGGCATCTATGAGCCGACCGCAGGAGATATCTTCATCTCGCCGCCCGTGGGCAGACGCCAGCGGATCAACGGCCTCAAGATCAACCATGTCACGGAACTGGGAATGGCCCGGACTTTTCAGAACATCCGTCTCTTTCCCAACATGACGGTCCTGGAGAACGTTATGATCGGCCGCCACTGCCGGGCGAAGTCCGGCGTCCTGGGGGCGGTCCTCCGGGGGAGGAAAACCAGATGGGAAGAGCAGGAGATCGTCGATCGCAGTTATGAGATCCTCGTCCGGACCGGTCTCGCCGACCAGGTGGACGACCTGGCGAAGAACTTGCCCTACGGCGCCCAGCGCCGCCTGGAGATCGCCCGGGCGATGGCAACGGATCCCTTTCTTCTCCTCCTGGACGAACCGGCGGCCGGCATGAATACGAGGGAGACGGATGAACTCGAAGCGTTGCTCCTGCGGATCCGCAGCGAGGAGAAGATATCGATCCTGATGATCGAGCACGACATGCGGATGGTGATGAGCCTCTCCAACCGGATCTTCGTTCTGGACTACGGAGAAAAGATCGCAGAGGGGACGGCGGCGGAAATACGGAAAAATCCCGTAGTGATCAAAGCATACCTCGGGGAGGATCTCCATGCCGATGCTTGAGCTCAGGAGCGTCCAGACCTACTACGGAAACATCATGGCCATCAAGGGGATCAGTCTTTCGGTGAACGAAGGAGAGATCATCACCCTGATCGGCGCCAACGGCGCCGGCAAATCCACCACCCTCATGACGGTCTGCGGAATCGTCCCCCCACGCAGCGGCGAGATCCTCTTCATGGGAAAGCCGATACAGCAGGTGGAACCGCACGAAATCGTCGCTATGGGCATCTCGCAGGTGCCGGAAGGGCGAAGGATCTTTCCACTCCTCACGGTGACGGAGAATCTCGATATGGGGGCGTTCCTCCGGAAGGACAAGG
>CAYSSF010000377.1:0-3286 GCA_964433455.1 uncultured Syntrophaceae bacterium
CCCCGCGGAAAACATCCTCATCGAACCCGTCGGACGAAACACCGCCCCCTGCATCGGCCTCGCCGCGCTCCATATCCTGAAACGAGATCCGGACGCGGTGATGATGGTTCTCCCCTCCGATCACCGGATCGGCGATGAAATCGAGTTCCGACGGGTTCTGGACACGGCCGCCGGGGTTGCGGCCGAAGGGAACCCGCTCGTCACGATCGGCATCCGTCCGACCGGCCCGGAGACGGGATACGGCTACATCGAGCAGGGCGACCCCTTTCCGGCCGGCGGGGACGGGGAGATCCGCCGGGTCCGCTCCATCCGGGAAAAGCCGCCCCTTAACCAGGCCCAGGAGTTTCTGCGCCAAGGGCGCTTCCTCTGGAACAGCGGCATGTTCGTCTGGAAGGCAGCGACGATCCTGGATGCGATCCGGCGATTTCTGCCCGAACTCCACGAGGGACTCATGCAGATCGGCGAGGTCCTCGGAACGGATCGGGAGGAACAGGTTGTCGGCGATATCTACGCGGGGCTGAAGGCCGTCTCCATCGACTACGGCGTGATGGAAAAGGCGGAGAATGTCCTGGTCATTCCGGGGGATTTCGACTGGTCCGATCTGGGAAGCTGGGACGCGCTCTGGGATGTCTCCGAAAAGGATGGAAACGGAAACGTCGCGCGGGGGAGCTTGATCGGGATCGATGCCGACGATTGCCTGGTCCACAGCCCGCGGAAGCTCGTCGCCCTCGTCGGCGTCCGGGATCTCCTCGTCGTCGAGACGGACGACGCGCTCCTCATCTGCCGCCGGGGCCGGTCGCAGGATGTCCGGAAGGTCGTCGAGATTCTCGAAACGAAGGGGTTAAAGGAGTATCTATAAACATTAATCATCAATAGGAAATCGGCGCTTCGGCCGCGGGTTTCGGTTGTCCGGGGATCGCCACCCCGCCCTGGAGAAGCGCAGCGGTGATCTTCTGCGGATCGGTCTTCAGGCCGTCGAAGGTGACCCGGATCGTATGTTCCGCCACGATTCTAAACCCGCTGATCCCCTCCATGCCATTGAGGATAGACCTTATCCTCGCGAGAGTGCCTCAGGCGGTGCAGCCCGGACTGGAAAACTCGAACGTCTGCTCCGACGCCGCGAGCGGCCCGGCAAGTGCCAGAAGCAGTACAAGAGCGGCCAGGAGGCCAAAACTTGTTTTCCGGTTCATCATGAAACCCCCGTCAAAAGTCCCCGAACTCGTCGCTCCATCATCCTCCGACGGCGCCTTGTTCCCTTAAGCGGAAACAGACAAAATGTCCAGTGGAAATTTCCCTTCTTTCGGGCGCGTTTCTCTTGAAGCGCTCATTCAGCGATATGTTCCTTAAAGCATTGCGCCGTCCGTCAAACTTGACTCTCTCGTCAAAAGTTGTATTTCCGCGAAGGCAAGAATCCAGAGCACCTTGATCTAACTGAAATAACGGGATTCCCTTTTTCACGGGAATGACAAAATAGAGTGTTTTCGGACTTTTGACGAGGGCATCAAACTTGGAACCACCCTAAAAAATGTATCACCCCGATTTTGACCTTGTCTCGTCAACCCGGGTTGAACGCTTGACAGCGTGCGGAGGTTCCTCTATAAGATCTGCAGGGCGACAGAGGGGGATATCGGGGAGAAATTTACATGGGAATCACCATTTCGGGGCGGCTCATCCTGGCCTCCGCCTCGCCTCGCCGCATCGAGTTCCTGAAGCTTATGGGCCTCGATTTTGATATCGTGCCGGGAAACATCGACGAGACCTCCCGGCCGGAGGAGACGCCAAGGGAACACGTTCTGCGTCTCTCCGAGGAAAAGGCGCTTTCCGTCGCGTCACGTTACCCGGAGGCCTGGATTCTTTCCGCCGATACGATTGTGGTCGTCGCAGGAGAACTCCTCGGCAAACCGGGATCGCCGGAAGAAGCCATGAAGATGCTCGAGAAGCTGAGCGATCGCGCCCATGAGGTGATCACCGGTTTCTGCATTCTCCGGCAGGATCGGGGGGTGCGGATCCGGGAGGCGGTCGGATCCACCGTCCTCTTCCGCAGGATAACGCCGGATGAGATGGCCTGGTACACAGGCACGGAGGAGCCCTACGACAAGGCGGGCGCCTACGCCGTCCAGGGAATGGGCGGCTGCTTTATCCGCGAGATCCGCGGTTCCTGTACGAATGTCGTGGGTCTCCCGTTGTGCGAGGTCGTCGACGCGCTGAAGCGTGTCGCGGCGATCCGTTTTGAAAAATAGGGTCAGTTCCCGGCTATTACCCTTTTGTCATTCCGGCGCAGTCGGGAACTCGGAGAATTCGGGGCAGATTTAATTCTGTCCCCAAATTCCCCGAAAAGGATCCCCGCTTCCTCAGGAATGACGATTTGCCAAAATACGAGAGAAATACAAACCAGGCCTCAACATTTTTCGAGGGCATCCAGCATGGACGTCGCAGAGAACATCCGGCTGGTCCGGGAAATCATCGCGGAGGCGGCCGGCCGTTCGCACCGGCCCTCCTCCGCGGTCCGGCTGATGGCGGTGACGAAGACCGTCCACGACGACCGGATCATCGACGCCGTGCGGGCCGGGGTGGACATCATCGGCGAAAACTATGTCCAGGAGGCGAAGCGAAAGGTCGAGACGATCGGCAAGACCGGCGAATGGCACCTGATCGGCCGGCTCCAGACGAACAAGGCGAAGTACGCCGTCCGTCTCTTCGACATGATCCACACGGTGGATCGGCTGGAACTCGCCGTCGAGATCGACCGTCGCGCCCGGGAGGCCGGACTGGTCATGAAGGTGCTGATCGAGGTCAATGTCGCCGGAGAGGCGACGAAAAGCGGCGTTTCGGCCGCGGAAGCCGTCCAGCTCGTCCGGGCCGTCGCCCCCCTGCCGAACCTGTCGCTCCTCGGTTTGATGACGATGCCTCCCTGGTTCGACGACCCGGAGGAGGCACGGCCCTTTTTCCGGGCGCTCCGGGAACTTCGGGATCGGATCGAGGCCGAGCGGATACCGGGTGCGGAGATGCGGGAACTCTCGATGGGGATGAGCGGGGATTATGCCGTCGCCGTCGAGGAGGGGGCAACGATCGTCCGGATCGGCCGCGGAATCTTCGGTGAGCGTCCCTCCCGCGCGCCGGAACCGTCGGACGCCTCTTTCAGGATCCCTTGACGGCGGCCGGACATCAGAAGAGACCTTTAAATTTCTCTCGAAACTTGGTAATTCGTCATTCTTGCGGAAGCAGGAATCCAGTTTTTCCAGGATCTTCTCGATTCCCGCTTTCGCGGGAATGACAAAGAAGGAGC
>CAYSSF010000378.1:0-3285 GCA_964433455.1 uncultured Syntrophaceae bacterium
AAAGGGTGGACATCAAACTCTATGATATCATTTATAACGTGATCGCCGATGTGCGGGCTGCCATGGAAGGACTGCTCGATCCGATCTTCAAGGAGGTCGTCCAGGGACGTGCCGAGATCCGGGAGATCTTCCGGGTGCCCAAGATCGGGGCCATCGCCGGGAGCTATGTGACGGACGGCAAGATCACCCGGTCGGCCGGCGTTCGGCTGCTGCGGGACGGCGTGGTCGTCTATGAAGGCCGAATCGCATCGCTGCGTCGGTTTAAGGACGATGTAAAAGAGGTGGCCACGGGGTTCGAGTGCGGCATCGGCATCGAGGGATTCAACGATATCCGGGTGGCGGATGTGATCGAGTCGTATGTGAAGGAACGGATCGAACGAAAACTGTAATTCATGTAGCTAAATGAGATGGTTGTAGGAACGGGCCTCATCGATCTTCGGATTTTCGGGTGCGGTTCCCTGAAGGAAAAGCGCGGCGTCCTGAGCCGCCTCCTTCGCCGGACGCAGAATGAGTTCAACGTCTCGATCGCGGAGGTCGGCGACAACGACCATTGGCGGAAGGCCAGGATCGGTTTTTGCGTGGTGGGGAACGACAAACCCTACATCAACGCCAAGGTCGATCATATCCTGCGGTTTATCGATCAGTTGGGATTGGCCGAGGTGGTCCGGAGCCGAATCGAGATTACAAGCTTTTCCGATCTGTCGGAAGGGCCGGATATGGAGTTTGAAGAAGGAAAATATGAATAGTTTCAAAAGGGCGGACCGTGTGGCCGACCTCATCAAAACGGAGATCTCCGATCTCCTCCTCAAGCAGGTTCGGGATCCGCGGATCGGTTTGGTAACGATCACCGGTGTGAAGGTCACCGACGATCTGCGGACGGCAAGGGTTTTCTTCGTTGAATTGGGCAAGGATCAATGCAGCGAAGAGGTCCAGGCCGGGCTTGGGAAGGCAGCGGGGTTCCTGAGAAGAGAACTGGGGCGCAGGCTCCGGCTTCGCTCCGTTCCGGAGCTTTTATTTGCCTACGACCCCTCCTTTGCCTATGGGAACCGGATCGAGCGGCTGATTTCGGAGATCCACCGGGAAGAGGAGGCGCATGTTCCGGAAAATTAATGAAATGATCGACCGGCACCGGATTTTTCTGATCACGTCCCACGAGCGGCTTGACGGGGATGCACTCGGTTCGGAGCTGGCCCTTTTCCATATGCTGCGGGGGCTCGGGAAAGAGGTCACCGTATATAATCAGGACCGGACGCCGGAGAATTTTCTTTTTCTCGCCGGAAGCGAGGGGATCGTCCGCGAGCTTCCTCCCCTCGAACGCTTCGAGGTCGCCTTTATTCTCGATTGCAGCGAATTGAAGCGGATCGGCAAGGAATCGGCCCGGGGGGTCTGTGATGTCCGGTTGATCGACTCGGAGGCGAGTTCGACGGGCGAACTGATTTTCCGGCTCGTTCGGGATATGGGTCTTGCGCTGACCGGTGCGATGGCGACTTGTCTCTATACGGCGATCTTGACGGATACGGGGGGGTTCCGCTACGGAAACACCCGCCGGGACGCCCTGATGGCCGCCGCGGAGCTGGTGGACGGCGGCGCCGTTCCCCAGTGGATTTCGGAAAATGTCTACGAAGCGGATCCTCCGGCCCGCATCCGTCTGCTGGCGGCGGTTCTTCCCACACTGACCTTCGACGAAGGAGGCCGTGTCGGTTCTCTTGCCGTAACACAGGAGGCGCTTGCCGACGCGGGAGCGCTTTCGGAGCATATTGAAGGGTTTGTCGATCTGCCCCGCTCCATTCGCGGGGTCGTGATCTCCATCCTCTACGCGGAGCTGTCGGACGGAGGATTCAAGCTGAGCCTGCGATCGAAAGGGAACGTCAACGTGGAGCGGGTGGCCCGCGCTTTCGGCGGCGGAGGCCATGTCAATGCCGCCGGTTGCCAGGTGGACGGAGAACTGCCGGAGGTCCGCAGGCGGGTGATCGAGGCGATCCGGGCGTCCGCGTCGGAATCATGAACGGGGTCATCGTCATCGACAAGCCGTCGGGGCCGACGTCACGGGATGTTGTGGAAGAGGTCAGGCGGACGTTCGGGATCCGAAAGGCGGGCCATACCGGGACCCTCGATCCGCTGGCGACGGGCGTCCTTCCGGTCTGCCTGGGCGAGGCGACGAAACTGGTCCAATTCCTGGCGCTCGACAACAAGGAGTACCGGGCGACACTTCTGCTGGGGGTCCGGACCGACACCCTCGATACCGAAGGCAGCGTCCTCACCCGGGTGGAGCCCCGTGTGACCCGGGAACAGGTGGAAGCCGTGCTGAGCAGTTTGAAGGGAAGGCGGGAGCAGATCCCGCCCCGATACTCGGCGGTGAAGATCCGGGGGAAGGCCCTCTACGACTGGGCGCGACGGGGTATCGATGTAGAGGCGCCGGCGCGGGAGGTGGAGATTTACGACATCCGGATCGAGGAGATTGGCCTCCCCGAGGTGATCTTTACGGTCTCCTGTTCGAAGGGCACCTATATCCGCTCTCTCTGCGCGGAGGCAGGGGAGGCGCTCGGCTGCGGGGGGTGCATGTCGGCCCTGCGCCGCACCCGCAGCGGCCATTTCACAGCGGATGCGGCTGTCGCCCTGGGGGGATTGACGGGGGAGGAAAAGCGGGAACGGCTGCTGGCGCATTGGACGCCGATGGTGGAACTCCTGCCCGATCTTGCCGTCATCGATGTGGATCATCAGTTGGCGGAAAGGTTGCGGAACGGCTATCAGCCGGACGGCGGGGTTCTCGGCCGTTATCATATTCCTTTTCTTGTCGCCGGAGATGTGATAAAGCTCACGCTCCATGACAAACATCTGGTGGCCGTCGCCCGGATGCTCTGCGCATCGGACGAACTGGCTTTGTGGGAAGGGAAGAGACAGGCGGTCCGGATCTTACGGGTATTGAACGATTGAACGAGGGGCCGAAAGGCCTCGATACTTGCGCGATTGACTTAAGGGAGGAAGAGAGCAGTGTTAGATGTAGACAAGAGAAAGGGAATCATCGGAAATTATCAGTTGCACGAAAAGGATACGGGATCTCCGGAGGTCCAGATTGCCCTCCTCAGCGCCAGGATTGAGTATCTGACGGAACATTTCAAGGCTCACAAGAAGGACCATCACTCCCGGCGCGGGCTTCTGAAACTGGTCGGCCAGCGGCGAAGGCTTCTGGATTACGTGAAGAACAAGGACGTGGAACGCTACAGAGCGGTGATTCAGCGTCTCGGCCTCAGGAAGTAACCTGGGCTTTTTAGGTGCGGGGTATCG
>CAYSSF010000379.1:0-3281 GCA_964433455.1 uncultured Syntrophaceae bacterium
TTGTTCATCGCCTCATCGTCCATCGGCTCGGCGAATTTCTCGTTAATCTCATTGAATTCATTTACAAGATCGACTGTCTCCTGCACCCCCTGCTCGACGATCTCGCGGACGGTCTTTGTATCGTCCAGATGTGGTTCCTGTTCGAGAAAGCCGACGGTGTGGCCGGGGGTGAGGATCGTCTTGCCGATGAAATCCTGGTCCACGCCGGCCAGGATCCGCAAGAGTGAGCTCTTTCCCGACCCGTTCAGCCCCAGGACGCCGATCTTCGCCCCGTAGAAATAGGAAAGGTAAATATCCTTCAGGACCGGTTTTTTCTCGTAGACCTTGCTCACACCGATCATGGAGTAGATCACCTTGTTCGGGTCGTTCGCCATCGTGTACCTCCAATCATAATGATGAGGAATCTTATCAGCAAATGGGTCCGATGAAAAGTGTTTCCATCCGGGCTGGCTATCCGGCTGTAAAAAGGATATAAGCGCCCCATGTTCAGCCTTTATGATATCATCCTCTTCTGTGTCATCCTTGTCTCGTTCATGACGGGCATCCTGCTCCCCCGCGTCGGGGCGATTTTTCAGCCGTTGATCCTGTCCTTGCTGATGGCGATTCTTTTCCTCAGCTTCCTGACGATCCGGCCGGATGAAATCCGGCGTCTCATCCGGAAGCAGGGGGGAGCCGTCCTGTGGCTCTCTTTTCTGAAGCTGATCGCCTTTCCGATCGGGGTCTATCTCCTCTTCCGGATCTTTCTTCCCTCTTATGCGCCGGCGGCCCTGCTGCTCGCGGCCGCTTCGACGGGTGTCGTCGCCCCTTTCATCTCTACGCTGGTCTCCGCAAACTCGGCGCTTGTTCTCGTCATTGTCGTGATCACTTCGATATTGCTTCCGTTTACCCTCCCTCTTCTCGTAAAAATGCTGCTCGGACAGACCTTGGACGTTTCATTGCCGGTGATGATCCGGATGCTGGCCCTGGTCATTTTTATCCCCTTCGCGGCGGTCCGGGCGGTTCAGATTTTCATTCCGAATGCGGTTCAACCGATTCTGAAGGCCCGTTACATTCTTTCCCTGATGATGTTCGCGGGAATGAACCTGGGCGTGTTTTCACAATACTCCGATTACTTCTACCGAAACCCGGGGACCATCCTCGAGGCTGCGGCGGTTTCCATCCTGCTGGGGGGGATCTTCCTGGCCCTGGGGTTTTTCGCGCTGGGGAAGGCTTCCATCGAGAACCGTCTCGCGGCAGCCGTTTCGATGGTGAATATCAACAATATCCTGATTCTGGTCTTTGCCGCCCGGTTCTTCGGACCTCTCGAATCGACGGTGGCGGCGATGTACCTGATCCCTTTCTATGGCCTGATCGTCCCGATACGGATCTTCCAGCATCTCAGAAAAGACGCGATTACAGAACCATAATCACGGCGGGATGCCGGCGGAGCATTTCGTAGAGACCGACGCGGATGGATTCGCTTTCGACCGTCAGCTCAACACTCAGGCAGTGGTAGGCGCCGCCTTTGCTGCTCCGGGAAGGGGAAGCCGAGTAGTCCCGCCCGGACAGGATTTCCGCTGTGGCGCTCTGCAGAAGGGGCAGGTCGCGGCCGATGATCTTGTAGACCCACCGGCAGGGATAGGCAATGAGGGGTTTGCATTCATCTTCGTTCATCTTTATAGCATCTCCCGAATTGAGGAAGCGCTCAATCTCGCGGACCGTTTCGGCGATCCTTCGGGCGCCGGCCTCCTTCCGCTCCTGTTCTTCACCGGTAAGAAAGAAGGGCATCACCGCCACGGATGTCTGAAAGATCTCCGAAACGGATGCGACCGTCTCATTTTGCCGCGCCTCGACCCCGGCCCGTTCCCGATAGCGGTCACCCTTTGCCTCGTTGAATCCGAAATCGTCGATGATCAGGATCGACCGGATCGATGTGATCGCGAGTTGCAACTGGACCGCTTCCCAGAAGCGACGGTCCGACTTTCGGAAACCGATATCCGCGGAGTTGGCGATGAAAAAGGGAAATCGGGGCTCCGCCTCTTCTCCGGCTTTCCGTGCCGGGATGTTCCAGGAACAGAGATGATGGATAATGGTTTCGGTGGCCTCGGCGTAATGGTCGGTGGCAATGACGACGCAGACCGCCGGATTGCCGGCCAGATTTTCCAGCATGGGACGCCAGAGGGGATCGATCCGCGAACAGTCAAGATAGAGATCGACAAAGCGGGAGGAACTCGCGGCAATTTCAGCGTCGGCGAAGGCGGGAGCTATGCCGAGCGCCTTGATCCTCTCAGTCAGGGCGCGTTTATAGCCGACGTCGGTCGTGCTTCCCAGGGTCCACGTCGGACCGACGATCTCGCCCCAGAATAGCTCCGGCGTCGCGACGCCAAGCCGTGCAAGGCCGCTTTCCGCGAGAGCCGACAAGAGGTTTGCCCGCCTCGCAAAACGGGGGGCCTCCAGACTGAGTGTTCCCGAATAATCGAATATAACGAGTTTTTTCTGTGAAAACTGGTCCATGACTTCAATTCCGGATATTTTTGCATGGGGGTCGTCGTCTGCCATGGCAGGCGATATCATAGGCCGGTCCATCTCCTTCGACAAGCCGGGTGAGAACGCGAAGACGGCGGCTGGTGACGAAATACAATCCTTTCATGGTTCCATCTCGATCTTCAGCATGCGGGTGATATCGTCGGCCGAGAGAGAGTAGAGCGCGTCGATGAAGTGAAGCTGAAGCGAGCCCGGTCCCGTCGATTGGGCAAAGGCGATCTCGCCGGCGATTCCCATAACCGCCATCGCTTCTGCAGCGGCAACGGCCGGGTCGGACTCGACGGCGGCGAAAGCCCCGCAGAGGGCGCTCGCCGTGCAGCCGAGGCCTGTCACACGGGTCATCAAGACGTGGCCGTTTCGGCCCCGGAAAATCCCTGTTCGGCCGATGGTGTAATCTGTTTCGCCGCTGATGCAGACGGCAGCGCCGGATACTTCATATAAATTCCGGCCGATTGCCACCGCGGCCTCCGAGGAGGCTGTGCTGTCCACCCCTTTCGTTTTCGCGTTCGCCTCTAAAAGCGCCATGATTTCCGATGCGTTCCCGCGGATGATTTCGGGAGGCACTGCCTTGATGAGTTCGCGCGCCGTTCGCGTCCGATAGGAGGTGGCCCCAGCCCCCACCGGGTCGAGGACGATCGGGATTTTCCGTTTGCGCGCCGCTTGGGCCGCCTTGAACATCGCACGAACCCAGGCCGGGCTCAGGGTGCCGATGTTGATCACAAGGGCGGAGGCGATCCCGACCATCTCCTCCATCTCCT
>CAYSSF010000380.1:0-3281 GCA_964433455.1 uncultured Syntrophaceae bacterium
CTTGAGCTGATTTCCGCGGAAATAGACCTTCCGCCCCGCAACGCGGACGAGTTCGCCGGGACGGACCACACCGCTGAACTCCACCTGTTCCGCGAGGGTAAACAATGTGACGGGATCCTCGACGGCTTTTTCCCCCTTCCCCCGAAGCAGACTCAGGTAAAGTCCGAATGCGACGACGCCCGTCTGGGCCATCGTCTCGATCAGGATAACCCCCGGTGTGACGGGAAGGCCCGGGAAATGGCCCGCGTAAAAGTATTCATCGCTGCGGAACCGGTAGACGCCGACGATATGTTCCTCGTCCAATTCCAGAATCTCCCCGATAAAACGGAAGGGGTGCCGTTGGGGAACCATCTCCAGAATCCGACCCCGCAGGACAGGATCAGCCTCCATAAAGCCCTCCGTTCACATGAATGACCGTACCGGTAATGTAGGAACCTGCCGTGGCCAGGAAACCGACCACCTCCGCGACCTCCTCCGGCCGCCCCATCCGGTTGAGGGGAATCCCGGCAAGGATCCCCGCCTTCACCTCTTCGGGCAGGCGGGCGGTCATCTCCGTCGCGATGAATCCGGGAGCGACTGAATTGACCAGGATCTCGCGCCCCCGAAGTTCACGGGCGAGCGACTTCGTCAGTGCGTCCATGGCCGCCTTCTCCATCGTGTAGGGAATCTGGCCGGCGTTCCCGGTGTGTCCGACAACGCTCGATATGTTGATGATCCTGCCGGCGTTCGCGCGAAGCATATATTGGCGCAGGATGCGCTTCGTCAGGTACCAGGCGCCGCGCGCAACCGCACGCTGGGCGTCGAACTGTTCGATCCGCATCCGCTGCATGTCGGCGTCGAAGGAGACGCCGGCGTTGTTGACGAGGAGATCGCAACGGTCCGTCTGCCCCTTCAGCGTCTCCACCAGCGCATCGATCTGCGCGATGTCGGCCAGATCGGCCGGCAGCAGGAATCCGTCGCCGATCTCCGCCAACAGCGAAAGCGCGGCCGCCGCGCTCGACCGGTAATGGATCCCCACGCGAAAGCCCCTTGCCGCCAGTTCCCGGACGCAGGCCGCCCCGATTCCCGTTGCGCCCCCCGTCACCACCGCTACCTTTTTTAAACCCATTTCCATTTCTTCACTCATCTTTTCATGGGAACAGCGTCCCAATTCCTTACATCCGGCCGCCGACGGCGTTCGCCGATCGACGCGGGTAGTCCGGATAGGCAATCCCCTTGAAGAGGCCTGTCCGCGCACCGTGGATCTCGGCAACCGTCTCGCCGTCCACCGAGACCGTCCCCTCCCCGATGACGATGCTCGCACCCGACTCCTTCAGGTTCGTGAACCGCCGCACATCGACTTCGTAACGCACCGTGCGG
This sequence comes from uncultured Syntrophaceae bacterium, assembly GCA_964433455.1. GTDB lineage: Bacteria > Desulfobacterota > Syntrophia > Syntrophales > UBA5619 > UBA5619. The sequence goes on from CAYSSF010000380.1 coordinate 1,360, forward strand.
TTGAAGGGGCGGATCTGGCCGCTGAAAACCACCTCCCCGCAGCCCAAGGCGCGTCCCGACCCGAGCGCTCCGCGCCAGATGCAGTAGAAACCGAGGAGCTGCCAGATCGCGTCCACGCAGAGGCAGCCGGGCTGGACCGGATCGCCGGGCATGTGGCACTGGAAGTACCAGGCATCGAGGCGAATATCCTGTTCCGCCACGATCCTCCCCTGGCGGCCGTCCGATCCGATTTCGAGAATCCGATCCATCATCAGGAAAGGCGGCGCCGGCAAACGGGCCGCAAATCCTTCCGGAGGATCTTCCACCAGAGTGCCGTAGGCAAAGGCGATCAGATCCTCCAGGCCGAAGCAGGAACTTCCCTTGAATTCGTCGTAGGTCATCATCGCTCCTCCACGGCCAGCAGCAGGCTGACCCAGGTCAGGCCCGCCCCGACGAGACAGATTGCGACTCGGTCGCCAGGCATCAACTCCTCCCAGTGCCTGCTCAAAACGCCGGGCGCCCCGGAGCCGCCCGTGTTGCCAAAATCGGCCACATTGCGCCAGTGCTGCTCATCCGGAATACCCGCCCGTTCACAGACTGTCCTGAGCGCCCCCAGATTTGCCTGGTGGCCGATGAAACGGAAACGCCCCTGTTGAGTCAATCCGGATCTGAGATCCTGGAGGGACTCGGTCATCCGGCGGATCGCGAACCCCTGGACGGCTTGGCCTTCCTGGCGAAAATGGGAGGCGTACGGGATCGTAACCTTCTCCCACCCCGAGGGGTTGGTCCCGCAACTGGATTCCGTAAAGGCCGCCCGCGCCGGAACCGTCGCCGAGACAACGGCGGCCGTGGTCGCATCGCCGAACAGGACAGAAGCGGATCGATCGCTGTAATCGATGGCGCGGGTGATCCCTTCCGGCTGAACCATGAGCACGAACGGCGGAAGCTTATCCGCCGCCATCCGGTCGACGAACGCGACCTGCATCCCGAAGGTCGTGCAGGCTGAATTCACATCAAGACAGGGGGCGTCGATCCCCAGTTCCGCCGCCACCGTGGCCGCCTCCGCGGGCGTCGAGAAGGATGGGATGCTGCTCCCCGACAGGACCAGTCCGATGTCGCCGGGCGTGATGCCCGCCCGCTCGATGGCCATCCTCGCTGCGGCCGCCCCCGTCTCGGCATTCCGGTACAGACTCGCCTCATGGGCCGCCCGTATGTCGCAGTTCTTCGTCCGGCGGATGTAGTCGAGGGAGAGGACCGTCCGCCGTTCGCGGATCCCGACGCGTTCCAGGATCCATGCCTCGTCGGTCCCGATCTCGAGCTCTTCCAGAAACCGGTTCGTAATCACACTTTCCGGATGAAAATGGCCGATGCCGTGCAGATAGAGCATCAGATCAACTCCCGCCCGATGATCATGTTCTGGACCTCGCGAACCCCTTCGTAGATGTCGACAATCTGGGCGTCCCGGATCAGCTTCGAAATCTCGTATTCCGCCATGAAGCCGTATCCGCCGTGGAGGTGAAGCCCCTCCGTCGAGCAGAATATGGCCGCCTCCGCGGCGATGTTCTTGGCGAGGGAGGCGTAAACTCCCCGATCGGGCGCCCCCTCCTGGACCATGAAGGCCGCCTTCATCAGCGCCATCTCCGCCAGTTCGACCCGCTTCCACATCGCAACCAGGGTCTCGCGGGCGACTGGCATGTCGCAGATCCGCTGGCCGAACTGCCGGCGCTCCTGCGTGTAGGCCAGCGTGACATCGAGGGCGCAGCGGGCAAGACCGACACCGATCGCAGCCACCATGGGCCGCGCATAGTCAAGCACATCGGTGAGGTACTGAAATCCGAGCCGCCTATCGCCGATGATCTGGGCGTCGCTGATCTCCACATCTTCAAAGGTGACGGTCGCCGTGTTGGAGAGGTGTTGTCCCAACTTGTCCTCCGGCTTTCCCG
>CAYSSF010000381.1:0-3257 GCA_964433455.1 uncultured Syntrophaceae bacterium
ATATGGCATGATATAATATGCTGACATTTATAGAATAAAGATAAAAATGAATGTTAGGTGAAAGAACAACAATACGAGGATTTGATGGCCCTTATCGGAAATTTCGAGTTGATACCCCCCGACCTCTGGCTCTTCCCTTCACACGGCGACGTTGCGGAAGCTATCCGCAGGGCGCGCCAGTGGTTCGACCAACACGGCAATTACGAAGGGGTTGAACGGATTATTGAGGAATTCGTGCGTCAGTGGGCGTTAGCCAAGCTCATCGCAAACTACAAGTATCCCGCCGACTGGCTTGGCGAACGCATTATCATTGAAGAACCGGTCAAAATGGGCTCGACGGAAAAAGAGGCCGACATCTCGATCAAGAACGTCAATCGACGAACGTTCCTCTACGTCGAAGCCAAGAAGCGTGGCATATCTGATGACGAATTCAAGGAGGCGGAAAGACAGCTCGAAACGTATCTGGCATCCACACACACAGCCACAATCGGGATGATCACAGATGGCGACCGAGTGAAAACTATTCGGAAGAAAATCGACCCAAACGATTTTGAGTATATCCCCGACCTACCCTCCTTTGGACTAGAAACCCGCGTCAGGGTGCAGATCGTAAGGGAGTTGCCCTCGATGGGCTATGCGGGATCAACAGGTCTCAAGACACTCAATGCTGACTATGAAAAGGTCTTGTTTGACTGCCACAGTGCAGCCCGAGATGTTGACGGATTGCATGCTGACGAGGCTCTGGACGAAATCTGCAAAGTAATATATGCGAAAATCTTTGACGAACGCTTCACGACGAAACAATCCGGTACCACAGCATTTCGATTTCAGACCTACGGCGCAAGCAACGCGTCGGAAGTCGCTTCTAATATCCGCGTTCTTTATGAGGAAGCCCGTACAGCGGACATAGATATTTACTCAAAGCGGATACCGGACTACGAACGATCTCGGGGTGTCTTCAAATCGCAGATACGACTGAGCGACACAGCTCTGCATCGAATCGTTGAACGTCTTCAGGAATTCTCGCTCGTTGACAGCAGGGCAGACATTAAAGGCCGTGCCTTTCAGAAGATTCTGGCACCAGCAATCAGAGCCGGAATGGGGCAATACTTCACGCCCGATCCGATTGTGCAATTGGCAGTCGGGGTTATTCAGCCAAAGGCGCACGAATTAATCCTCGACCCCTTTTGCGGATCAGGCCATTTCCTGACAAAAGCCCTTCAGTTTGTTCAAGACACTCAGGGCGCAACAATAACAGCCCACGATCTGCATGAATTCAAGTTCTTCCATTTGCACGGAATTGAAAAGTCGGACCGAATGGTGCGCATTGCCATGACTGACATGATGCTCCACGACGACGGACACACAAATATCCGTAATCAAGATGCGCTTCTGAGCTTCGATAACTACCCTGACATTATCGCACTCCGCGACGCGTTGGGAGCATCTGCGCCGCCGCTTGATCCTGCGGTGTTTGATGTCGTTTTCACAAATCCCCCGTTTGGAAGCATTATGCGCCACGAGACCATGCAAATGCTTGGTCGCTTCGACCTTGGACACAAGAAGAAGTCATTGCCCCTTGAAATCCTGGGGCTTGAGCGCAGCATTCACTTTCTGAAGCCTGGTGGCCGAATGGCCATCGTGCTTCCCGAACACTTGATGAAGGGAAAGAGTGCTGCCTTTGTTCGCAAGTGGCTTTACGGCGTTGCTGAAATCAAAGCTATCTTCTTCCCGGAAGAAGCATTTACTCCATTCGGCGCAATGGTGAAGACGTGTCTTTGTATTTTCCGCAAACGGCTTCCGGGAGAGACAGCTGGCAAGAACGAAGAGACTTTCCTCTGCGAAGTCGAGAACCTTGGTTACGAACCCACAGGCAAGCCAAAGCATGGTTCGGAGGTCGACGCCGCTATAGCCGCATTCCATGAGAAGAAGGGTTGGGCATGAAGACACTGATTAAGACGCTTGCCCAACTTCAGGCGGCGAGCCGCTGGGACATCGACTTTCACCTTCCTCCAGAGGGCATACGCCGGTTCCCATCAGACATTCTCAAACGGGTTGACGCGGTAGCGTCCACATCGAAAAACAAGCGCGACCCAACCAGGAAACCGGATGAACTATTTCAGTACATAGACATCTCAAGCGTCGATGTTACGACGGGCACAATCGTCACACCGCAGGAGATCACGGGCGAAGAGGCCCCTTCGCGAGCCAGAAAAATCGTTCGGGCATTTGATATACTTGTTTCAACTTGTCGCCCAACCCGCGGTGCTATTGCAGTTGTACCGATTGAACTCCACAACCAGATTGCTTCAACGGGATTCTCGGTTGTCAGAGCCAATGCAGGCGTGAATCCATACTACCTTCACTATGCCCTGCGACTAGCGAGCACGTTGGAGCAGTTCCACAAGTGGAGTACAGGGTCGAGCTACCCTGCCATCCTTGATGACGATGTCAACAAGACACTTATTCCCATTCCGCTCCTCGACGTTCAAGACGCTCTTGCTCAGAGATTGGCGGTGGCGACCCGTCAGCGCGACAATGCGTTGAAGACTGCGAATGCGTCATGGCAACGCGGGCTTCAGGGCGTCGAGCAGATACTATGCGGGGAGATTCTGGTAGATAGCAACAGTTCGCCTCCGGATGGTGGCGATAGTACTGAAGCCCAGATTCGCCGCATTCTTGCGGAGCTCCCCCCGCTTACAATCGACAACGGCAAAGATGAACCAGAAGCCAAGGCGCAGGAGTTTTCATACGATGATAGCAAATAATACGCCTAACCAGAGGGTGCAGTTTACGTTTTGCCCACGGCGGGTAAAACGAAACTGACCCTCGCCGTTAAGCGCATATAAAAATTGGTGCAGTTTCCAATGGCACGAGGGGAAATATGGGTTTTCACGATAATCCTATTGTAGATATTTATTCAAAAACATCTGAAGAATCTGTTATTGCAACGAAGCAGGTTTTCTTACAGAAAAATGGTTTTCTTGTGCGAGAAGAGAATCCAGATAAGGGCGTAGATTTAGATGTAGAATTATTAGTAGACAATCAAGTATCTGGATTTAAATTTGCCATCCAGATCAAAAGTGCTCAGAAATTGCAGACTATTCAAAAGGAAGGAAGCTCTTTTATTCAGTATAATATTAAGACTTCTCGGTTAGGATATTTGTGTAGAAGATATCCTGGGCTTGGGCTGATAGTAGTTTATGATAATCAGGAGAAACAGTTGTACTATGATTATGTAGAAAATATTTATAATA
>CAYSSF010000382.1:0-3249 GCA_964433455.1 uncultured Syntrophaceae bacterium
GTATGGACGTGATGCTTCCCCCATAGAGCGCCCCCCAATAGATCATCGACAAAAGGATAATCCCGGCGGTAGGCGGCATCGTGACCACGATGGGGATCAGAATGGCCACGCCGTTGGCGCCGCCCAGACCCGGCAGCACCCCGACAATGATTCCGAGAATCAGTCCGACGACGATGATCATGAGGTTGTAAGGCTGAAACACAACATTGAGACCCACCATCAGATTCTGTATGTTTTCCACCATATTGTTCACCTCTATGTACCGGTTTGTCCGTGTAGGAGATGGTTTATCGGATCATTCCGTCTCGTCCCTCTTAGAACCGCAGCAGGTATGCCCCCCACAACCCCTGGGGCAGGGGAATCAGAAACAGCTTGTCAAAAATGATGTAGAGCGACAGCGGCGAGAGGATGCCGACCATAAGCGTCGTCGCCCACCGGATCTTTCCTACAACGCGCATGTAGAACGCCAGAAACAGCGCCGCAGCGATGTGGAGGCCGACCAGTTCCGTAATCACGATCATGGAGAGTGACGGAATCAAAACCCAGAGGATGGGCTTTATGGCCCCCGGCGGCATCAACGGCTTGCCGGCCCCCTCCTTCTTGTACCGGGTAAAGGCACTGTTAAAGACGAACAGGGAGGATATGACCACGCCCACCCCCAGATAGAAGGGGAAAAAGCCGGATTCCGGACCGGCAGTTCCCCACATAAAACCGAGCCGTATCGAATCGGCGATGACGATGACGCCGAGGAATACAAATGCCAAGGAAACCCAGATTTCAGCCTTTCTCATACGTCCCCCTTTTAAACTGTCGGGAATTAAAAGGTATGGAGCGAGATTTCCATCTCGCTCCATCGGTGTCGATTCTCCGTCATTTCTTCAGCAGGTTCCCCTTGGTCATGAGATCCTTGGTGATTTTTTCTTTTTCCTCAAGCCATTTCACATAGTCGGAGCCCGTCAGGAACCCGCCCTTCAGACCCATGTCCGAAATATATTTCGTCCATTCCGGGGTCTCCGTCACCTTTTTCATCACATTGATGTAATACTCCTGCTGCTCCTTGGTGATGCCCGGCGCTGCAAATATGCCGCGGAGCATCAGATAGCTCAGGTCTACCCCCGCCGATTCCTTCATCGTCGGGATCGTATCCCAGAGCGGAAGCTTGATCCGCTCATGATCGATCGCCGCAAGCGCCCTCAGCCTCTTCGCCTTCCAGTGGCTCACCGCCTCCGCGGGGTTGTTCACCGATGAGTTGATGTGGTTGCCAACGAGTTCAACCGCCACCGTTCCTCCGCCCTTGAAGGGAACATAACCGAACTTCACGCCGAAGGCCTGCTCCATCTGGACGGTGATGATCTGGTCCTCCTGGGCGGTCCCGGTTCCCCCCATCATGAACTTGCCCGGTTCCTTCTTCACCGCATCCATATACTCCTTGGCCGTCTTGTAGGGCGATTCTTCATTCACCCACAGGACAAAATAATCGAGCGCCAGCCGCGCCACCGGCGTCATATCCCGCCAGTTGAACGGCAGCCCCGTCGACAGAGGCGTCGTGAACAGATTGTCCAGCGTGATGATGATGGTGTGCGGGTCCTTGGCCTTCCCTTTCACATAGAGGAATCCCTCGCCGCCGGCTCCTCCGGATTTGTTGATCACGATGAAAGGCGTCGGCGAGAGCTTGTATTTGCTGACGAGCGGCGCAATGAACCGGGCCATCACATCCGCCCCTCCACCCGTTCCCGCCGGGATGATGAATTCGACCGGTCTCGTAGGCTCCCAGGCATTTGCCGTGCTCGTTGCGAGACTGCTCATCAGAACCAAGGAACAAATCGCCAGGGCAATGCTGCCTGTCCAAAATAGCTTTTTCATACGGTCCCTCCTTAAGGTTTGAAAAACGATTCAAACTTCCAGCCCGATACCCCGAAGCGCTATCATTTTGTCTTTCTCTGATGAAGAAATGATCCCCCCTTCCCCGGCGTCGGAGACATGCGGAGAGGGAGAAATGACGCAGTGAAAACCTCCTTTCTTTCCCTGTCTGTGCACGATGCCTTCGCCCTCCCCCACGACGGGGGAGGGCGTTTATCGACTCTGCGAAGCCTGTTGACCGCCCTTTTCTCCGTTAAGGATCAGGCCTGCTGCTTGGGAGTCGGGATAGGCGCCGCTACCGCTACCCGCTCTTTCACCGCCTTGATCCGCTCATCGATAAAGGCCTGCATCTTGGCGATGTGCTCCGGCTTGAGATGGGCAAACCGGCCCTGATGCTTCATGTACTCGCCGACCGGTTTGTACTTCTTCGGTACATTCGTGTACTTATACACACCGTCTTCCCATTCGTACATCGACCACATGCCGGTCTCCACGGCGAGCCGGGCCATCTCTCTCGTCAGCTTTTCATCGAAGAGCCAACCCTTGGGACAGGGGGCAAGCATGTGCATGAAGGTCGGCCCCGGGAAACTCAGCGCCTTCCGCACCTTGTTCATCAGGTCGAGCGGATGGGCGACGGTCGTGGTGGCCACGTATTTTACCGCCGGATGCCCGCCGATGACCAGTTGGGGAACATCCTTCGGGAAGAGGACCTTCCCCTCGGGAATTTCTTTTCCAGGAGGGGTAAAGGTCGTCGCCGCGCCGTAAGGCGTCGTCGGTGAAGTCTGGACCCCCGTGTTGGCGTAAGATTCGTTGTCGTAGCAGATGAAGAGCACCTTGTGGTTTCGGTACATCATCCCCGACATGGCCTGCAGACCGATATCCACGGTCCCGCCGTCGCCCGCCATCACGATGACGTTGGGGAACGACCCGGTATGCTTTCCCTTGCGCGCGAGGGCCTTGAAGGCTGCCTCGATGCCGGAGGCCACCGCCCCGCCGTTGGTGATCTGGGCATGGATCCAGGAACAGGCATAGGGGGTGCAGAGGTAGCTGGCGTTGGCCACGTACATGCAGCCGGTGGGGCCGATGAAGATGGTCTCCTGACCCGCCGCCTTCGCGACCAGCCGGTAGTTCAACGCCGGACCGCAGCCGGCGCAGGTGCGATGCCCCGGCACATAGACCTCGAGCTCCGGCGCACGCTTGAATGATTTCAATGGTTCAAAGTTCTGATACTTATAGTCGAATGCTTGCATGGTTCCTCCTTGATCGTTTAATGGGGTCGTCGTTTTCTTACATCCCGATCCACTGGACGTAATTCCGGACCTTCTTCTCCTGTACCGCCTGCGTGAGGACCTTCGCCATGTAATCGAAATCGGCGGGCCAGATGGTCTC
>CAYSSF010000383.1:0-3244 GCA_964433455.1 uncultured Syntrophaceae bacterium
ACAGGATATCAACAGCTTCTATGTCAAACAGAAATGGCATTCATGGGCCGAGATAGATCCAAAAGCGGCTGAAGGACTTGGCATTAAAGATGGTGATTGGCTCTGGGTGGAATCGCCCTCCGCAAAGCTGAAGTTCAGGGCTAAATTGACTCCCGGAGCGATGCCGCAGACGGTCAATATTCCGATGGGGTTAGGACACACAGCGCTCGGCCGATGGGCAAAGGGGACCGGTGAAAACGCGGGGGCATTAATTACTTATCATGCAGAACCTTTTACTGGTGACCCGCTTATGCACAAAACCAGGGTCAAGGTGTATAAGGCATAGGGAGGATGGAATGATTAGATGGGGAATGGTGATAGACCTGGATAAGTGCACGGCATGCCAGGCATGCGTCATTGCTTGCCAGATCGAGAATAACGTACCACCGCCAAGTCCGGGGGAGGCAGCAATATTCCGGTCCATCGGTTGGATTCGGATGGTGGAACATATAGAGGGGGAATATCCCAATATCAAAGCGAATATTATGCCGGTACCCTGCATGCAGTGTGAAAATCCGCCCTGCGTCAAGGTCTGTCCCGTCGGGGCAACCAACAAGACGAAAGAAGGTATCATTGATCAGGTATATGCACGCTGCATCGGTTGCCGATATTGCGCCAATGCGTGTCCCTATACGGTCAAGTCCATGAACTGGTATAAGCCCGAATGGCCCAAGGAGATGATGAGCGCCCTCAATCCGGACGTTACCGTAAGGCCGAAGGGCGTAGTGGAGAAGTGCCTCTTCTGCGCCCACAGAATACAGAAGGCAAAGGACAGAGCAAAGGCCGAAAAAAGGGGAATGACCCCTGATGATTATATCCCGGCCTGCGCCCAGACCTGTCCTAGTAAAGCGATCTCTTTTGGGGACTTGAATGACAAAGACAGTATCGTTTCTAAATTCGCAAGAAGTCCCAGGGCATTTAGATTATTGAAAGAACTTGGCACTGAACCAAACGTGTATTACCTGAGGGAAGGAGCTTAGCATGGAAGCTTTAGGACCAGACATGGGATCGGGAAAAGAAAATAATATAACCAGGAGCAGAGACGAGGTTTTGTATCAGCCTATTCTGCATACTGGTAAAAAATTTTACATTGTTTTTGCCCTTCTTTCATCGGTGGTGCTGATTGCTGCAGTTGCCTATTTCACCCAGTTCAAGTACGGGCTTGGGGTGACAGGTATGAACAACCCTATCTTTTGGGGCATATACATTACCAACTTTGTATTCTTTATCGGGGTCAGTCACGCAGGCACGCTCATATCAGCCATCCTCCGCATATCGAAAGCGGAGTGGCGCCGTTCGATTACCCGCTCCGCCGAGGTTATCACCGTTTTAGTTCTTTTTTTTGGTTTAGGCAATATACTTATAGATTTGGGTCGTATTGACCGTATGATGATGGTGATAAGGCATGGTCGTTTCCAGTCGCCCCTTCTCTGGGACGTGGTAAGCCTTACCACTTACTTGACGGCCAGCTCTATTTATCTCTATCTCCCTCTTATTCCGGATATTGCCCTGCTCAGAGATCGGATGCCGAGAGGATTCAGAAAATACCTGTATGAGGTCTTGGCTCTGGGTTGGGTAGGGACGGAAAAACAGATTCATTACTTAGAGAAGGGCATCGGCATCATGGCCGTTACAGTCCTGCCGATCGCGGTTTCCGTGCACACCGTGGTATCCTACGTTTTTTCCATGACCATTCAACCCATGTGGCACAGCACTATCTTTGGCCCTTATTTTGTTGCCGGGGCCATCTACTCAGGTATTGCCGCCATTATTGTGGCAATGGCGGTGCTCAGGAGAGTTTATCACCTTGGGGACTACTTCCGTGAAGTCCATTTTAATTATCTCGGCATACTGCTCCTCGTTATGACCTGTTTATGGCTCTATTTTACCTTTTCTGAATATATTACGGTGTTCTATGGGGCAGAGCCTGAGGAAATAAAGGTATTTTTTGAAAAAATGACTGGTGCATATGCTCCGCACTTCTGGATCATGGTGTTGACATGCTTTGTCATCCCATTCACAATACTGGCAAACAATAGGACGCGTACCATCACGGGGACCGTAATTGCCTCCATATCCGTCAATATTGGCATGTGGCTGGAACGTTTTACCATCGTCGTTCCCACCCTGATGCATCCTCGTTTGCCCTATGAGACGGGGCTATATAGTCCAACGTGGGTTGAGTGGGCCATTCTTGCTGGCTGTTTTGCGCTGTTTGCGATGATTTATATGGTCTTTACCAAGCTGTTTCCGATCGTGTCCTTGTGGGAGGTTCAGGAGGGACGGGAAAGGGCACATGCGGAAGTGACGGAGAGGCTCCGTACCTACCTGCCTACTTAAAATGGCTTATTCAAGGAATATGAGGTGATCAGATGAAGGAATCCGATTCAGCCGTTGGAAATAAAGTAATATTGTGGTGTCAAATTTCCTTGCTCCTTGGCTTCTATGCCTTTGTGTTAGGGGTTTTCACCTTTCTTTGGTATAGCGTTTATAGAGCATTTGTAGAACATGATAATCCGGTGGCACATGCTGTGATCCTGGCATCCGTAATAACCTTCGCCTTTGTCGTCTTAACTACTGTTGTTACCATGGTATTTACAACCATAATAAGAGAGGGCCAGAGGAATATCATGGGAAACGGAGGTCCGGCCAATGAAAGTAAAATTTAAGAAAGCGGTCGTTTTTTTTGGGGCCCTGCTTACATTTGGATTGAATCCTCATCTTGCTTCTGCTGAAAACAAGTATCTCGTTCCAGGCGATGCAAGAAAAGGCTGGCAGATATTTTCGGAAAAAGGCTGTATCCAATGTCACGGCATGGGTGAAAAAGGGAAGATTATCATAGCGCCTGATCTTTCGAAGACGCAGCCTGTTCATCTTTCCTCCGGCGGATTGGTGGCGGCAATGTGGAACCATGCACCAGAGATGTGGGAAAAGATGTCTGCAAAATGGATTAAATTTGAACTACTTAACGAGACGGAAATGTCCGATCTCTTTGCTTTCTTGTACTTCATCCGTTACCTGGATGAACCGGGAAACCCTCTTAAAGGCAAAGAAGTTTTAAAGGCGAAAGGTTGCATGGCGTGCCATAGTATCGGTGAAAAAAGAGGTAAAATTGGTCCTGACCTGGCGATGTGGGCTGAATTTACAAACCCTATCCTCTGGGTGCAGATGATGTGGAACCATGCGCAAAAAATGAAAACTGCGA
>CAYSSF010000384.1:0-3230 GCA_964433455.1 uncultured Syntrophaceae bacterium
GATGATCGTATCGTAGGCGCGCAGCAGCGGATCGGATTGCGTCTCCATCAGGAGAATCCCGTCGGTCATGATCTTCAGAAAGGCGTGTCGCGGGGTCCGGTCGTCGAAACGGATCTTGTAGCCCACGGACTGACCGACCTCCTCGCCCATCTCTTCGGCGATTCTCCGCGCGACCGTCGTCGCCGCGATCCGGCGAGGCTGCGTGCAACCGATCAGACCGGTGAGACCCCGACCCGCCTCCAGGCACATCTTCGGGATCTGCGTCGTCTTCCCGGAACCTGTTTCACCGGTAACAACGACCACGGGGTGTTTTCGGACAGCAGCGACGATTTCCTCTTTTTTCAGCAGGATCGGAAGGGCAGGGGGATAGATGAGCCGTGGCAGACACACACGTCGTTCATCCATTTTGTTTTTCAGGCGCGCGGACCGGGACAATCGCTCTCTCCTCCAGGATGATGCAACCCCTTCTGACAGCTCTTGCGTTCGCGGGATCATACCTTTACCGATTCCGGATGTCACCAGAAAAATCTCATTGTCCTTGACACGAATGATGGATGGTGGTAATGACGCACCGAATTGTGATGATTCGTGTCGGGGCGTGGCGCAGTCTGGTAGCGTATCTGAATGGGGTTCAGAGGGCCGGTGGTTCAAATCCACTCGCCCCGACCAATTGATAATGAAACCGCCGAACAGGCGGTTTTTTTATAGATTGTACGGTTCTCCCGATCATCGGTGTTGACATTCGGAGATGCAATGAATATAAAGATACCGCTTCTATCATGCGAGAGTGGCGGAACTGGTAGACGCACTGGATTTAGGATCCAGCCCGCCTAAGCGGATAGGGGTTCGAATCCCCTCTCTCGCACCAATCCGTCTGTCATCTGAATATAATACTTGGACAAAGGAGCGTATGGCCGTGAGTGACATCAGTGACGCCGTTAAAATTGAGGATATCAGTGCCGTAAAGAAGAAATTGTCTTTTGATATCGGCTGGGCGGATGTGAAAAGCGAGTTGGATGCGGTTTACCGCAAGGTGGGAAAAAAGGCCAAAATCAAGGGGTTCAGGCCGGGCAAGATTCCACGGGAAATCCTGGAAAGGCACTATCGTGAAGATGCCGAAGGAGAGACGATCTCCAACCTGGTGAATCGTTACTACTGGGAGGCGTTGCAACAGAAGAATATTCCTGCGGTAACCCAGCCGGAGATCGAACAGCAGGGGATCGAGGCGGAAAAGAATTTCACCTTTTCGGCGACGGTCGAGGTGGAACCCACCGTCGAACCGAAAGACTACCTTGGTTTGGATCTGGAGAAAGAAGAGCCGGTTGTGACCGATCGGGATCTTGACGCAAAGATGCTGGAAATCCGTCAGATGTTCGCCACGATGGAAGAGGTGGCGGAAGACCGCGGAATTCAGACGGGGGATTTCGTTACCCTCGATTTCGAGGGCACATTGGACGGGGAGCCGCTCAAGGAGCTGAAGTCCGAAAACCACATGCTGGAAATCGGATCGAAAACCTTTGTGCACGGTTTCGAGGAGCAACTCGCGGGTATGAAGCAGGGTGAGGTTAAAACGGTTGCCGTTAAGTTTCCCGACAATTACAATGCCGCCCATCTGGCAGGAAAAGATGTCGAATTTACGGTCCATATCAAGGGCCTCCGGGTAAAGAAACTGCCGGAAATCGATGATCAGTTTATCAAGAATTTTGAGCGTTACGAAACCCTGGAAGCCCTCAAAGCGGATGTTCTCAAAAGCCTTGAAGAGGAGAAGAAGCGAAAGATCGCGCTGGAATTTGAAAGGCAGATCAGCGACAAACTGTTGGAGAAAAATGTTTTTGATGTTCCGGAATCCTTTGTCGAACGGCAGATCCATCATATGATGTCCGACACCCGGCAAAGAATGGTCTCCGGCGGTATGGATCCGAAAAAGGCAACCGAATTCAGTATGAAGCTCCATGATCATTTTCGAGAGGAGGCGGCGAAGATCGTAAAGACCGTGCTGCTGCTCAAAGGCATAGCGGGTAAGGAAGCGCTGACGGTAGAGGAAGATGAGCTGGACACACAGATCCGGGAGATCGCCCTGCAGAGGGCCCAGGATTATGAGACTTTCCGGAAGGCGCTTGAAAAGGACGATCTGATCGATAGCATCCGAAGCGAGATCCTGAACAGGAAGACCTATGCGTTTCTGGAGGCCAAGGCGAAAGTGACAACCGTGATCAATGAGAAACGGGTCGTTTCGGAGGAAGAGCAATGAGCCTGATACCTATGGTGATTGAACAGGACGGTCGCGGCGAACGGGCATTCGATATCTATTCGAGACTTCTTAGAGACCGCATCATCTTCCTCGGAACGGCCATTGATGATGACGTTGCGAACCTCGTCATTGCACAGATGCTCTTTCTGGAATCGGATGATCCGGACAAAGAGATCTTCTTCTACTTGAACACCCCCGGCGGACATGTCAGCTCGGGAATGGCCATCTACGATACGATGCAGTATATCAAACCCGCGGTCAGTACGGTCTGCATGGGACAGGCGGCCAGCATGGGCGCCCTCCTTCTGGCGGCGGGCCAAAAGGGAAAGCGGTTTGCCCTCCCCCATTCGCGAATTTTGATTCACCAGCCTCTGGGAGGATTCCAGGGGCAGGCAACGGATATCGACATCCAGGCGCGCGAGATCCTGAGGTTGAAGGAAGAGCTGAATCAGATTCTCGCCGGTCTTACCGGTCAACCGCTGGAAAAGATTGCTTCCGACACCGAACGGGATTATTACATGACCGGCGCCAAGGCCGTAGAATACGGCATTATCGATGAAATCATCGTCCGAAGGGGCTGAAAAGGCAAACGAAAGAGGTTATTTATGGCTAAAAAAGCAAGAGATCCGCAGGACGGTCGGGGGTTGTTGTTCTGTTCATTCTGCGGGAAAAACCAGAACGAGGTAAAAAAGCTTGTCGCCGGTCCCACGGCCTATATCTGCGATGAATGCATCGAGTTGTGCCGCTGTATCGTCGAAGAAGAGTCTGAAAAGGGCGGCACCGAGGGGCTCCGCAAAGGGATTCCCGAACCGAAGAACATTGCGAAATTTCTCGACCAGTACGTCATCGGACAGAATCATTCAAAAAAAGTGCTCTCCGTAGCCGTTTACAACCACTACCGACGGTTGTTTTCCCCTGTCGATATGGGCGGGGTTGATATTCAGAAGAGCAATATTCTGCTGATCGGGCCGACCGGGTC
>CAYSSF010000385.1:0-3224 GCA_964433455.1 uncultured Syntrophaceae bacterium
CATCACTTCCCGTAAAGATTATCATCGCCCCGTCCGATAAATACCTCATGCGACGAAATCTTCATCCCGTTCTCGCGGGAATACACAGAACTCTTCCCATTAATGGGACTGCCGGATCTTCGGCCAGCGCGCGGCATATCGCCGGGTGAAAAACGGAAAGGAAAACTACATGAGGGAAAAGACACGCATCGAACTGTCGGACATCCTGGTGATCGTATTTCTCGCCCCCTTTCTTCTGGTCTCGTGCGCCAGCAATCCGCAGCGTATGACCGGGGCCGCCCTCGATGGCGATGCCGCCGCGCTGGATGGCTGCCTGCGGCCCGGGTCCCCCGACATCAACACTTCCGTCCCGGTAGAGAAATCCCAAAAATCGTGTCCGGGAGAGACCTCGTTGACGCCGCTTCAGGCCGCTTCCTGCGCGGGACATGCGGCGATCGTGAAAAAGCTCCTCGACAATAAAGCCGATCCCAACCTCGCGACGAGCACGGGAAAGACGCCCCTGGCCTTCGCGCTGAACAACGGCAAGGAAGACGTGGTCCGCCTTCTCGTGCAAGGCGGGGCGAAGCCGGACACCGTGGATGCCGGCGGAAACACCGCGCTCCTGATCGCCGCGAAGCAGGGGAACCTGCCGCTGGCCGAGTTTTTGCTGAAAAACGGGGCGTCGGCGCATGCCCGGAACCGGGACGGCGAGACGGCCCTGATGCTGGCCTCCGACGCGAGGATGGCGATACTGCTGCTGGATGCGGGCTCCGACCCGATGCAGAAAAACAACCGGGGCGAATCCGCGATGCAGATCGGGGCCCGGAGCGGGGATGCCGGAACGGCGGGACTTTTCCGGGAACTCCAGGGGAAATTGCGCGGTGAGGTCGACGAGGAGTTGGCCGCGGGCGACCTGGCCGCCGAAAAGGGGTTGTTCGACGAGGCGAGCGCCCGTTATTCCGCCGCCATCTCGAAGGCGGGGGGCCTTGGCGGCGCGGCGGTGATGGATGCGCGCGTGAGGGTATTAAAAACCGTCAACGGCTTGCCGAACCCGCCGGCATTGTCGGAGAAGGCGCGCGAGCATCTCGTCCGCAGCTCCTACATCCTCAAGAACAGCCAGAACCTCGACCAGGCGGAAAAGGAAGTGGCGTCGGCGCTGAACACCGATCCCTGGTGGCTCGAAGGGTACTACAACATCGGGATCCTGCAGGCGAAGCTGAACCGGTTCGTCATCTCGGAGGAGAACCTCGCCATCTACATCGCCGCCGCGCCCCCCGGCCCCAAGCCGCAGGCCGCCCAGGACAAGATCTACGAGATCCGGCTGGCCAGGGAGGAGGCCGACAAGATCAGCGGGGTTACCGGCCAATGGAAGGACGGCTCGGGCGCGAGCTACAGCGTCGCCATCGACGGCGGCAACTTGAGGATCGTTTCCGCCAGCGGGCTGACGTTTTCCCTCACCCTTAACAACAACGTCATCAAGGGGTCCGTCGAGGGAGGGTCGCGCTCCGGCCCGCACGGATGCACCTTCCCCGGGCAGCTCCATCCCGTCAACGGGAAGCTCGATCCCGACGCCAACGGCATGTCCATCGATTACCTGTGGTCGCGCTACGACACGAAGTTCCACTACGTCAACATGTTCGGCGCCCCCGTGGCGGGCAACTGCCTCACCTGCGAGACGAAGTGCGACGCCGTCAACATCATCGCCACGAACAACGTCAACCTGCGGCTGGTCCGTTTGGGCGGCTCGGCCGGCGGTTCGGGCATCGGCCGCCTGGGAAGCGAACTCCGGAATCTACGGCGCGGGAGATGATGGGAAGGCACGCTCCCATGAAATCCGCGGTATTCCTCCTTGCCGCCGTCGCGGTGGTCTGCATGTCGGCCCCTCCCGCCTACGGCATCAACGCGCAGGCCGTCTGCGATGCGACGATCACGGCATGGAGATCGGATCCCAACATGAAGCAGTATTTGAACGATTACGAGTGCAGCTGCAGCAACGGGAACTCCAGCCCCCCGGTCTGCAGGGCCAGGAATACCGGGGCCGAGCCCGCAAGCGGCGGGCGCGGCGGGGGCGGAGCCAAGAAGCGCGGCCCGAGCGACGAGCAGCTGGTGGTGCAGGAATTGCAAAAGCAGGTGGACCAGATGTTCAAGGTGAACTGGCAGGCCTACAAGAAGTACCAGCAGGAAAGCCTCCGGAACGCCGAGCAGATCCACAATGCCCAGCAAGCGTCCGCCCGCTCCGAGGAGGAGCGCCGAAAGGCAGCCGCGCGGGAGGAAGCCGCGCGCAGGGAGAAGGAGGCCATGGAGGTCCACACGGAGCTTCTCGGCATGCCGCCGTCGGGCGGGAACAACAACATCCTCGACATCACCGGCGCCCTCGATGAAGACTCCCGGAAGAAGCAGCTCGCGGAATGTCCCGGCATCGCCGAAAAGATCGCGCGGTACGAGAACGGGATCCGGCACATCGACGAAGTGATGGCCCGGAACGAGCGGATGCTCCGGGACGCGGAGGCGGAGGGCAAAAAGGCCGAAGAGGAGCTGGCGAAGGTGACGGCGGACGCGACCGCGGAAGCGCTCTCCATGGGGCTCCAGTCGTTCGTCCAGACGCAGAAAAACCTTCAGAGAATGAGGGAGCTTCTGGACAAGATGCAGGCGGGCAAGGGCGGGAACGCGGGACGTATGTCCTACGGCCAGATCGTGCAGGCGCAGAAGTGGCTGGACAAGGGAATGACATACGGCGGAAACGTTGCGGACCTGACGGAGAAAAGCATCGATTATTACAAGACCACTTCCCTTCGCGGCAACGACGCTCTCGCGGCTTCGCCGTACCGCGAGAAACTCGAGATCGCGCTCAAGGACTTCAACGAAAAATTCATGTATGACAGCGAAGGCTGGGAGTCCCTGGGCGGGAACCTGGCGTCGGTGATGGGCCCCGCCTGGGAGATCTCCTTCAAGTCGGCCGTGGCGGGAATCAAGGCGACGGCGGCCGGGATCGGCATGAAGCACCGCCGGGACGAGGCGCGCGGCTTCACCGGGAACCAGGGCAAGATGGCGCTCGAGCGGTTCCGGCTGGAGCAGAGAATCGCGGGGCTTAAAGAATCCTTCGTCAATAACCGCTGTCCGGTTACGGCGAAGGCGGACCCGTCAGCAGCCCCCGAAGGGCGGTAATGAGATAGGCATTTCCTTTTTCCCTGGGATGGTCGGGAGACGGGGGGAGGCCCTGGGAACCTGTCCGGCCGTCGTGTTTC
>CAYSSF010000386.1:0-3212 GCA_964433455.1 uncultured Syntrophaceae bacterium
CTTGATCTCCGCCCTGAGGACGTCCTTGGGGAGGCGGTATTCGGGGATGCCCACGGCAAGCCAGCCGCCGGCCACGGGCAGGGCTTCGAAGACGTCGACGTCGTACCCTTCGATCGCCAGGTAGTACGCCGCGGTGAGCCCCGCGGGACCGGAGCCGACGACGGCGACCCGCTTCCCCTTCTTCTCCTTGACCGCGGGAACGAACCGGGTTTCTTCATGAAGGTCGAGGTCGGCCACGAACTGCTTCAGGTGCATGATGTCGATCGGTTCATCCACCTCTCCGCGCTTGCAGGCCGCCTCGCAGGGGTGGTTGCAGACCCGGCCGCAGACGATGGGAAAGGGGTTGTCCCGCTTGATGAGTTTCAGCGCTTCCTTGAATTTCCCCGCCGCGATCAGGGCCACGTACCCCTGGACGCTGATGTGGGTGGGGCAGGCCGCTTTGCAGGGGGAGGTCCCCAGCTTGTCGATCGCGAAGCCGGAGGGAATGGCCTGGGGAAAGTGGCGGTAGACGGCTTTGCGGGTGTTGAGGGTTTCGTTGAAATCGGAGGGAACCGAGACGGGGCAGACATTCGCGCAGTCGCCGCAGCCGGTGCACTTGTCCAGGTCGATAAACCGGGGGGCCCTGGTCATCCGGACCGTGAAATGGCCCGCCTCGCCCTCGACGGCCTCGACGGTCCGCCCGGTCATGATCTGCACATTGGGATGGCGGCCTACCTCGACCAGCTTCGGGGAGAGGATGCAGGCCGAACAGTCGTTCGTCGGAAAGGTCTTGTCCAACTGGGCCATCACGCCGCCGATGCTGATCCCCTTCTCGACGAGAAACACCTTCATCCCGGAATTGGCCAGGTCAAGCGACGCCTGGATGCCTGCAATCCCCGACCCCACCACCATGACCGCACCGACTTTATCGCTCTCTTTCACCACCCGTTCACCCCTTTACTTTAACCGGATTCTTTTAATGGTAGTTTGAAACAAAGTTCACTCGCTGCCGGGGCTTCGCCTTACCGGTCGGTTCCGTTACCATGAATGGCCTCTTCCGTCAAGGGCAATTCAATTTTTAAATGACCGGCGGTCAGCAGCCGCAATGCCGGAAATTTGTGCAGCCCCGATAAGGACGAGGGGGAGCGACGCCGATTCCTGACAAACCGAAACCGTCCATTTCAATCGCCTTATGGTTTGTGATTCTCCATGACTGATGGTATATTCCACCCGCGGACGAAAAGACGGGAGAGCTTGAATGATGGACACGGATAGCCACGAAAAGCCGGTTGACGAGGTGGTCGGCAGGCTTCAGACGCACCTCGAAACGGGACTGAGCGGGGTCGAAGCGCAGGTTCGCCTCCGGAAGTACGGACCCAACGAACTCCGTGAGCGGCCCCGTCCCGGATTCTTCACGCTGCTCCTGAACCAATTCAACAACTTCCTGGTGATCATCCTGATCGTCGCGGCGGTCGTGACGGTTCTCTTGGGCGAATATGTCGACGCGATCGCGATCACGGTCATCATCGCTCTCAATGCCGTGTTGGGGGTGATCCAGGAGTCGAAGGCCGAACAGGCGATCGCCGCCCTCAAGAAGATGGCCGCCCCCCAGGCCCAGGTGATCCGGGACGGGCATCAGACATCGATTCCCGGCCGGGAGCTGGTGGCCGGCGATATCGTCCTTTTGGAGGCCGGCAATTACGTCCCCGCCGACATGCGCCTCGTGGAGAGCGTCAATCTGAAGGTCGAAGAGGCCTCCCTGACCGGAGAGTCCGTGCCGGTCGAAAAGAACGTCAAGGTCGTGCCGGGCAGGGAGACCCCGCTGGGAGACCGGAAGAATACCGTCTTTATGAGCACGGTGATCACCTATGGCCGCGGCAGGGGGGTCGTGACGGGAACGGGAATGGAGACGCAGATCGGCCTCATTGCCGAGATGCTCCAGTCTTACGAGAAAGAGGCCACTCCGCTCCAGAAGAAACTGGCCCAACTGGGAAAGGTTCTCGGGAGCGCCGTCCTGGCCATCTGCGTATTCGTCTTCATCTACGGCCTCATTCGGGACACCCATATCGCCAGCGTCTTTCAGGACGGTTTCATCAACTATTTCCTGGCCGAGAAGACGGAAATCATCGGTCTTTTCATGATTGCCGTCAGTCTCGCCATCGCCGCCGTTCCGGAGGGGCTTCCCGCGATCGTCACCATCTGTCTCGCCATCGGGATGCAGCAGATGATCAAGCACCACGCGCTGATCCGCAAGCTCGCCGCCGTGGAGACGCTCGGCAGCACCACGGTGATCTGCACCGACAAGACAGGAACCCTGACACAGAACCAGATGACCGTCGTGCAGGGCTGGACCGGCGGGAAGGGATTCCATCTGACGGGAGAGGGGTATGCCCCGACCGGCCAATTCACACGGGACGGCCGGGGATTCGATCCGCGCGGGGAAGCCGATGTCGCGGCGCTCCTCCAGGGCGGCCTGCTGTGCAATGACGCCTCTCTCGAGGAAGAGGCCGGCGATGCGGGGGATCGCGCCTGGCGGATCATCGGCGATCCCACGGAAGGCGCCCTGGTCGTGGCGGCGGCAAAGGCAGGATTGCTGCGCGCGGAGTTGACCAAGGCCTTGCCGAGGGTTGCGGAGATCCCCTTTGATTCGGACAGGAAACGGATGACCACGATCCACCGGCATGACCCCGCCGCCGCCGGGACGGGCACGCCGTCGGGATTCTCTTTTCCACCCCTCTTCGCCTTCGTAAAGGGAGGGCCGGACGTCGTTCTG
The DNA here is from genome assembly GCA_964433455.1 of uncultured Syntrophaceae bacterium. Lineage (GTDB taxonomy): Bacteria > Desulfobacterota > Syntrophia > Syntrophales > UBA5619 > UBA5619. The sequence continues at coordinate 2,753 of CAYSSF010000386.1, forward strand.
GACCGCTGCGGCCATATTCTTCAAGACGGGCAAGCCGTTTTGCTGACGGAAGAGATGCGCCGGGAGGTTCTCGAACGGAACCGTGAAATGGCCGGCAACGCCCTCCGGCTGCTCGCCGTGGCATACCGCCCGTTGGAGGCCGTTCCCGAAAGCCCCGACCCGGATCAGGTTGAAAAGGATCTGACCTTCATCGGCCTGCTCGGCATGATCGATCCGCCGCGGCCCGAGGTGGTGAAGGCGATCAAGGTGGCCGCGGGGGCCGGTTTGAAGACCGTCATGGTCACCGGCGATTACCGGGACACGGCCGAAGCTGTGGCGAGGGAGATCGGCCTGAAGACGCCGGACGGGCTGGTCCTGACCGGAACGGAACTCGACCGGATGAGCGACGAGCAGCTCACCGCCGAAGCGGACAGACTGGAGGTTTGCTGTCGCGTCTCTCCGGCGCACAAGACAAGGATCG
>CAYSSF010000387.1:0-3168 GCA_964433455.1 uncultured Syntrophaceae bacterium
CATTTCCGCTAATAAATGAAACGATCTCCCAACAATCCACACCATACTTCAGAGCTTCATCCAGCAAAGCTTGACTGTCTGTGCCTGTAAAGGATCCTCCACCAAGACATAGTTTCGATATCTTCACGCCACTATTGCCGAATGCTCGCTTGGGAATTGTAGCATTTATATGCATTTGTCGTCCCCATAAGAATAAGAAGACATCAGCGCAGCGCTTGCCCCTGCAATGAGCGCCATAAATTCACGTCTGTCTATTTACTCCCTTGTTTTCCTCGCTGCGTAGCGCATGGATCTGGCCTTGAATCACAAAGTCGTAGAGATGGCACTTATACCAACCAAAAAGAATTTGGATGGCCTTGTGGAATTGCCGCAGCGTCGCTTCGGGTTTCACCAGGATGCGCCGCCATATTGGAGGTTTTATTTCTCTCAATTCCAATTTCATTTGATAGACCGTTGGTTAATCACTCATTTACTGCTATCTCCTTATACTGTTCAGATTCGCTTCAGTGGAGAGGGGACGTGTTTCCGCAGCAAATCGGCGAATTGTTCGGGCATAGTGGGTTTACTGAAGTAGAAACCTTGCATCTCGTCACAGGAGTGTTCCTTTAAGAAGTTCATTTGCTCCAACGTTTCTACGCCTTCGGCGACAACAGTCAGGCTTAGTGTCTTGCCCATGGCGATGATAGCCTCGGTGATCGCCTTGTCTTCGGCGTCTTTCGGGATGTTGCGGATGAAGGATCGGTCAACCTTGAGTGTATCGATGGGGAAGTGCTTGATCTGGGCAAGAGAAGAGTAACCGGTGCCGAAATCGTCGATGGCCAGCCGCACGCCCAGGCTTTTGATTTTTGCCAATACGGAAATCATACGCGCGGGATTATGCATCACCATGCTTTCGGTAACTTCGAGTTCCAGCAGGCTTGCCGCCATGCCGGAATTATTCAGCGCTGTTCCGATATCGTCTATCAGATTGTCATCCGTGAGTTGCCGCAGCGACAAATTTATCGCCATGCAGACGGCGGGAAGACCCTGCTTTTGCCAGGCAGCATTCTGGGCGCACGCCGTCTTCATCACCCACCTGCCGATGGGTATGATCAGCCCTGATTCTTCGGCTACCGGAATGAATTGCGTGGGGGTTACCGAACCAAGATATGGATTCTTCCAGCGCAGCAGTGCCTCCACACCAGTAATCACATTCGTCTTGAAATCAACTTTTGCCTGATAATGCAAAGAGAGCTCATTGCGTTCCAGCGCAAGACGCAGGTTTGTTTCGATCGATAGACGTTCTATCGATTTTGATTGAATATCTTCGGAGTAGAATTGGCAGTTATTCTTGCCTTCCTCTTTGGCAAGATACATGGCTATGTCCGCATTTTTCATCAAGGATTGCTCATCTTTGGCATCCTTCGGGTACATGCAGATGCCGATGCTCGCCGTTATACGGCATTCTTGCTCTAGAAGAGTTATGGGTTTAATAATGCTGGTAAGGATCTTGTGAGCTACTACGGCGACCCGGTTTGAATCGCTTACCTCCTCAATCAATATAACGAACTCATCTCCTCCCAGACGGGCAACAACATCAACTGCCCGCAGCGGTTGTCTCAACCGCGTGGCGATTTCTTGCAGAAGTTGATCTCCTGCCTCGTGCCCCAAGGTATCATTGATAATCTTGAAGCGATCCAAGTCGATGAATAACACGGCAAACTGACGCTGATAACGCTGCGCCGCCTGAATGGCGTGATTTAGCAGTTGGCTGAACATCGAGCGGTTGGGCAGTCCCGTCAGGCTATCATGAGTGGCGAGGTACTGAATCCGGTCTTCGGCGTTTTTGCGCTCAGTGATGTCATGTCCCACTCCACGAAAACCGACTATCTTGGCCTCTTTGTCCCATTTGGGAAAAATGGAGAACTCGACAGAGCTTACCGTACCGTCTGTGCGGATAAATTCATAGGGAAAATTCCTGGTCGATTTGCCTGTTTCCAAAACATTATGGAATAGTCTGGAGACCGAATCCGAAGCTTCCTTTTTGGTGATGTTTTGAAAATTCAGACCGATCAGCCCTTGTTGAGAATATCCCAAAACAGCGGCAAAAATATCGTTGAAAAAAGTGATATTGCCCGCCAGGTCTGCTTCAAAATACCATTCCTCCATCTCGTCTATTATGGTTCGATATCTCTCTTCGGACTGCCGCAGAATTTCTTCCATTTGCTTGCGCTTGTCGATCTCTGCGTAAAGCTCATCCGTGATTTCCAGCACACTCTTCTCGTACACCTCGATCAGTTGTTCCAGGGCCGCTATTTGCGACTTGAGAAGCTGATTCTCAACGCCGGCAGGTCCGTCATCCTCCATAAACCTCGTCTCCTTCCGTCGCCTTTAGCGAGTGTCCTTTCCCGGGTTAGCGAACACCGTCTTTTCAAAAGGTAATATCGCCAGTTTAATGTTCAGCGACAAGTTCTTGAAAAGATCGGCCGTTTCCCTCGAAATTGAAGCTCTAAGGAACATGATAATCACAAAGATATCTAGCGAGGGAAGCATGCCGCCGAATCCCGCTACCGACTTTATCCCATAGGGAACCACGAATTCCTTCTGGGCGGGGATATAAGGACTGTCGAACGCTTCCTGAACAAAAAACACTCCATAGGTCTTTTGCTCCATATCCAGCAGGAGCGCCGGATCCGGTTTCACAACCGAACGCACGCTCAGTCCCAACTGCTTTATGAGATTTCGCAGCATGGGAATCTGATGCACTACCTCCTCGCTTGGCAGAGGAATCGCCTTGTGCCCCCTCGATGTTCCTCTCAAGTTCCATTCCTGATTTTCTCCAACAGTCCCCAAAAGGGTCAGGCATTTCATCCCCGGCGAGGGAGCGTTCTCTCCGAGCATGTTCAGAGCAAAGTCTTTAAGTTTATCATCGAGACCTTCGTAGGCATGAGTCTTGAAAAAACGTATCAGGGCGCAGGCTCGCTCACCGGTTTGTCCATCGATCAGGGTATCGTGCAGGTATTTCACGATCCTGTCCGCCACCTCTTCCAAACTTGAAGCCCCAGCACCAATGGTCCGCACCGCCCTTCCACATTCCGTTACCTCACGGATGGTAAATTTTGTCGCGTCGTAGGTTGTCGGTCCCTCGTTTTGATTGCTCATCTTTCAATTCCTCCTTTTCTTTCAAAT
>CAYSSF010000388.1:0-3159 GCA_964433455.1 uncultured Syntrophaceae bacterium
GCGTGAGAGATAACTGATTGTCTACATCAAATAACGTTTGTTGGGGGTTTGTTTTCTTATACATGATTTTTCCTAGCATACTCCGACAGAATATGCCAGAGTTACTTCTCAGGAATCATACTTTGATGTACGTCCCCCAAGTACCCCAAAACCGCATCGACACCGGAACGCCCAGCAGCCCTGTCCCTGTCGTTCATTATAGACGCGAATAGCACACGCTTTTCTCCGGCTGGGCCGATTACAGCTGTTTTGGCTTTAGGATCAGTCTCCGACCTCAGAATATCATCGGTTTGGTGGGTGGTTTTTCCCCAAAGATGCTTTACTGGCCTGATTTCTACCTCACTGTCTTTTATCCAGATATAAACCGGATCTGATGCTTTTCCTTCTATAATGATCGCATCATATCCGGCCCGTTTGAGTTCGGTTGGAAAATACCCGCCTGAATTGGAACAGGTAAGCGCCCCGGTCAGCGGTGACTTTGTCGTCACTATATATCTGGCACCTGTAGGAGCTAGGGTTCCTGTTAACGGACCGGCCGCCAGAATCAGTTTGTTGTCATCGCCAAAAGGATCACAGTTGGGGTCAACCTCTCTTGACATAAAATATATACCTAAACCACGGCCGCCGATGTATGCTTTGGCGACCTTGGGGTCCAGGTCTTCATGCGCTGTATCGCCTTTAGTTAAGTCGATTCGAAGGATTCTTCCTGTCCAACCTTACATATAGCACATCTCAATTAAAGGATTGCGGTCAACTCAATACAGACGACAAGGCCTGAGCGACGACATCGACAACGATGTCCATCTCATTCTCCTCGATAACAAATGGTGGGCCGATCAACAGCGCATCCCCGTCGATTCCAGCCAGACCGGTTGAGCTGTATACCACCACCCCTTTCTGAAATATGGTTTCCCAAAGCCGTTCGGTTATTTTTTCACCTCGTGGGAAAGGTTTAAGCGATTCTTTGTCCTGGACCAATTCCACACCCCATAGAAATCCAATTCCCCGGATATCGCCAACATTAGGATGTTCCGATAATCGATCGACAAGCTTTTGCCCCAGTATTTTGCCGTATCGAGCAACACGATTGACAAGTTTTTCTCTCTCAAGAATTCGGACCACGGCTAAACCTGCAGATGCGGCCGGACCGTGATGGGTAAAGGTGCCGCCATGGGTGAACGAACCGGTTCCATGGCAAATAGCGTCGAAATGCCTGGCCTGCACACCCACTGCAGAAAGTGCCACGGCCCCGCCGCCAAGACCCTTTCCCAATGTCACGATATCTGGAACGACGTTGAAATGCTCTGACGCGAACCATTGCCCGGTTCTTCCCAAACCGCACATCACTTCATCCAAAATCAGCAGCACATCATAGCGATTACATATCTCACGAATAATGGAAAAATATTCAGCTGGCGGGGATGCCGCTGCCAGAGAGGCGCCGCTTACGGTTTCAGCAAGGAAGGCAGAAACTGTTTCAGGCCCAAGGTTTTGTATCATTTCTTCGAGCGCATGGGCGCAACGGCAATGGCATCCTGGATAATTCAGGCCGAAAGAACATCTAAAACAGTACGGTGGAGCAATGTGCTCGACTTTATTCAATAGTGGCGCAAACGGAACCCGAAATGCAGTACGCCCCATTGCGGATAATGCCCCCAGCGTCAATCCGTGATACGATTTCCATCTGGCAATGAGTTGCGTTCGATGAGGGCGGCCACATTCAAGATGAATCTGTCGTGCAAGCTTAATAGCGGTTTCCGTTGCCTCACTACCACCTGATAGAAAATAGAACCGATCAATTCCTGGTGGAGCGTGCCAGGCAAGTGCAGCTGCCAGTTCTTCGACGACTGAATTCCCAAACATAGTGGGATGCACATAATCACACTTGATGATTTGATCGTAGACAGCTTGTGCGATTTCTTCCCGACCGTGTCCAACGTTTATTACAATGGCACCTCCGCTGACATCCAAATAGCGCTGACCACCAGCGTCTACAATATGCATCCCCTTTGCTTTATTGGCTATGGGAAGATGCTTGTTTAATTTTCTTGGAAAAACATGCCCTGGAGTCTCTACCATATTTTTCATTACCACTCCTTTTCTTATTGATTCAAATTGAGTATTTTTCTTGCTTCAAATGAATCAGACACATCACGCCCTAACTCTTGGGCAATGTGAACAGTTCGCGCCACTAGCTGTTCATTAGAAGCTAATTCTCCTTTACTCAAGTAGAGGTTGTCTTCGAGCCCGACACGGACATGGCCGCCCATTAAAATAGCATGGGTGGCGACCATCAATTGAGCATGGCCTATGCCAGAAACAGTCCAAGTTGCTTGGGACGGTATACTGTTTTTTAAATGAACAAGATTTTCGATGGAGGCTGGAATAGCTCCTTTTAACCCCATAACAAAATTAAAGTGCAACGGGGGCTTTACTAATCCCTTTCTCGCGAGTACCAGCGCATTTTCTATCATACTCACATCGAATATTTCCATTTCCGGCTTAATTTGAAAATGGTTCATGTCTCGAGATAGAGACTCTATTAGTTCAGGGCTGTTTATATAAACAGAATTGGGAAAATTTACTGAGCCTGTTGTCAGGCTGGCCATCTCCGGCTTGAGGGTGAGGCGCTTGCTTCGGTCTTCATAGGTTGCACCAGCACGACCACCGGTTGAAATCTGAATAATCAGGTTGGTATGAGATTTCAAGCCGTCATAAATCTCTTTAAAGATTGCATAATCCGTTGATGGCGATTCATCTTTAGGATTGCGAGCATGAACATGTATTATTGAAGCGCCAATTTTTTCGCATTTTATTCCTGCTTCAATAACCTCGTCAGGGCTGATGGGCACATAAGGCGTCATCTTTTTGGTAGGAAGAGAACCCGTAGGTGCTACTGTAATAATCAACTTTTCCATAATAGGCTTTTTCCAAATCGTGTTAAGCAGGTTAAGAGTTTCCTATCATCCACGCGTTTCAACACACCGCGAACTATTGATAAGGCATTGCTTTTTCACGCTGAGAGTATATGAAAAGAGTTTTGTGTGTCAAGGGGCTTTTGGCCACAAAATATGGGTTGCGTTGCCGATCATTGTGTGAGGGATGTATCACGTTTGATAAATAGGCCTCCTTTTTGTTGATTTACCCGTCATGAAGGCC
>CAYSSF010000389.1:0-3152 GCA_964433455.1 uncultured Syntrophaceae bacterium
TCGTTTTGACGGCGACGGTGACCGATGCGGACGGCGACACGGCCAGCACCTATATCGACCTGGGTGCGCAGATCAGCTTCCTGGATGACGGTCCGAGCATCAGCCTGGAAGATTTACAGACCCCGACTCTGTCGGTGGACGAAAGCGTGCTGGGCACGAACGACACTCAAGATTTCAGCGGCGTATTTGCTGCGCTGTCCGGCGCGGATGGACCGGCGACTGCGGATGTTGGCTACACATTGAGCATCAACGGCGGCGACGGCACGGATTCCGGCCTGGTGGATTCGCTCACCGGTCAGGCGGTCACGCTGTCCATGAACGGTAACAACCTTGAAGGCCAGAACGAGGACGGCGACACGGTATTTGTGATCAGTGTTGCTGCGGACGGCAATGTCACGCTGGATCAACAGCGTGCAGTGATGCACGACACGGGCAGCGATCCCGACACCAGCGAACCGGCGGGCATCGATCCGAGCCTGGTCGTTTTGACGGCGACGGTGACCGATGCGGACGGCGACACGGCCAGCACCTATATTGACCTGGGTTCACAGATCAGCTTCCTGGATGACGGGCCATCGGCTGGTATTCCTCAAGATGCGATACTTGTTAATGAATTGGGCAATCAGGTGACTGGCAATCTCAATTTTGACATTGGAGCGGATAGCAATGCGACCTATGCCCTTCTGCTTACAGAGGATGCTCCTGTCGTGGATACTTCTGGTAACCCAGTGACCTCGGCGGGGATTCCTCTTGTTTGGTCTTATGTCAATGGTGTCTGGTCAGCGGTAACCGATACAGACACACCCGACACAGTATTTACCATCCAAGTGAACGCCAATGGGACATATACTGTTGCATTGAGCGATGAGATCGTATTAAATCATATTGACACTGGGCACGAAATCATCCTTGGAGGCGGGATATCGGGCGGTAACGCTGATGAATATGCTCTCTTTGATGTAGCTACCAAACATATGACGGATGTTAACCTGGACAATGTTCCGGATGATGCTAGCCATATGATTTATCTTACAGCTACCGATGAATCTGGCGTGACGTCAACAATCAATACAAGTGGCACCATAGGAGTGGGTACGGGGCAGGAGATTGGGAACGATATAGGTAGTACCGATGATGGTGACCCAGCCACTTCTGAAACTCTCACGATCTGGTTTGCTGAGCCACAAGATCCAACTCTTATCACCAATCCAGCAAATCAATTGACTTATGAGCCAATCGAAAGCGTTACCCTCGGACTAAGCAATTGGAAGGGTTTGGGCGGGCATTTTGTTGCTTATGGAGAAGATGCCGATGGGCAAGAAACAATCGTTGGAGAGGGTGATTTTGCTGCGGGTACAGATAGTTTCTTGATTGATCTTGATTCATCAACTCCCGGCGGTACTGTGACAGATCCGTTTTACAGGCTCGAACTGACCGCCAACAGCGAATGGACTGACGAAACCCAAACCAGTTACATCGGATCCAGTTATAAAGTTAGCTCAATTACTGGGGTTACCCCCGAAGAAGCTTCCAATGTGGTTTTGGATCTGACTGCCCAGGCAACTGATGGTGATGGTGACACCGCAGAGGTTTTATTCCAAGTCACTTTTGATGCCGATGGAAAAATTACCGGTACGGATGCATCGGAAGTCATTGCTGGCAGTAGCGGTGTCGATGTCATTCACGGCGGTGCTGGCGATGATATTATCACCGGGGGCGCAGGTGCGGATCAACTGTTCGGCGATGCAGGTGCGGATATTTATCATGCTCAAGATGGTGCTATCGATACCATAGGTGCAGGTGCCTCAGATGACTTAAATTTAAGTAATCTTGATACCGGTACCATCTTGGACAATCTTGTGTCTGATCCGGAGGATCTCTCTTAACTCTAAATTCGTTATAATTTTATGAAGATAGCGCTGTCCGCCTTCTATAAGGCGGGCAGCACTTTTTTTATGGCGGGGAGCGGTGGTCGGGCAAAGGAATAGGGGTAGAATAGGGGACATCCTATAGTCTCCTTGTCAATAAGAAAATGATAAATTTTATTGTCCTATTAATTAAATAGGTTGGAAAGTCGGCCTTTTTAAGGACGCAGTTCTCCTATTACTTTTCAACATCTTTTTCGGCAATTCGTCATGGATTTATACAGGATTAATAGGATGCACAGAATGTCGCCTGCCGACCGTAACTTTGACAGGCAATAAGTCAAGATCTGCGGCAAGGCGGATTATGACTGTTTGCGAGTGGTGAGTATGGTAAATAAAAAACTGAGTAGGTTGCAAAATTGTAAATTCAGCCTCAAGCTACCCTTGCCTCTGAAAGCCTAAGCATTTTTGCCTGGACGGTTTCCATTACGGCGTCTCTGATATAGCTGCTGGCATTTAATATTTCGATTCCTATAAGATCACCATTTTCGTTTAGTTCAGCAGTTATATTAGGAGTTAATTCTACGCTTGACGCTTCTCCCTCATCGGAAATACATACGTGGAGTATGTCTTCTTTCTCGAAATACGCCATTTGTGTCTTACTCATGACCAAATCTCCCATTTTTTAACCTGAAGTTAATCTGTTGCCGTGTCGTCGCGTGTATTGTCACAGGCGTAATGTCGTATCCAATCCTTTCAAATGGTATTATGACAAGCATTCTCCCGTGTTTGCCGACGACAACGTTTCTTCCCGTGGCGGTGTCGAAGTACCGCTCGTCACTGAAATTAAGAATCTTTTCTACTTCGGTAAGATTAAAACCCCTTAAGCTCACCCTATATTTGAAGTAGTCTGTCCAGACTATCATAAATGTTCCCTTCTATGCGACTGAACAATAAACTCCCTCAATGGCTGAACCGAAACAGAGAGCGAATTCCACGCTGCTTGCCGCGGGGAGCTTCAATTCTTTATGATTATGATTTATGGGCGGTTTTATGTCAATGAGAAAAATGCGGAGAAAATGGAGATTTCCCCTGATCTTTCTGAATAACTGACTCCCGGCAACGTTTTACATCAATTTATAAGCTGACAGGGCATTATTGGACGATAGACGGATAATATGCCGAGAAAATCCAGGATAGATGGCGCAGGAGGCCAGATTCATCCCCGGTTGATCAGCAGCGCCAGGCTCAGCCTGCTGCCGGTTTTCGTCTTTTCGTAGATGGAAG
>CAYSSF010000390.1:0-3152 GCA_964433455.1 uncultured Syntrophaceae bacterium
AAGGATTATTTCGGCAAAGAGAAGGTCCCCAAACGGGGTACGCCGACGATCATCGTGCCGACCACCGCCGGAACGGGGGCCGAAGTGACCAAACACGCCATTTTTCTGGATCGGGAAATCAACGTCAAGAAAGTGGTCGCCTCGAGCAACCTCCTGCCCAATATCGCGATCGTCGATCCGGTTTTGACCCTCACCTGCCCACCCGCGGTGACGGCCAGTTCAGGCATTGACGCCTTCATCCATTCCGCGGAGGCCTTCCTCTCCAAGAACGCCAACGCGATCACCGACGCCGTTGCTCTGGAGTCCATCTCGATCATCACCCGATGGCTCGGGCCGGCCTTTGCCGACGGGCAGAACATGGAGGCGCGCTATCAGATGTCCCTGGGAAGCCTGATGGCGGGGGTGGTCCTCAACAATTCCGGTACGAGCCTCGTCCATGCGATGGCCTATCCGGTTGGCGGGGAGCATCATACCCCGCACGGGGTCACCTTGAGCGCCCTGCTGATTGCCTGCTTCGACTATGTGGCGGTGGCCAAGGCGGAGAAGATGGCCGCGCTGGCATGCGCAATGGGCGAGCCGATCGACGGCCTTGCCCCGCGGGAGGGGACGGAGCGCGTCCTGGACGCCCTCCACTACCTGATCAAAAGCGTCAACCTGCCCGCGTCGCTCACGGATCTCGGGATCAGCAAAGAGAAAACCGACATCCACCAGTGGGCGGTGGAGGCCCACAAGGAACAGCGGCTTCTGACCCGCTCCCCCCGGATCCTTTCGGTGGAGGATATCGAACTGATTTATAACAACGCATTCGACTGAAGAAACAAAATCTCATAGAAATGGAGTGAAGAAGATGGCAAAAAAGAAGCTTTCGCGGATCGACCTGCTGAAAATGAAAGAGAAAAAGGAGCTCCTCGTCTGGATCACGGCCTACGATTACTGGACGGCGAAGTTCGCCGAAGATGCGGGGATGGAGATGATTCTCGTCGGGGATTCCCTCGGGATGTGCGTCTACGGCTATGACGGGACCGTGCCGGTGACGATGGATCAGTGCATCTGCCACTGCGAGGCGGTACGGCGCGCCGCCGCAAACACCTTCGTGATCGGCGATATGCCCTTCCTCTCCTATCAGGTGAGCGTGGAGGAGGCGGTGCGCAACGCCGGCCGCTTCTACAAGGAGGCGCGGGTGGACGCGATCAAACTGGAGGGCGGGCGGCGCATGTGCGCCCAGATCCGGGCGATTACGGACGCGGGGATGCTGGTGATGGGCCATATCGGCCTCACCCCCCAGAGCTCCGGGCAGCTCGGCGGTTTCAAGGCGCAGGGACGCACTGCGGAGACCGCGATGGAGTTGATCGAGGACGCCCGGGCGATCCAGGAGGCGGGGGCCTTTTCGCTGCTCGTCGAGGCGGTGCCGCCGGAGGTGTGCCAAATCATCCGCGACGACCTGAAGATCCCCGTCTACAGCATCGGGGCGGGGATCGACGCCGACGGGCAACTGATGATCTGCAGCGACGTCCTGGGCGTCTTCCAGGCCTTCACCCCGAAGTTCGTCAAGAAGTACGAGAACCTCGCGGAAAGGACGGTCCAGGCGTTTTCCGAGTACGCCAGGGATGTCCGAAGCAGAGAATTCCCCAAGCCGGAGCACGCCTACAGGATGGTGGAGGGGGAGTTATCCAGACTGGAAAAACTTCTGAAGGGGTAGCTTCAGGAGGATTGGCTATTTGCGCTCCTTGTGCTCCCCGTACCATTCGATCTGCCGGCAGATCCCGCGGAGGATCTTGACCTCCCGCGCAAGAAGCGTTGTCCGGGAAAAGAGGCGGCGGAGGTGCATCATCCAGTAGTCGGGGTTGTCCGGCAGCAGAAACCCGATCGCCAGCAGGGTCTCTTTGAGCTTTGCGTACATCCCCTCCAACTCCTTCACGCTTGCCAGCTTCGGCGCGAATTCGCCATCCTTTTCCATCCGGGCCACTAGAAGCTCATAGCAGATCACCATCACCGCATGGGAGAGGTTCAGCGACTTGAAGCCGACGGTGGGGATCGTGACCAGGGTCTGGCAGAAGCGGAGGTCATCGTTGGTCAGCCCCGTGTCTTCCGGGCCGAAGAGCAGCGCGATCCCGTTTTGCTGCGACAGCCCGACCGCGATCTCGGCCATCCGGCGGGGGGATACAACGGGCCCCCGCCCCGACCCGTGCCGCGCCGTCGTTCCGACGACCCAGGAGAAGTCCGCCAGCGCCTCATCGAGGGTGTCGCAATGGCGGATCCCGTTGACGATCTCCTTCGCCACATGGGTCGCCATCTGCCGGACCGCCTCATCGTCCAGATCGCGGTTCCCGACGACGATCATCTTTCCGATCCCCATGTTCATCGCGCAGCGCGCAGCGGAACCGACATTCCCGGGGAATTTCGGCCCTTTCAAAACAATCGTGATGTTATCAAAATTCGCCTTCATCCTTTTTCCCACCGTGCCGCGACAAACGCCCCCGTTTCCTGTCCCGCTCCTTCCCTTTCCCTCCGGTCGGCTTCCTTCCCGTCTCCTCTGCCCCGGAACCGATCAGCGGCCGCCCGCATCTCCCGTACCCCGATGGCAGAATGTTGAAAATGCTTGCAAATCCGATCCACATCTCGCGAAGGACGGATAACGGCATTTTATAGATGGTTCGCCGTTACGATGCAACGAGAAATTGGAAGGCGCTTTGCACACGGAAATCGCCGGAGGCGATCAGGTAGGAGACGGCCGGAGGCGCCGACAGGATATGGTTCTTCGTTTCCAGACGCGTGAACGGCATCGGCGCCGAGGGCGTCATAAAATCCATATCCAGGGAAAGTCGCTTTGGAGAAAGGGAAAAGAGGATCGGGTTTTCACCCGTGAAGCTCCTTGACCTTGGCCCGGTCGATCGAACCGTCCTCTTTTTTAGGAAGCGAGTCGACAAACTGGACATCATTCGGTTTTTTGTAGCGGGCGATTCTGCCGGCCACAAAATCGATCAGCTCCTGCGCCGACAATCGCGCCTCCGGCTTCAGCACGCAAACGGCCTTGATCCCCTCTCCGAATTTGGGATCGGGAACGCCGATCACACAGACTTCCGAGACGGCGGGGTGTTCGAGGACCACCTTTTCCACCTCCGCCGGGTAGACGTTCTCCCCGCCGGTTTTGA
>CAYSSF010000391.1:0-3103 GCA_964433455.1 uncultured Syntrophaceae bacterium
GTTTCAATCATTTTCCATGGTGTGCAAAGGCCGAGCTCAGCGGCGAACCCGCTTGAACTCGGCCAGCTAAAGAGGCCTGCAAGTGCGGACCGCTTTAGCCCTTCTTGTCCTTCACTTCGGTAAACTCGGCATCGACCACGTCGCCATCGTCCTTCTTGGCTTCCCCGGCCGCTGCGCCGGCACCGCCACCAGCGCCGGCGGCGGCGCCTTCAGCGGCTTTCTGCTGGGCATAGACGGCTTCGCCGAGCTTCTGCGACACGGTCATCAAGGCCTCGGTCTTGGCTTCGATGGCCGCCTTGTCCTTGCCTTCCTTGATGGCTTCCTCGGCTTCCTTGACGGCTTTCTCGATGTTGGCCTTCTCGTCCGCGCCGACCTTGTCGCCGTGCTCGGCCAGGGCCTTCTTCACCGAATGCAGCATGGCGTCGCAATGGTTGCGGGCTTCGACCAGTTCGTGGGCCTGCTTGTCTTCCTCGGCGTGCACCTCGGCGTCCTTCACCATGGCCTGGATTTCCGCTTCGCTCAAGCCGGAGTTGGCCTTGATGGTGATCTTGTTTTCCTTGTTGGTGGCCTTGTCCTTGGCCGACACGTGGAGGATGCCGTTGGCGTCGATGTCGAAGGTCACCTCGATCTGCGGCATGCCGCGCGGCGCCGCGGGGATCCCCACCAGTTCGAACCTCCCGAGCGTCCGGTTGTCGCCCGCCATGGACCGCTCACCCTGGAGAACGTGGATGCTCACCGCGGGCTGGTTGTCCGCCGCCGTCGAAAAGACCTGGCTTTTCTTGGTCGGAATCGTCGTGTTCTTCTCGATCAACCGCGTCATGACGCCGCCCAGCGTCTCGATACCGAGAGACAGCGGCGTTACATCCAGCAGCAGCACGTCCTTCACGTCGCCGGTCAGGACGCCGCCCTGGATGGCCGCCCCGACGGCAACCACCTCGTCCGGGTTGACCCCCCGGTTGGGCTCTTTTCCGAAAATCTCCTTCACCTTCTGCTGGACGCGGGGCATCCGGGTCATCCCGCCGACGAGGATCACCTCGTCGATTTCGGCCGGGGTCAGCTTCGCGTCCTTCATCGCCGTCAGGCAGGGCGGAACCGTCTTTTCGATCAGATCCTCGACAATGGCCTCCAGCTTCGCCCGGGTCAACTTGATGTTCAAGTGCTTGGGCCCCGAGGCGTCTGCCGTAATGAAGGGAAGGTTGACGTCCGTCTCCATCGCGCTGGAGAGCTCCATTTTGGCCTTCTCCGCCGCCTCCTTGATCCGCTGCAGGGCCATCTTGTCCTTCCGGATGTCGATCCCCTGGTCCTTCATGAACTCGGTGGCCAGGTACTCGATCAGCCGCTGGTCAAAATCCTCGCCGCCCAGGTGGGTGTCGCCATTGGTCGACTTGACCTCGAAGACGCCGTCGCCCAGTTCGAGGATCGAGATGTCAAAGGTCCCGCCGCCCAGGTCGAAGACGGCGATCTTTTCGTCCTTCTTCTTGTCCAGGCCGTAGGCGAGCGCCGCCGCCGTCGGTTCGTTGATGATCCGAAGTACGTTCAACCCCGAGATCTTGCCGGCATCCTTCGTCGCTTGCCGCTGGGAGTCGTTGAAATAGGCCGGCACGGTGATGACCGCATCGGTGATCTTCTCCCCGAGATAGTCTTCCGCCGTCTGCTTCATCTTCACCAGGATCATCGAGGAGATCTCTGCCGGGCTGTAATTCTTCCCCCGGATCGTCACCTGGGCGTCGCCGTTTGGGGCCTCGGTGATCTTGAACGGGCTAACCGTCTTGTCGTACTGAACCTCTTTCGAACTGTATTTTCGTCCGATGAGCCGCTTGATCGCATAGACGGTGTTCTCCGAATTGGTAACGGCCTGCCGCTTTGCAACCTGCCCCACCTGCCGCTCCCCGTTCTCCGTGAAGGCCACCATCGAAGGGGTTGTTCGATTCCCCTCCTGGTTTGCGATCACAACGGGATCCCCGCCTTCCATCACCGCGACGCACGAGTTCGTTGTTCCCAAATCAATTCCGATAATCTTTCCCATAATAGCTGTTCCTCCTCTTTTATGATTCTTTAAGCCTCTTCATCGTGATTTTCCCGGTCGCCGCCCCCTGCGGGATTTTTGCAGACACAGACCTTCGCCGGCCGCAGCAACCTGCCGTTCAACAGATACCCCCGTTCGAATTCGCTGACCACCTGGCTATCCTGATGTCCGGCGCTTGCCATCTGCATCATCGCCTCATGGACATGGGGATCAAAGTCCTTCCCCGCCGTATCGATCATCTCCACGCCATGTTTCTGCAAACAGCAGAGGAGCTGTTCCTGAAGCATCTTAAGCCCCTTCCGGAAGGCTTCGAAATCCTCGGAACTGGATGCATGTTCGAGGGCGCGGTCCATGCCGTCGACAAGGGGCAGAATGTCCCGGAGGAGATTCTCGTTTCCATATTGAATCGCGTCCGCCTTTTCGCGGGCGGCGCGTTTTCGGTAATTATCGAGCTCGGCAACCGTACGTATGTATTTATCGTAGTTTTCCGCGGCCCTCTTCTCCGCATCCTCAAGTTTCACCTGTAAATCTTCCGCCATATCCGTCTCTCCGGTTCGTCCCGCTTCGGATTCGCCAACCGCCCTCTGCGGTTCCTCCGTTTTGTCCCCAAAACCTTCGCCGGCCCCTGCCGGATGTCTTTTGATCTTTCCGACCATGACGCTCCTATTTCATATCCGGTTTCTGAAAGAGTTTGAAATCCACCATCTCGCAGATCACGTGCCCGACCGTGATATGCACTTCCTGGATGCGGGGGGTGCTGGTCGACGAAACGTTTAACGCATGATCCGCAATCCGGGCGAGGTCGCCGCCGTCCCTGCCGGTTAAAGCGATCGTAACCATTCCTATTTTCTTCGCCGCCTCCAACCCCTTGATTACGTTCGCAGAGGTTCCGCTGGTGCTCATGGCCCAGGCGATATCGCCCTTTTGGCCGATCGCCCGAATCTGCTTGCTGAAGATATCCGCAAAATCGTAGTCGTTCCCGATGCTGGTGATGACCGACGTATCGGTCGTCAGAGCAATGGCGGGAAGGGGCGGCCTCTCGATCACGAACCGGTTCACGAACTCAGCCGCCAGGTG
>CAYSSF010000392.1:0-3029 GCA_964433455.1 uncultured Syntrophaceae bacterium
GGTCCTGAAGGCCGAGGTGGCGCGGGTGGAGATACACGATCTCCGGAACAACACCTTCTTCGCAAACATCAAACTTCGGCTTGCCGGAGAGCCGATCATCGTCGATGCCCGCCCCAGCGACGCGATCGCCGTGGCCCTCCGCGCCGGCGCCCCCATCTATGTGGAGGAGAAGGTGATCGAAAAGTCCCGAAACGTCGATTTCGGGACGAAGATGACGGATCTCGACCGCCTGAAGAAAGAGAAGCTTGCGGATTTTCTCGAAAATCTTTCTCCGGAGGATTTCGGAAAGTACAAGATGTGACTAAAATAGTGCTGAGTGCTGAGGACTGAGTACAAAATAGTGCTGAGTGCTGAGGACTGAGTACAAAAGAGTGCTGAGGACTGAGTACAAAAGAGTGCAGAGGACTGAGTACAAAAGAGTGCTAAGGACTGAGTACAAAAGAGTGCAGAGGACTGAGGAGTGAGTAAAATCACTCAGTACACAGCACTCAGCACTCAGTACACAGTACACAGTACACAGCACTCAGCACTCAGCACTCAGTACTCAGCACTCTTTTTTGAGGCAACCCATGGGGCTTCTGGATCAGGCCATTGACGAGTTTGACCGGTATATGAAGATCGAAAGAAATCTCTCCGAACATACCAGGGAGGGTTATCTGACCGATCTGAAGCAGTTTCAGACATTTTTGGAGACGCGGGAGGTTGCCGGCGGATCGGAAGAGGAGATCCCCGTCGATCCGATGGTGATCCGCTCCTTTCTCGCCTCCCTGTACCGCGGGAAGTGCCGAAAGGTGACCGTCTCCCGGAAGGTGGCGGCGCTTCGCTCCTTCTACCGGTACCTCCACCGGGAGGGGAAGGTGTTGCTGAACCCGGCGGAGCTCGTGCAACTCCCGAGATGCGAAAAATACATCCCCGTCGTCCTCTCGGCGGATGAGATGCTGGCGCTGCTCCGGGTGAATTTTCCCGAGGATGCGGCCGGACGAAGGGACCGGCTCATCATCGAGCTCTTCTATTCCGCGGGGATCCGCCTGAGTGAATTGACGGGACTCGATCTCGGAGAGATCCGTTCCGCAGAGGGTCTTGTCAAGGTCAGGGGGAAGGGACGGAAAGAGCGGATCGTGCCGGTAGGCCGGCCGGCATTGCAGGCGCTGGAAGGCTATCTGCAGAAACGGCCGGAGCTTCGGAAGGAGAGGGCGGATCAGGATGCGGAGAAGGCCCTGTTCCTCAGTACGAGGGGAAAGCGGATGAATCCGAGGGGGGTGGCGCGGGTGGTTGAAAAGACGGTCCGGGAAAGCGGGATCGGCCGGAGGATCAGCCCGCATGCGCTCAGGCACACCTTTGCGACCCACCTGCTGGACGCCGGCGCCGATCTGCGCTCCATCCAGGAGATGCTGGGACACCGGAGCCTCTCGACGACGCAGAAATACACATCGGTCAGCGTAAGCCGTCTGATGGAGATCTATGACCGGTCGCACCCGCGGGCCGGAGGAGGGAAAACCTAAGATGAAGATCCGGGGCACGACCATCCTGGCGGTCCGGCATCGGGGGAAGGTCACCGTGGCGGGAGACGGCCAGGTGACGCTCGATACGACGGTCATGAAGCACGGGGCGAGGAAGGTGAGGCGACTCTACCGAAACCAGGTGATCGTCGGGTTCGCCGGGGCGACCGCGGACGCCTTTACGCTCTTCGACCGTTTTGACCAGAAGCTCGAACAGTACAAGGGGAACCTGGTGCGGGCGGCCGTGGAACTGACGAAGGACTGGCGGACGGACCGCGTGCTCCGCCATCTGGAGGCGCTGATGATCGCCGTCAGCCGCGATTCGTTTCTGATCATCTCGGGAAACGGCGACGTGATCGAGTCGGACGACAACGTGATGGCCATCGGCTCGGGCGGACCGTTCGCCCTCGCGGCGGCGCGGGCGATGGTCCGCTATTCCGATCTGACCGCGACGGAGATCGCGCGGGAGTCCGTGAAGATTGCCTCCGAGATCTGCATCTTTACGAATGACCGCATCACCACGGAGGAGATCGACCTGGAAGAAGAACCGGATGAAAAACCGTTAAAGAGCAAAGAAAAAGGGTAGCCATGTCGCAGGACGAATTAACGCCGAAAGTGATCGTAGAAAGATTGGATCAGTATATTATCGGACAGCATGAGGCGAAGCGCGCCGTGGCGATCGCGCTCCGGAACCGCTGGCGCCGCCAGAATGTCTCGCCGGAGATGGGGGAGGAGATCTCTCCGAAGAACATCATCATGATCGGGCCCACCGGCGTCGGCAAGACCGAGATTGCGAGACGACTTGCAAAACTCGACAACTCCCCGTTTGTCAAGGTCGAGGCGTCGAAGTTCACGGAAGTGGGCTATGTCGGGCGGGATGTCGAATCGATGGTCCGCGATCTGGTGGAACTTTCGATCTCGATGATCAAAACGGAGGAGCAGGAACGCGTCCGGACGAAGGCCGCCGAACTGGCCGAAGATCGGCTTCTCGACATCCTTCTCCCGCCGAAACCGGCGGACAAGAAGGTGGTGGAGATGATCGCCGATCCAAACGGGACGACCGTCGAGGCGGAATACGTGGCCGAACAGGATACGACCCGCGAGAAACTCCGGCGGCTGCTCCACGAGGGTAAACTGGACGGCCGTTTCATCGAGATCGAGACGACCGAGGTCCGGAGCGGACCGATGGTCGAAATCTTCTCCTCCGCCGGCATGGAGGATATGGGACTCAACGTCAAGGACATGCTGGGGAATCTTTTCCCGCCGAAGAAGAAAAAACGGCGGGTGAAGGTAGCCGAGGCGCTGGAGATCCTCGTGGAAGAGGAGGCGCAGCGCCTCGTAGACATGGAAAAGGTAACGAAAACGGCGATCGAAAGGGTTGAGCAGTCGGGGATCATCTTTCTTGACGAAATCGACAAGATCGTCGGTGACGACGGGACGCACGGCCCGGACGTCTCGCGGGAGGGGGTGCAGCGCGACCTCCTGCCCATCGTCGAAGGGTCGAACGTAAGCACCCGCTACGGAATGGTC
>CAYSSF010000393.1:0-3012 GCA_964433455.1 uncultured Syntrophaceae bacterium
TTTTCCATGCGGTCTCTATAACATATTTACCCGTCCGCTTTAAATGTAAACCTGGGGCGGATAATGGACACAAGCCATCGGCCCTCCCCCAGTGCCTCGGTTTTTTTGCTGGGCCGGCTGCGCCGGCACAATCCCCTGGAGATGCGTCGGGTAGGAAAGCCGGTTTGGCAACCCCACGAAAAAATCTCCGTCGTTGATTTGGATCAATGACAAATCCCCGATCCGGGGGTATGGTGCAGCCGTAACCGGGATGATCGCAATACGCGAACAGCCGAATGACAAGAATAAATACAGCGAATCGGAATGGAGGAAAAAATGGAAACAAAAGATCGGGTTGGGCACGTCGATGACAGTACCTTCGAGTCGGCCGTGTTGAAGACGGACCGGCCGGCGCTGGTCGATTTCTGGGCGCCTTGGTGCGGGCCCTGCAGGGCCCTCGCACCCATTCTGGAAGAAATCGGTAACGAGTACGACGGGCGGGTGAATGTGATCAAGGTGAATGTGGATGAATCCCCGAAAACCGCTGCAAATTATGGGGTCCGGGGCATACCGACGCTGCTTTTCATCCGGGAGGGAAAAGTCCGGGAAACCATCGTCGGCCTCACGACAAAGGACAAACTTGCGGCGCTCATCAACCGTAACCTTCACGGATAACCGGATGGTCGCGCCGTGAACGCCTGCTGAAAAACAGGAGACCCAAGGAGGGTAAAAAATGAATGATCTGTTGCTGTTGGTGATCGTTGTCGCGGTGTGGTTTTTCGTCCAGTGGTGGGTGTTGCCCAGACTGGGCATATCGACCTGAATGCGACAGGGCTGCTCGGTCGAGAGCAGAAAGAAGGATGGCGACGGGTCCCCTCGTCCGGGAGCCGATACCCAGGCACACGAAACGGAAGGGAAAGCGAAATGAGCTGGGTTTGGTTACTGCTGCCGCTGAATAAACTGTCTCACCGTCTTCCGATTTTTTCTCAGAACGGGATTTCGTCGTCCTCCGTGGCGACCGGCGGGGCCTCGGCGGCGCTTTTCTCCGACGCTTTCCAAAACAAGGCGCCGCTGCAGGACACCCCGCCGCGCACCCATAAAATCTGAATGCATATTCGCGTTTTTCATGGTAGATCGTTTCCCGGCCTCTTGAAATAAATCGGGCTTCCGGCGGGTGAATGCCTAATCCAGGGTGCATTATTCCGGAAACACCGTGCGGATAAGTGACGTTCCGGGGGCCTTCGCGATCTAACGTCGTGGCATCAGGAGGGTGCAATGAAATTCCCATCCATGAATCGCCGAACATTTGCGCTGTTGGCGGTGATCGTACCGCTGCTGGCCCTGTTGATTTATGTGGCGCTGCGGGCCGGACCGTTGGCGCCCGTCCCCGTGACCGTGACCACGGTCGAAAGCCGTTCCATCACACCGGCCCTGTTCGGCATCGGCACGGTCGAGGCGCGCTATACCTACCGGATCGGCCCAACGGTTGCCGGCCGGATCAAACGGGTGGACGTGCAGGTGGGTGACAGGGTCCAGGCGGGGCAGTTGCTGGGTGAAATGGATCCTGTGGACCTCGATGACCGCATCGCCGCGCAGGAGGCTGCCTTCAGGCGCGCCGAGTCTGGTGTGCTCGCAGCCGAAGCCCAGGTCCGGGAAGCGTCGGCGCGCAAGAGCTATGCCGAAAATCAGGCAAACCGCTATGAACAATTGCTGCAGGCGCGTTCCGTGAGCGAAGAGACGGTGGAGGGCAAACGTCAAGAGCGCCAGGTGACCGAGGCCGGGCTCGCCGCCGCCCGCGCCAATCTTGACGCCGCCCGGCAAGAGTTGGAGCGCATCCGCTCCGACCGCGAGGGTCTGATCCAACAGCGTGCCAATCTGCGCTTGATCGCGCCGGTCCGCGGCCTGGTGGCTGCGCGCAATGCCGATCCCGGCACCACCGTGGTCGCCGGGCAGTCGGTGGTGGAGGTGATCGATCCGGCGAGTTTGTGGATCAATGTGCGCTTCGATCAACTGCGCGCATCGGGTCTGCGCGCCGGATTGCCGGTTCAGATCGTGCTGCGCTCGCAAGCGGGTAGCGGATTTGCGGGACACGTGTTGCGCCTGGAGCCGATGGCCGATGCGGTCACCGAGGAAACCCTGGCCAAGGTGACTTTCAATGCATTGCCGAAAAGGCTGCCTCCCGTCGGTGAACTGGCCGAGGTCACGGTAGCGATGTCCGCGTTGCCGGCCACGCCGGTGGCGCCCAATGCCAGCGTGCAGCGGGTCGATGGCCGTCTTGGCGTCTGGCTGATCGAAGAGGACAAACTGCGCTTCGCGCCGATCAAGGTGGGCGCGACCGACCTCGACGGGCGGGTGCAGATCCTCGACGGGCTCAAGGCGGACGAGCGCGTGGTCGTCTACAGCCAGCGCGCGCTGGGTCCCCGCAGCCGCGTCAAGGTCGTCGAGCGCCTGGAAGGGGTATCGCCATGATCAGTCTTGCGGGGCGCGACATCCTGCACGCCTGGGGGAAGTTTGTTTTTACCGGCGTGGGACTGGGGCTGTTGATCGGCGTGACGCTGACAATGGCCGGCGTATACCGCGGCATGGTGGACGACGCCAAAGTGCTGCTCGATAACAGCGGCGCCGACTTGTGGGTCGTGCAGCAAGACACCCTCGGCCCCTATGCCGAGCCGTCCAGCCTGTACGATGACGTCTATCGCACCATTCTCGGAATGCCCGGCGTGGACCGGGCGGCCAACGTCACCTATCTGACCATGCAGGTGCGACAGGGCGAGCGCGACGTACGCGCCATGGTGGTCGGCGTCGTGCCCGGCGGCCCCGGTGAACCCGGGCAACCCGGCTATCTCATCGCCGGTCGGCAAATCACGCGCGGCCACTATGAGGCCATGGCCGATATCGCCACGGGATTCAAACTCGGCGAGCGCATCCAGATCCGCCGCAACCATTACGCGGTGGTCGGGCTGACCCGACGCATGGTCTCCTCCGGCGGCGACCCGATGGTGTTCATCCCGCTCAAGGACGCGCAGGAGGCGC
>CAYSSF010000394.1:0-3010 GCA_964433455.1 uncultured Syntrophaceae bacterium
CCGATTTTTACTCAACCGATATCGATGGATTGCGCCGCGAAGGGGAAACTTCCTTGAAGGTCTTTCTGGATATGTGCGCCGAAGGAGGGGTTTCCCCCTACAGGAAAACATCCGGTAGATTAAACCTTCGACTTTCGCAGGATTTGTACGACAAGGCGGCAACTTTGGCCAGAGCGTCGGGAAAGAGTTTGAACGCCTGGATTGCGGATGTTATCCGTCATGCCGATGACGTCCTCACCCATTAATTATAGGAGAGAATAACCATGAAGAATGTAGAGATGAAAGTTGAAGGCAATATCCTGACCATTAAAGTTGACCTGACGAAAGACTTCGGCCCGTCATCGTCAGGGAAGACCATTATTATTGCATCGACAGAAGGAAATGTCACCGTTGACGGGCGCGAAGAGGCTAAGGTCGGGCTGAACGTTTATCGGAAGAAATAGTACGGGGTCCGTCGATTCCGGGTGGAAACATGCAATTTCCGGAGGGATTTTTCTGATGGCCGGGGGTATTATTAACTTCCTGAAAGGAAGTGCACCGTGATTTCCAAGGGGAATGCTCGCTTTCAAACGGCATTCATTTTTTTACTGTTGCCATTTTTTCCACATTTTACCAACTTGTTTTTTGGTCCGTATTACCGCGAAATACCAAATGGGGTAATTTTCTATAGGGTTGATTTTTAGACGCAATATCCTCTTTTTATTTTTCGTGAAATATTGTAGCATGCACAAAATATCGGGAAAAACCAACTTGGTATATTAATTGTTCGAGCCCTTCGCCATCGGACTTGGCGAGTAAACTCGCCAGCCCGATGGCGAACCGCTCAACTCGCCGTTATCCCCAAAAACCCAATGGATGACACCTTGCCTTGTACATACAAATGATGGACGCTTTAGAAGATGCAATACGAATGGGACCCGAAGAAAAATGAGTGGCTGAAGGCTGAAAGAGGTATCTCTTTCGAGAAGATTCTTTTCCATTTGGCACGAGGAGACGTGTGGAAGATTGCGGATCATCCAGACCAGGCGAACTATCCCGGACAGAAGATATATTTCGTCGTTGTGGAGGGATACGTCCATCTGGTCCCCCATGTTGTCGAGAAAGACTACATCTTTCTGAAGACCATCATCCCCAGTCGCAAGGCAACGAAAGCTTACAAGAAAGAGATGGAGGGTTAAACCCATGAAATACGATAAGGAAGAAAAAGACATTCTCGATGCCTATGAACAAGGCAAGATGAAGCTCGCCACCCCGTCAAAGAAGGAAATTGAAGCTATTAAGGCTACAGCAAAGAAGACATTGGTTAAGAGCAAACGGATAACTATACGTCTTTATGACCATGACTACCGGGGCATTCAGAAGAAAGCGCTGGAGATGGGTGTTCCCTACCAGACCCTCATTTCCGGCATGATTCATCAATACGTAGAGGGAGAGTTGCCATTAAAACAGGATAACAACCGGGTGCAGCCAATCGGCGGGAAGAACCGCTCCGCCTCTGGCTGACCGGGCCGATGGGCCGCCTGTTGGCGGCCCATCGGCCCGGATGAGGAGCGCGCGCCTTAAATCAGCAAGGTGGAGTGCGGCCACTTGGCCCATCAACCGGATTGAGCAGGCACGCCAAGGCGCGCTCCTCATCCGGGGCGTTGGCATGAGAGAGAAACGATGGAAGACAAATATCAATCCGTGTATGAGATGGTGCATCGGATATACCAAAAGCACCGCCGCAACCATCCAGAGAATGGCGATTCAAAACAAATGTGCTGCATGTGGTCAACGAGTGATCCCCCCGATATTATCGAAGGCACACCACCCTTCGACGACATTGAGGAAGAATTTTCTATCTCCATTTCCGATGACGTAGCGTTGGAACTGTACGACATGCATTTGGACGAAGCGACGAGGAAAATCATGGAAATGATAAATGAGAAATGAACAATGCCAACACTTTGCTGCACCCGATTCGGGCCAAAAACCGGCCCGACCCGGGTGAGCACTCCGTCGAGGCAAAGGAGATTGAATGCCATACGCGATGTTTCATTACTATTTCCCTGACATAGCGGAATCCGAGACACGAAGTGTGACCATACTTCATGACTCGGACTGGGGCCTTCCTTCAGGGAACTATGGATTTCTCGAGATGTTCTGCAACGAACCCGGGTGCGACTGCCGGCGTGTCTTCCTTGCCGTGCTTTCGGAGATGACAAAGAACGTGGCAGCATATATTGCCTATGGTTGGGAAAACCAAGCATATTATCAAAGGTGGCTTGGTTCAGACGATCCCCGGACTATTCTCGACTTGCAGGGCCCCGTGTTAAACCTCGGCAGCCCGCAGTCTGCCCTGGCGCCGCCGCTTCTCAGGCTCTTTCAAGAAGTCCTTCTCAAAGATGTTGATTACATTCAACGTATCAAGCAGCACTATCGTATCTTCCGCTCACGAATAGACAAAAGCCATAAGACCATACCGTTACGGGGCGCGAGAAAGAAACGAAAGAAGTGATGCCGTGTGCTTGGAAAGGCTGCCGAGAGCAAAGGAGAGGCACAAAAAGGAAAGGTTATGGTGAAGACAGCAAAAAGAACAGCCCCAACAAGTGCGTGCAGCCAATCGGCGGGAAAAAGCGCCCCGCCTCTGGCTGACGCCGGCGATGGGCCGCCTGTTGGCGGCCCATCGCCGCGATTCTGCTAAAAAAATGGAAAAGAAACAGATGAAAATATCATTGATAATAGCCCATCCGGATAAAGACAGTTTCAGCATTGGTATTTAATACGTCAAATACCGAGTCCAATCGCGAAATAAATGTATTTAAAGATCCTCTTGAAACAATTTGGAAAAATTGTGTTTTCGATCTTTATGGGGTCCATGAATTTCATAGAAGGATGTTCAATATCGTTGTCACAAGCAGTGAAAAGCAACGTATCAGTTGGCTTTCTGACGTTTCCGAAATTGTGAACAGATATTATCCCTACAACGAAACATAGTCAAATAAACGATTGACAAATACGCCTGACTCTG
>CAYSSF010000395.1:0-2978 GCA_964433455.1 uncultured Syntrophaceae bacterium
TCAGCCGCCAAACCTGGATCAATTACATGCAAATCCTTAACCGGACATCGCTGAAAATACCTCGCCTTTTGTTTGGTGAGAAGAATCTGGACGGTGATTGGATACCCGGCTTGTTCAACCAGGAGGCGAGGGATAGTAAGACACAGGGAATACTGTGTAAAGATGACCACAGGAATGCCCGTACGGCTACTTCGGCGACGGTCGCCGCCCCTGCCGCTGCACCCCTCAGCAGATCCGCCAGTACCAGGGCCGGATCTCCGGCCCGCTCATGGACCGGATCGACATCCATGTCGAGGTTCCTTCCGTCCGCTACCGCGATCTGACGGCGCGGGAAACCGGAGAATCCTCCGCCGTCATCAAGGCCAGGATCGAAAAGGACGCGACATCCAGAAAACGCGTTTCGCCGGCGACGTGACCCCCTTCAACGCCCGCATGACCGACCGCCAGCTCCGCGTCGCCTGCCCGATCGACGAGGAGTCGCGGCAACTCATCGAAATGGCGATCGACCGGCTCGTTTTCTCCGCCCGCGCCCATACCCGGACCCTGAAGGTCGCCCGGACCATCGCCGATCTGGAAGGGGCGCCGGCGCTCCATTCCTCCCATGTCGCCAAAGCGATCCAGTACAGAAGCCTTGATCGCCGGCTCATTTAGCTTCGGAATCCACAAGGAATTTTGAACGAACTCCACAGGGCGGTATTTTCTTGACTGCTTTCACAGCAGACACAAGAAACGCTCGATCATCGCTGGAAAGGGCGTCAAGGTCGCCCCCCTCAAAATAAACCAGAGCCTTGAGGCTCTCACTCGGCTGAAACGTCTTGCCAAAGAGCGCACAGGCGCCAGCCACGCCTTCATCGAGCAGCATTCCATGTTTGAGCATGGCGGCAATGTCGCGATAATCCTTTGCCTCAATCCGTTGCAGAATGACTTTCAGCTTGTGCGCCATCATGTCAGCCAAGGAAGCCACGACCATGACCCCGTCCGCCGTCACCTCCGGTTCGCCGACCCGGCCATTGTCAATGTTTCCGAAAAAAGAAAGCTTGACATACTCCATCGCAGCCGAAACGTCTACCGGCACAAGAACACCTAAGGAATCGGGCGTATCCCGGATGACCGTGGCTGCCGCAAGTATAGGTAGGCATTTGTAAAGCTCCGATTTATCAAGGGGATCGTCGGAGAAAAAATCAAAATCGATGGATTGACGGTGACCAAGGCGTAGCGCAACCGCAGTGCCCCCGTAAAGCACGAATCCCGCCGTGCGAACAGGAGCCAATGAAGACCAGATCGTTTGTTGGGAAGGGGGAAGCATCGCCATTTGGGGTACAAATGAATTCATCAGCATATTCTCCGAATCGGCAATGGCGGTACGCAACCTGGTTCGGCAAGCCCCAGCCGATAATGCCAGTAGTGCCACGAACGGGAGGAAAACTGCCCCGCTTCGGCGTGAGTGAGGAATTCACGGGCCTGATCTTCTCCGATGGCATTCAATACCGCAGTGACGTCTGCAAAATCGCCAATGTTCATCACCTGAACCACAATCCGTTCCGGTCGCTTCAGCGCCTCTGCCGGCATCATCCACCAAAGATATTTGGCGGCAAGGGTCTTGAGGAGATTGATTTCAGGATCTGTCATACCGGCGCCCATTCTATTTTGATCATTCAGCAATAGCTATCTTGAAGTTTCTTATTCATATAACACACGAAGCGGTACGATACAAACAGGAAGCCTTTTCAAAATATCTTCAGGACGCTCAAAAGGAACATATCTCAGGAGATCAAAGACTCTTGACATGTGCTTGATTGCAGATTGACTCCTGCCGCTTTCCGATGGCGACGGTCCCATCCGATATTCCCATGTCGCCGAGGCGATCCAGTACAGAAGCCTTGATCGCCGGTTCATTTAGTGGTAAAGATCCAAAAAACATTCACGATCCGATAGTGTTCGCGTTAAGGAGACGATCCATGGAAATCAAGATGATTCAGGCCCCCCCTGAAAAGCGGAAGGCGAAACCCACCGATGAATCGACGCTGGGGTTCGGAAAGATCTTCACCGACCATTTTTTCACGATGCCCTGGCACAGCGATCGCGGCTGGCATGACCCCCTGATTGAACCCTACCGGCCGCTCCAACTCGATCCGACGGCCATGTGCCTCCATTACGCCCAGGAGATCTTCGAGGGGATGAAGGCCTACCGCGGGAAGGGCGGCGCCCTCTTTCTGTTCAGGCCGCTGGAGAATATCCGGCGGATGAATGTCTCGGCCGAGAGGCTCTGCATGCCCGTGATCGACGAAGGGCTTTTCCTGGAGGCGCTGAAAAAGCTGATCCTGCTCGAACAGGATTGGATCCCGCACGGCAGCGGGACCTCCCTCTACATCCGCCCGACGATGATCGCCACGGAACCGGCCCTCGGCGTTCACCCGGCGCACGAGTACCTCTTCTTCATCATCACGGGACCGGTGGGCGCCTACTACCCGGAGGGGTTCAGTCCTACCAAAATCTATGTCACCGAAGAGTACTGCCGCTCCGTCCCCGGCGGAACCGGCTACTGCAAGGCCGGAGGCAACTACGCGGCGAGCCTCTACGCCAGCGAAATTGCGAAAGGCATGGGTTACACGCAGGTTCTGTGGCTCGACGCGATCGAACGGAAATACGTCGAGGAGGTGGGGACCAGCAACATGTTCTTCATGATCGGCGACGAACTGATCACCGCCCCGCTGTCGGGGACCATCCTCCCCGGCGTCACCCGCGACTCGGTGATCCAGCTCGCGAAGAGTTGGGGGGTGACGGTTTCGGAAAGACGCCTCTCGATGGAGGAAGTCATGGCGGCGATCGGCAGCGGCGCGCTCAAGGAGGCCTTCGCCTCGGGAACGGCGGCCATCGTCTCGCCGGTCGGCCAGATCTACTACCATGGAAAGGAGCACCCCATCGGCGACGGGAAGACGGGGCCGCTGACGGAAAGACTCTACAACGAGATCCTCCAG
>CAYSSF010000396.1:0-2961 GCA_964433455.1 uncultured Syntrophaceae bacterium
CTTCGCTTGACTGTCCTCCAGTCCCCAAGAACCGCTTTCCCACACATTGTCTTTCAGCTTTACGAAATGGTTCAACGGTTCAACCAAATGTATATTCATTTTAACCTCCTTTGCAGCTTTCACAAGAATGAAACGCCCTTGATGGCTTGGCTTAAAAAAACAAAAGCCCTGTCACATCATAAGAGACAGGGCCGGGAGATTTTTTTCACTTCCCTATATGGGAAGGACAATTATTCGATTTTTCTAAGTCCATCATTATGTTAACTGAAGCGTACTCCCATTCTCTACAATGTCAAGGCATATTATTCATGCCTGTTATTCAAGCCATTCCGGACCATATTATTCCTCTTGACACACAAGATCCTTCTTCATATACTCCGCCACGAAAAAGAGAAGTTCTCATCCATTATCAATCGCGTGCCATAACGTCGTAGACGAGCTTATAAAGATAATACCCATATGATGATCGGCGGCTGGACCGCCCATTAGAGGTATGTCGCCGTTCCGAAATGCACCTTGACCGGGAAACTGCGTTGCCGTTCAATTCATTCTTGTTGCGCGCTTTTTCCGTTCCCGGCAGTAAGGCATCATGCGAATGGCGTCTTCATGACAACCAATAGAGGGGTTCCGAGGGGCGAGCGGGTGCTATGGGGTTATCCCTCTCGTCGTTCAAAAAGGGTTCTTCTCTTGTAACCGGCAGACGAGAGTTCGTCCACCCCTGAAGCGAAAAAGGGGAGGAGAATCAAACGCGGAGGGGCTGCGGGACGTCTGTAAGACCGAATGCAGTCGATTAAAGGAGGATACTACTCAAGAATAAGGAGGACATCACGATGTTGAAACGCTTGGCTTCATTTTTCACGTATCTGATGAAACACTACCTTCCCGACGCTTATCTCTTCGCAATCCTGCTCACGTTCCTTTCCGCCATTCTGGCCCTGATCTTCACATCCGTCGGTTTCACGAAGGTGATCACGACCTGGGGAGACGGCATCTACGGCATCATCGCCTTTGCCTTCCAGATGATCCTGATCCTGGTCACGGGCCACTGCCTGGCGCTGACCCCGGCCGTCAACCGCATTTTGGTTTGGATTGCCGGAATCGGAAACACCCCGGTCAAGGGAGGGATGATCGTCGCCTTCGTCGCAGGGATCTGCTCCTTCATCAACTGGGGATTCGGCCTAGTCGTAGGCGGGTTGCTGGCCCTGCAAGTCGCGAAAAGGAACCGGAAGGCCGACTTCCCTTACCTGATCGCAGCCGCCTACAGCGGGTTCGTGGTCTGGCACATGGGGCTTTCGGGTTCCATCCCCCTGGTCATCGCCACGGCGAAGCACGCCCAAAACTTTATTGAGAAGATGACCGGGGTGGTCGTGCCCGTCTCCCAGAGCATCTTCCAGCCTTTCAACCTGATCCCGGCCATCCTGCTCATCGTCACGATCCCGATCCTCATGGCCCTGATCCACCCCAAGGAGGACGAGATCAAGACGATCCCGGAAGACAAACTCACGGAGCTGTGCGGCGACTGTCCGCACGTGGAAATGCCGCAAAACCCCACCCTGGCGGACCGGATCGACCACAGCTACGCGATCAACATGATCTTCGGCCTGATGGGCCTTATTTACCTGTACTACCACTTCTCCACGAAGGGGTTCGATCTGAACCTCAACATCGTCATCTTCATCTTCTTCATCGCCGGGGTGATTCTCCACGGCAAACCGGTCAACTACATCAAGGCGATGAACACGGCCATCAAGGGGGCCGGCGGCATCGCCCTGCAGTTCCCCCTGTATGGCGGTATCCAGGGGATCATGGTCGGGACGGGCCTGGCCAAGGTCATCGCCGGCTGGTTCGTCGCCCTCTCTGCACCGGAGACCTTCTACATGTTCCAGTTCTGGGCCGCCGGGATCATTAATGTGTTCATCCCGTCCGGCGGCGGGCAGTGGGCGGCCCAGGGGCCGATCACCATGGAGGCGGCCAAGATGATGGGAATAGACCCGGTCCGGTCGGCGATGATGGTGGCCTGGGGGGACCAGTGGACCAACATGATTCAGCCCTTCTGGGCGCTGCCCCTCCTCGGGCTCGCCGGCCTGTCGGCCCGGGACATCATGGGTTATACCACGGTGACGCTCCTCTATAGCGGTCTCGTCCTGACCCTCTTTGCCCTGCTCGTAGGGTTCAATGTGTTCTAAATATCGAATATAAAGTGCGGTAAGAATTGCGGAAGAGGTCCGGGAGCGTTTGCTCCCGGACCTCTAAATGATTAACGCCCCGTGGGGTTTTGCAGAAATTTAAAGAAGTCGCCCTTCGTCGATAACACCAGCCAGTCTTTCTCTGACAACGTGGTTTTAAGGGTGTCCATGGTTTTCAGGAACTGGTAAAAAGACCTGGATTCCGCACTTTGATTATAGGCCTGGGCATAGATGGTCGTTGCCTCGGCATCCGCTTTTCCCTTGATTTCCTGCGCGAGCCGGTAGGCATCCGATTCGATCTTTTTCAAATCCCGTCCTTTGTCTCCCAGGATTTTGGCCGCTTCTCCCTGGCCTTCCGAGCGGAATTTATCGGCGATTCGTTTGCGCTCGGAGATCATCCTCTCATAGATCTTCTTCTGCACCTCTTCAACATAGTTGATCCGTTTAAATCGGATGTCCAGCAATTCAATCCCGAGTACCTCCAACCGGGGGGCGGCGGCCTCGATGATCATCCGGGTGATTTTCTCCCTGCCGAGTTGAATCTTGAGGTTGGTTTCAGAGTCATGAGTTTCCTCCATTTCCCCGTCGGTTTCCAGCTTGCGATTCGTTGATCGGATGATTTCCACCAAATCATGGTTGGCAATGGCGTTGCGGGTCAACCCGTCCAGGATGTCATCCAGCCGGGTTTTGGCCCCCCGTTCGTCCCGCACGCGCTGGAAGAACAGCAGGGGGTCTTTGATCCGCCAGCGGGCGTAACTGTCCACCCAGACAAACC
>CAYSSF010000397.1:0-2918 GCA_964433455.1 uncultured Syntrophaceae bacterium
GTCTTCGCCATCCGGAGGCGGACCTGATCGACCCCGGCGCCGCGGCGCTGGCGGATCGGCTGGAGGAGGGACTGTAGATTTCAATACCCAAAGATTTATAGGTCGGGACAGCGATTCCAGCAGTTTTGCGCTCTTGAAAAATCTTTATGCGGCCTTTTTATTGAAGCTTCCTGCCAGTTGCCTCATCTCATTAAAAAATGTTACCGAAGGGGGAGAGATTTTAGGCAACGTTGACTCATAAAAGATGTTACCACGGGCGGCGTGAACCGGATCATGATCGGGGGGCCGCAGATCACCGTCACGGCGTACCTGCCAAGCTTGATCCGCGGACAGCTCACACCTCATCTCTTTGCCGGGGCAGATTCGCCACCTGGCGCCTCCTCATACCCCTGAAGCTGATCGGCAGGCACTCGGACCACCTTTCCATCCCGCCAGACGGCGAGCGGTTCTCCCGATTTCCGGTGCTCCTCCACGACACGAGCCATAAGGCCTTCTTTGAGCGCTTCCCTCGGCCATCTCCTCCAATGACATATTCTTATGATCTTTTTTCATCTTCTCCTCTACACGGCGGGTCCTGATCAACACGGCGTTTACGAAGAAGCACCTCCCATAGGGGACTCTCATAGAAGATAGAGAAGGCGGTCGCCCAGGGACCTCAGGAAAGGGGATCCTCGAATTGTGCTGTACACGCACGGACCGTGCTTTATCGGAACACCGACTTCTCCGGTCCCGTCCCGTTAAATTTTCCGAACCGGCCGGGCAATCGAGTGCGATAGTCGCACTCCTTGCTTCCGGCGCCGTCCTTTTGGCTTGCCTTGTACCGTCTTTCGCGGCAAGCCGTACGGCACGTATGTATTGCAAGTATTCAATATAAATAAATAAAACAGATATGCCGGTTTATTGAATTTTCCGGCGGGCGTTTGTCCCTGTTGGCACTCATCTTGCTCAGTATTCATCCATTGTCTTGCGTTCGCTGTCTGCCCCGATTCTACGCGATGAATTCGGACAAGAGGCTTTATATATTGACATTCACCGATCCGTCTGTTACGAATTTAGGGAATGTTTATCCATCTGTAGAGTCGATTTTTACTGGAACAAATGATTTGCAGGATCGCATTCGCTTCAGAAGGGTCGGGAGAACCGGGAAACAATCCGATCAATCGGATCAGATAATGGAACAATAGAACGTCTTAGGAGGTAGGTATGGCTCGATTACAGGAGCATGAAGGAAAAGCGTTGTTTAAAATTGCCAAAATGCCGATTCCCCAGGGAGATGTAGCTAAGACCCCCGAGGAAGCCGGAAAGATCGCTGAAAAGATCGGGAAGCCCGTGGTCATCAAGGTGCAGATCTGGACCGGCGGCCGCGGAAAGGCGGGTGGTGTGAAGTTCGCCGATACACCGGCCGAAGCCGAGAAGCAGGCGGCGGTGCTCCTGGGGGCCACGATCAAGGGCTATCTGGTGGAGAAGGTACTCGTTGAGGAGAAGCTGGCCATCGACAGGGAATACTACGCCGGGATCGTCGTCAACGCGCAGGCCGATGCCCGTTGCCCCGTCTTCATGTTTTCCACCGAAGGCGGCATGGACATTGAATCGGTTCCCGCCGACAAGATTGCGATGATGAATGTCGATGTCATCCGGGGATTCAGAATCTATGACGCCCTGAATATGGCCAACAAGGTCAAGGTGCCGAGCAAGCACATTACGCAGGTGGCCCGGTTGATGGTTGGTCTTTATGAAACCTTCAAGAATTATGGCGCCAGACTCATTGAAATCAACCCCATGGTCGTCACGAAAGACGGAAAGGTGCTGGCCGGCGACTGCCGGATCTCCATCGATGACGCTTCCGTGATTCGCCATCCGGAGTTGGGGATCAAGGTGGCCCGTGAGTCGGGAACGGCGCCGACCGAGCTCGACATGATCGCCTGGTGGGTGGAGGAGAATGATCTGCGGGGAACCTGCTACTTCGCCGAGATGAACAACCAGATCAAGGATGAGGTCTTCGGGCTGATCGGTTATCATGGCATGGGCGGGGGAGGCGCGATGCTCGGTGTCGACGGTCTCAATAAGCAGGGGTTGATTGTTCCGGACTTCGCCGATACGAGCGGAAACCCTCCGGCCTCCAAGGTCTATCGCGCAGCCAAGCTTGTATTTTCTCTGCCGGGTATCGACGGCTATATGCTGGGCGGCTTCATGGCGGCAAACCAGGAACAGTGGCATCACGCCCACGGGGTGGTCAAGGCCCTGCGGGAAGAACTGCCCAAACGCCCCGGGTTCCCCGTCCTGCTTCTTCTGGCAGGCAACAAGGAAAAGGAGTCCCTGGAAATCCTGAAGGAAGGGACGAAGGATCTCAACGCCCGGATCCGGATCTACGGCGGCGAACGTGTGTATGACACCGTCGGGCTTGCTGCGGAGATGAAGGAGATGGTTCTCGAATACAAGAAGGAAAGAAAAGGGTAAAAGGAGGCCACCCATGGAGTTTCAGGAATTGACTATCAAGGTCGTCGTCGATGAGAACAAGTGCAAGACGTGCGAGTCGAAGGCCTGTATTGCGGCCTGCAAGACCTACGCACGGGGAATGCTCGTGCTCAAGGACGGCGTATACCCGGTCGTGGAAGGCGATGCCAAGCGCCTCGGGACGGAGTGTCTGGCGTGCGAATATGAGTGCTGGTTCAGGGGAAACAGGGCAATCACGATCGAAGCCCCCATCCCGGGGCTGGAAGAGTACCGTAAGAAGCATGGAATATCATAAACCGAGAAGGTGGTGAAAATATGGCTATCTTGCTGACAAAATCGACAAAAGTGGTGGTTCAGGGGATTACCGGCCGGGAAGGGTCGATGCGGGCCAAGTTCATGCGGCGCCTCGGAACGAACGTCGTCGCCGGCGTCACGCCGGGCCGCGGCGGCGAGGAGGTGGACGG
>CAYSSF010000398.1:0-2910 GCA_964433455.1 uncultured Syntrophaceae bacterium
CGTCCTGGCGGGGCCTGGCGGTCAGGCGGGTCAGGATCTCGGCGTAGGGCCACCCGTCGAAAGGCTCTTCGATCTCGGAGCCGACGATAACGTTCACGGACTCCCGGAGCTGGTAAGCCACCTCGACCATGTTCATGAGGCAGGCGTCCATGCCGAGGAGATCGATCTTCCTGCCGAGGAGCGCACAGATCCCGGCAAGGACAACCCTCAGCTCGCGGTTGTCCAGGGCGTCGCCGCCGGAGGTGTCGTCATAACAGATGCTGCGGTGTTCTTGCGGGGGCGGATGCCGGAAGAGCGGCCTGTAACGCTTCCGGCGGACTTCCTGCGCGGCGGATGGGTCGGTGGGACCCTCGAGACGGGCGGAAGGCGCGCTGACCTGATCGGGAGGGGCGGCATCATGAGGAGCGGATCGGGGGGAAATGACGTCCTGTGCGGGACCGACCGCCCTGCTCTTGGCATCCTCCCACCAGCCGCTGCCGTGGTTCCAGAGGATGAGGGCGTACCGGTCGGCGGGGTAGTTGTCCGCCGCCCATTTGACGAACTCATAGAGGATCTGCGGATCGCCGGTGTTGGTATCGCCGAAACTTTCGAGGCAGTCTTTCTTGAAGCCGCCGCCCTGGGTGATCCGGAAGCGACGGGTGAGATTGTCCTCGATCCGGTCGAGTTGGACCAGGATGTTGACGTCCTTCGTGGAGCCCGCCCGGGCCATCTCGGCGATGTCCCGGAGGGCCGCGCCGTCGAGGTTGTTGTCCCCGGCCATGTAAACCATGAACGTCCATTTTGCCTGGCTGGCTGCCCGGTTGCCTGTCACGCTTCCCGTGTCGGTTCCTGACTTTTCCATATGAGCCTCCTTTTTTGAGTGCAGGGTAGAAGCTCACGTCGGAGAAAGTCAAAGAACACAGGAGCTATAGGGGCTATAGGAGCTATAGGCAGAGAATTTTCGGTTGTGATGGATTTTCGGGTCATCCGGTTGATGCATAGTTGACTGTAGTCAGTAATTGACTTAACATATAGGAAAGTGTAGATTTCCTTCCATAATGCTCAAGAACATAGATATGCTGAGAAATAAGACATGGCCAATTACGATAAAGGGAGTTGCTTAGAGCGTGCGCGTAATCTGCTGTCGACTGCGGGTGACGATTCCCTCCGGTACGCTTGTCTTGAGCTCCGATTTTGTATCGAAGCCATTACTTATGAGAAACTAGACACGTATTCACGCTATGTTCCTGCAACCGTGTTTGAGAAATGGCAACCAAATCACGCCCTGAAGATGCTGCTCCAATTCGAGCCAGATGCCGATGAGGATTTTACTCTATATGTCTCACCCGAGTCGGAGCCTGGCAAACCGACAGGCAATTGGGCCTGTCTTGGACAACACAACGCCGCTAAGCTGAGCTGGCTTAACAAAAACTACAACAAACTTGGAAGCTACCTGCATGTTAAAATGGGCAACAGAGAGAAAGTGGAAACTATAGAGGAGCTATCCGCTATCCGCAAGGAGATTGAAAGAATACTTTCAGAGCTTGAACCCGTTGTCAACTCTGACATCGTTGGGGCTACATTGGCGACCAGGATCCAATTCAAGTGTCAGGCGTGTGAACAGCTATTGCTGGTAAATGCCGATGTTCTTCGTAAAACACGACGGGCTGCGTGCATTAACCAGCAATGTGGTGTAGAATACAACGCTTCCGAGGACGCCGACGGTGGGTGGCAGTTTAAATTAGCGATGACATCTTTCAAATGCCTCAAATGTGAAAAGATCAATTTTCTTGAAATTCGGCATGTAGATATCGGAACGAAATTCAGGTGCAATCGTTGCGGAGAAGTACATCATATAACGGATGGGCAATGGAAGTATGAACGTCTGACTGATTCTAAGAAGTCCGCCTAACCATGCACCTGATCGCCCGGAAAGCGGGCTCCAGGTGATGCCGAGTGTTAGGCTTAAGGAGATGGGATAATATATGTCTGAAAATAAAGTTTCATTCAACAAGTGTGTCGCTTTAATACTAGACACTTTATATCAGAGCTTTCCTATTGAAATAGATATTAAATGTTCAGATTTTAGTGAGTTTGATACTGAGGAAAAAAGCAAAATATTCTTTTCAACTATACGCTTTCTTAAAAGAGAAAACTTTATAATTTTTTCGAACTCAGTTTATGGTGGTTTCATCGGCGTAGTCCTAACAACTAAGGGTTTGGGTCTTTTGCAAGCTGTCCCCAAATCTTTAAAAGAACCATTTTCTAGCCAAATAAAAAAAGCTGTAAAAGACGGCAGCAATCAACTAATTTCAGAAGTTATAAAACAATTTATTTCATATAGTATGGAATATATTAAAGCCTAACCGAGCGCTGGAGTTCGTGGAGCAGCCCAAAACCACTCTCGCGTCTTGTGTGCGTCTCAGCTCCATCGTTAAACTTTTTCAATCCGAAATCAATGTGGTTCTAAAGAAATCTCAACCTCACGCTTTGGTAGGAGACGTCAGTCGAGGCTCAATTCAACAAATTATCAACTCAAAAGTACGCATGAACCGGATGAACAAGATTTTCTTTTCAGAAGGGTAGGGGGGGAATGGTTTCAGTGAAAAAACGGTAGGCCACATGAAACTTGTTTTTTTGCCTGCATCGGTATAGTATTCGCTACAAAATGATGGTCGGGATTATAAACAGGCAATACGGTTTTTTAGGATGATGACTGTAACTAAATTGTAACCGTCCTAACCGAAAAAGAACCAAGGTAAACAAACAAAAACCAAAAGGGGTGTCGGAATCCATTGATATATAAGGGATTAATTTTTGATGGGAAATCGCCTCATACGTTAATGTGACTCAAAATCCCCCGATCCTCGCGGAAGTGTCGGTTCGATTCCGACCTCCGGCACCAAGGAAAAACAAGGGCTTTCCGGTTTC
>CAYSSF010000399.1:0-2907 GCA_964433455.1 uncultured Syntrophaceae bacterium
CGGTTCCGGCCAATCTCCTCCGCCTCGATGTCCGCCTGGATCAGTTTCGCCTCCTTCCGGAAGATGTCGCCAAAGATGTAGAAAAGACTGAGGCGGCTCCCGAGGAAGAGGACCAGGTCGGCGCTCGCGAGCGCGAAGAAGGCCGCGCCGGGACGGATGGCGAGCGACGACGCGAAACAGAGCGGATGGGTGTCGGAGAGCGTCCCCCGGCCGGAATTTCCGGTGAAAACCGGAATGCCGGTCCGTTCCGCGAACACGCGGAGGGGCTCTCCCGCGTCGGCGTACCAGACGCCGCTGCCGGCGATGATCACCGGGGCGTTTGCCGCCCCGATCATCGCCAGAATCTCTTTTGCGCCTTCGAGGTCTGCCGGCCGGGAATCCACGCGGCTCCGTAGCTGTTTTACCTTCGCCGGATCGACGGCCGCGTTCAGCACATCGCAGGGGAGCTCCAGGTAGACCGGCCCAGGCCGCCCGGCCGCGGCGGTCCGGAAGGCGAGGTCGATGAACTCGGGGATCCGCTCCGCCAGGTGGCAGACCCAGGCCTTCTTCACCATCGGCTCGATGACGGGAAGCTGTTTCATGTCCTGGAGATCGAGTTTCTCCACGCTTTCCAGCCCAACGCAGCCCGAAATCAGGATCACCGGGGCGTTGGAGAGCCGCGCATTGGCGATCCCCGAGAGGGCGTTCGTGAAGCCGGGACCGGCGGTGACCAGCGCGACGGCGGGTTTCCGGGTCATCCGCGCCCACGCCTCGGCCATGAAGACGGCGGCCTGCTCATGCCGGGTGTCGAAAAGCGTGACCGGCGATCCTTCCAGGAACTGATAGATCGGCGTGATATGCCCGCCGCTCAGGGTAAAGAGATACTCGACGCCCCTGTCGATGAGCGCCTCCGCCGCCAGTCTGCCGCCGATCATCTGCTTCATGTTATCCTCCATCACAACTCCATGCACTGGCCGCCGTCGACGTTGATCGCCTGGCCCGTGATGTAGCGGGCCTCCTCCGACGCGAGAAAGGCGACGAGCATCGCCGCGTCCTCAGGGAGGCCGATCCGGCCCTGCGGGATCGTTT
The DNA here is from genome assembly GCA_964433455.1 of uncultured Syntrophaceae bacterium. Classification (GTDB taxonomy): domain Bacteria; phylum Desulfobacterota; class Syntrophia; order Syntrophales; family UBA5619; genus UBA5619. The sequence goes on from CAYSSF010000399.1 coordinate 1,069, forward strand.
TGCACATCTCCTGTTCCCTTTCCTCGACCGTGCCCCCCAAAAAGGAGGCCTCCAGACCGAAGCGCCACTGCTCCAGGTCGGTTCGGATCTGTCCGGGGCAAATCGCATTCACCCGGATGGAGCGGGAGGCGAGTTCCTTCGCCATCGTTTTTGTCAGCATGATCACCCCGGCCTTCGCCGCGGCGTAGGCGCTGTTGAAGAGCGGCGGAACCTTCCCCGCCCGGGAGGCCGTGTTGATGATGGCGCCGGGTTCGCCCAGCATCAGCGGCAGCAGTGCGCGGCTGATGCGGAAGACCGAAAAGAGATTCACGTCCACGGTCCGGATCCAGGCGGCCTCTTCATAGGTGAGGATGTCCGCGGGGACGCCGAAGGAGGCGCCGGCGTTGTTCACGAGGATGTGGAGATGTCCGCACCGCCCCCGGACGGTTTCCTGCATCTGTTGGACGGAGGCGGTATCGGTCACATCGACCCCGACGGCGGACGCCTTCACGGCGTACCGCTTCCGGAGTTCGGAGGCGATCGCCTCCATCTCTTCCAGGGTCCCGGTCCGGACGAGGCTCGCAGCCGCCGGCGGCCGGCCGAGATCCGCGATCACGATGTCGCAGCCGCAGGCGGCCAGCCGCTCCGCGATCGCGTACCCGATGCCGGTCTTCTTCCCTGCCCCGGTGACCAGCGCCGTTTTTCCTTTCAGATCCTCATGCATGTTTCACCTCTTTTTCCGCAAGTACGGCCGCGCCGATCGCACCTGCGACCTGGGCCTGGGGCGATACGACGACCGGCATCCCGATCACCGCTTCCAGCGCCCGGACGACGCCGATGTTCCGGGCCACCCCCCCCGTCATCAGGACAGGGGCGATCAGACCGATCCGGTTCGCCATCGCCGAGACACGGGAGGCAATCGCCTCGTGGATCCCCGCGATGATGTTCTCCCGCGTCTCCCCCTTCGCGATCAGCGAGATCACCTCCGACTCGGCAAAGACCGTGCAGAGGCTGCTGATCTTTGCCGGCCGCTCCGCCTTCAGCTAAAGCGCCCCAAACGCGTCGAGATCCGCCTCCAGCGCGCGCGCCATCACCTCGAGGAAGCGGCCCGTTCCCGCCGCGCATTTGTCGTTCATCGTGAAGTTCACGACCCGGCCCTTTTCGTCCATCACGACGGCCTTGCTGTCCTGCCCGCCGATGTCGATCAGCGACCGGATGGAAGGGTCGAGGAAACGCGCGCCGGCGGCGTGGCACATGATCTCGGTCACCGCCTTGTCGGCGATGGCGACGCTCTTGCGGCCGTACCCGGTGGCGATGATCCGGGAAATCCGGGCGGGCGACAGGCCGAGCTCCGCGAGGAGTTCGTCAAAGACGCGGCGGCCCGCCGCCTCGGCGTTATAGCCGGTAACAATCACCCTTGAACCCAGAAGCTCGCCGTCCTTCAGGATGGCGGCCTTCGCGGTGATGGAGCCGATATCGATCCCGGCCGTAATGCTCATATCACGGTGGCCCCGCCGTCGACCGCAATCGTCTGGCCCGTGATGTAATCCGACAGGCGGGAGGCCAAGAGCAGCACGATGGGCGCGAGATCGGCGGCCTCGGCGATGCGGCCCGCCGGAATCGACTTCACGATCTCGTCGTGAATGGCCGGCGTCGACCAGAAGGGTTTGCTGAAATCGGTCCGGACCACCCCCGGCGCGACGGCGTTCACCTGGATATTGAAGGCGGCAAGCTCGGAGGCCAAGACCTTGGTCATCATATCGAGTCCGGCCTTGGCAATCCCGTAGATCCCCATTGCGGGCGACGCCTTCGTCCCGGCCAGCGACGAGATGCTGACGATCTTCCCCCGCCTCTTCTCCC
>CAYSSF010000400.1:0-2900 GCA_964433455.1 uncultured Syntrophaceae bacterium
CGTGAGGTGTGCCCTGAACGAAAGATGGATCAAGATATTGGCCACCGGTTTCGGGAGCGGATTTGCGCCGCTGGCGCCGGGGACGGCGGGAACGCTGATCGGCATTCCGCTGTACCTGCTCTTTTCGGTCTTCCCGTGGCCGATTTGGCTGATCACGGTTCTGGCCTTCACCTGCCTCGCCTGGTATGTCGCGGATGGGGCGGAGAGGCTCTTCGGCCGGAAGGACGCGCAGTGCATCGTGATCGACGAGATCGCGGGTCTCCAGTGGACCCTTTTCCTGGTTGAGCCGACGGTTCCCTATATAGCCCTGGGTTTTGCGCTGTTCCGGCTGTTCGATATCGTGAAGCCCTTTCCGGCGCGGCTCTTTCAGGAGCGGATCCCGGGAGGCTGCGGGGTGGTGGCGGACGATCTGGCCGCGGGCGTCTACGGCAATCTGGCGCTTCAGGCCCTGATCCACGGGTTGGGGATATGAAATAGAGGTTTTGCATGAGAATCGGCATATTGACGATCGGAAACGAGTTGACGAGCGGCCGGATCCAGGATACGAATTCCGCCCTGATTGCCCGCGCAATGCAGGAGCAGGGATGGACGGTCGCGGGGATGATCTCCGTGGGTGATGACGACGGCGCCAGCCATGATGCGCTTGCCCATCTGCTGGCGCGTGTGGATGCGGTGATCGTCACGGGGGGGCTTGGCCCGACGGCCGACGACATCACGACGGCGGCCCTGGCCAAGGCCTTCGGCCTGGGGCTCTACAACGACCCCGCCGTCCTCGCGCATGTCCGGGCCCTTTTTGAAGGACGGGGGCTCCTCTGGACGGAGAACAACGCCAAACAGGCCCTCTTTCCGGAGGGGGCGGAGATCATCGCCAACCCGACGGGAACGGCGGCCGGCTTCGCGCTCCGGCGGGAGGGGCGGATCGTTGTGGTCATTCCGGGCGTCCCCGTTGAGGCGCGGCGGATGCTCTTCGAGGGGGTGATCCCTCTTTTCCGGAAGGCGTTTCCGGAGGCCGCCCTGCACGTGGAGACGTTTACCTTCAAACTCTTCGGGCTCCCTGAGTCGGCGGTGGACGAAGCGATGGCCGACGCCGATCTCGCCGGCCTCGGGGTCGGAATCGGTTTCTACCCGAACTTTCCGGAAAACCACCTCGTTCTGACGGCGCGGGAGCTCTCCGCGGATGTGGCCGGGGAAAAGCTCCGTGAGGCGGGGGCAAGGGTCGAGGCGAGGCTTGCCAAACACATCTTTGCGAGGGGTGAAGAGACGCTCGCGGGAAATACCGCCGGGCGGCTGACGGAGCGGAAGCTTACGCTTGCCGTGGCCGAGTCCTGCACGGGTGGACTGATCACGGATCGTCTTACGGACATTCCCGGCAGTTCCGCCTTTCTCGAACGCGGGGTCGTCACTTACAGCAACGCGGCCAAGACCGCCCTGCTCGGCGTTCCGGAAGCGGTGATCCGGGAGCACGGGGCGGTCAGCGCCGAGACGGCGCGCCGGATGGCGGAGGGGGTACGGAAGTCGGCGGGAACCGATCTGGGCCGGAGGCGAAGCCGGTGGGGACCGTCTTCATCGCGCTTGCCGACGGCGGGACGACCGTCTGCCGACCTTACGCCTTCCGCTGGGAGCGGCGGCGGAACAAGGTCATGGCCTCGCAGGCCGCGCTGTTGATGCTCTGGCGATATCTGATCGGGGAGTTCTAGCGATGACGGCTGAACGGACGATCCGGGTCTTTCTGGTGTTCGATCTCCCGGAGGGGATCCTCGGGGAGATCGGGCGGATTCAGAACCGGTTGCGGAGACTCATCCAAGGGGATCTCCGCTGGGTCCGGCCGGATGGGATCCACCTGACCCTGAAATTCTTCGGCGACATCTCTGAGAATGCGGTCGTAAATATCTCAACCGTAGCGGGGCAGGTCGCGGCGGCGGTCCAACCCTTTGAACTCGCGATCGAGGGTATGGGTGTTTTTCCCGACCCGCACCGGCCGAGGGTCGTCTGGCTGGGGATGAGCGGCGATGCGGCGCGGCTGGTGACTTTTCAGCAGGGGCTGGAGAGGGCGCTTGGGGAGATCGGCTTTCCGTCCGAGGAGCGGCCCTTCCGGCCGCATCTCACACTGGGGCGGATCAAATCGCCGAAAGGGCTGACCGGTCTCGCGGAGGCGCTGGAAAAGGGAAGAGCGGTTGCAGCGGGACGGTTTACAGCCTCCGGCCTCGGCCTGTTTCAAAGCGATCTGACGCCCCGGGGGGCGGTTTATACCCGGCTTGCCGCGTACCCCTTTGCGGGGCAGGAAGATGCGTAAGGTTTGAAGGTGAGAGACCTTTGAATTTCTGCCGGATGTTTTACCAATTTCAGAAGTAATTCAAAGGTATCGGTGATGGCAAAATCCATACAACGGCATGAATCAGAGCCAGGGGTGAGGGAGGTTTCTATGGGAACGGATGCGGAAAGGGCAAAGGCGGTTGATCTGGCGATCACGCAGATCGAGAGGCAGTTCGGCAAAGGGGCGATCATGAGGCTGGGAGGCGGGGAGGTGATCTCCGACATCCCCGCAATCTCCACGGGGTCGATCAGCCTCGACATCGCGCTCGGCACCGGCGGGGTGCCGCGGGGGAGGATCATCGAGATCTTCGGCCCCGAATCGGGCGGGAAGACGCCCCTGGCCCTTCACATCGTCGCGGAGGCGCAGAAACTCGGGGGACTCGCGGCCTTCATCGACGCGGAGCACGCCCTCGACGTCACCTACGCGCGAAAGATCGGCGTCAACACCGATGACCTGCTGATTTCCCAGCCGGACACCGGCGAGCAGGCACTCGAGATCGCCGAGACCCTCGTCCGGAGCGGGGCGCTGGACGTCCTGGTCGTCGATTCCGTGGCCGCCCTCGTTCCCAAGGCCGAGATCGAGGGGG
>CAYSSF010000401.1:0-2875 GCA_964433455.1 uncultured Syntrophaceae bacterium
GGCGATGATCGTGTAGGGATGCTCGATGGACCAGCGGCTGATGTTGCCGCGGGTCATCGACACCGCAGCTCTCGCGGTTGCCGCTTTATCGCTCAGGGTTTCGTTCACTGTCGGTCCCTCTGGTTGGAGTCACCTTCGGTCAATTCTTATTACACGAAGAGAATGATCGCTATGGTAATAAAATGGTCGGGAATTGGCAAGTTAAAACTCGCAGTATAAAACGCGCAGTAAAAAGCTGCCCATCTCGAAGCATTCGATTTCGTTTTGTCCCTTGTTTGCAGGAATTACAAAGAGGGTTTGCCGGTCTGATATAAAAATAGTAAATACTTTGAGTAGTTATGCTGAAATCGTAAGATATTGAGAAGGTTTGTCCTACTATAAAGCTTACTTCCAATTATCATTGATCTTCTGCCAACTGGGCATATATAATCATGGCCAAAATGATAGTTGGTTAGAGCCCCTCCGACGGTCGGAGTAGAATTAGGTTAGCGAAAAACAATCTTTGGTTTGGAAGGAGGTGAGACACGATGAAAATGGTGCTGGGCATAGTAAGGCCTGTAAGTCTCGATCGCGTCATAAATGACCTGAAGAAAATCGAAATCGTGAATTTAACCGTTGCAGAGGTTAAAGGAATCGGTGAAGAGACCACCTTATATACAACCTATGCCATCCACAAAGCGGTCCTGCTCATCGTGCCTGATGATAAAGTCGATCAAGTAACAAATGTCATTGCCAAATCCGCCGGTTTAGGATCGGCGGGAGACGGTATTATTACCGTATTGCCGGTTGATTACATGTTAAAGATCAGAACGATGGAGAGATTTGAATAAATTGGATTAAAAGGGAACGGCATCGCAAGAAGAAATGAATAGGATGCATGATAGAATGATGAACATGCAAAAAGGCATGCCGCAGACAAAAAAAGCCCGTGAAACATATTAATTTGTGAGAAAGGAGAATTTTGAGATGGAAAAGATGCCGAAAATTTTGAGTTGCGATGTGGTAGGTTGTGCATATAACGACAATAACCAATGCCATACCGTGGCCGTCACGATTGGCCATCCGACGGCCTCATGCGCCGAAGCACATCCGACCTGCGATACGTTCGTATCGCTTGCGAAAAAGGGAGGCATCGGAGCTTCAACCGCGGGCGTGGGCGCCTGCAAGGAGGGGTGCTGCAAGTTCAACGAGAATCTGGAGTGCTGTGCCCCAGGGATCAATGTGGGCCTACACAGCAACCATGCCGACTGCAAGACCTTTAGATCGGTCTGAAGATCTGTAAGTCAAGGAGACAATCTTTTTATGCCACCCGTGTTTCATAAACGCACGACTGGGTTCTCGAAAGGGACCCAGTCGTTGCTTCAAAGCGCGCGTTTTGCCGCATTGGGTCTCGCGTCCGCGCAACTTGGACGGAACAGACATTCCCAACAAGGAAGCTGCAATAGAAGGCGATTACTTACACGCAATTCTTATTTCTTCGAGGTCCGGTCCTGTTACAGGAGCGTCACGGCCACCATGGGAACTTTGAGGTCGGCGGCTGACCTGATCGTATCTCCCGCCAGCACGCCAAGGCCCCCGCTGTACGTCGGGATGGACGGCTCGATGCCTATTTCCATAGAAAAGTAGGCAATGTCTCTGCCCGCGGTCACGCATGGCTCTTCGGACAGGAGTGAATGTTTAATATAAGTTTCCGGAGATTTGACGAATTTCTTCCTGCACAAAGCCGAGCAGAAATAGAAGGTTCGACCGGCATATTCGTAAGATAATTCTTCCCGCCCCATCATTCCACAGACCGGGTCCCTTGTCTGGTTCATCTCTCCCCCTTACAGATTGCTACGCTTCATCGCATCCCCGCATTCCTGTCATTGGATACAGTCGGGTGCAGTATGTGGCCTGCTCGTTTTATTCTCGACAAGTTCTGTCCCAATTGTCCGCAGCGGAATCCCTCCGCTCAACTCTTCATAGGCGTCAATGTATCTGTCAATCATCTTCTTCGGATCGTACTTTTGCCTGGCTTCCCTCATGATCCTCTTGGTCTGTCTCTCCCGGATCTCCGGAGAACGCCGGTGGAATTGAACAGTCCTGGACAGTCCGTACCAGAGCCCGCCCGGGTCGTAATCCCGGAAAAGGAAACCGTTGCCCGAGTCTTTCGGTTCGCCGTCATCCCTCAGGACGAGATCCTGAATCTTGTCATGATATCCGCCCGTATCACGGTTCGTTACCGTGGCCCCGAACAGGTTTCCGACCTGGTCGATCTGCCCGCAGGGTTCATACAGGGAAGCGCCGAAAACGTTACTTGCCGCGGCAAAACCGAGCATCGACAGAGGCTCGCTGAAGCGCTGGTAGGTTATTTTCCCTCCTGAAGCGCAGGCGATCCGTCCGCAGATCTCCTCATGGGACCGTTCATTTCCCACACCGTTGCCGACAATCGCAATCTGAGTTCCTTCATGGGCAATGACAAACTTGTGGGCGATTGCCTCAAGCAGCTCGATCCCCTTCTGTGAGGGATCCAGGCGCGAGGGCCAGTACAAAAGAATTTGGCTGGGATCGATGTTCAATCCGGTTCGTTTCTGAAACTCGACGAGATTTTTCCTCTTGGCAGAAATGACATCGTCGTCGGGACCGTATCTCCGGACGAGGTGATCACACTGCTCAGGGTACATGGTTGAGGCCGGGGCGTTGAGGATGGCCCGCGCGGCCCCGAATCCATGCTTGATCTTGACCTCCCGGCGAATGTTCGGGGAGATGATCGGCCGATCGGTAAAATGATCATCGATGATTTCCCTGAGAAACCTCTCTCCCACAAAATTGACCAGGTCGGCAATGGTAATAACCAAGCGTACGCGCCCCGAGACAACCCGGCATCTTTTCGCCG
>CAYSSF010000402.1:0-2869 GCA_964433455.1 uncultured Syntrophaceae bacterium
AATTCTGCCGTGAGCTCAAGGCCCGTATCATGCAGCGCGGCCATCTGTTTGGAACGCCGTTCGTTTTCCTCCCGTATCTTTTCAGATGACGTTTGCTCGAGCTCCCGGATTCTCTGTTTTAAAACGTATATTTCGTCGATCAGTTTTTGATCTGACCTGGATGGATCTTTCATCTTGTCCTCCCGTGTCGTGAGAAACGATGACAGATGGAAAGAAAGGTGAAGCGTTTATTGGAGGTGTCTCAACTATTGGAGATAATGCCACGTATCCATGGGGATGTCAAATGAAAAGTGGCTGACAGGTGCTTATTACCCTCTGAAACCATCATCTTTTCTGTCTTCGACCAGTTTGTGACTTAGGAGGAAGGACGCATTAACCGGATGAACCGGAAATATCTTTAGTGAATACCGCCATTCGACCGATTTCACAAAAGAAATTTAGGAATCATAACCTCTTCCTCCGGGGGATTTGTGGCTCGGTTCGTCTCCTGGGTCCTCCTTCAAAATCTTCACCGTACAGGCCAGTCCTTGGTTTGGCGCGAAAACGGCATTTTTTGCCTGGGGTACCCATCACGGAAGCCACTGATTCTACGCCGGAATAAAAGTATTTTTTCCCCGGCACGCACTTTTTCCACATATTACAGTAGAGGGACCTTCTTCCGAAGTGGTTCCGGGGAGGGGTATCCGGCGCCGCGAAAAATCCGATCGGGGGCTGTCCGGAGGGTGAATCTCCCCGTTATCGAGGGGACAAGTTTGGAAAGGAGAATCGGCCATGAAAAATCGGGAATGTTCCGTTGCCCTGGGAGCGGTATCGGGGCGGATGGTTCTGGGAAGGATGGTTTTGGGGATTGATGATTCCGGGAAGGTGGTTTTGGAAGGGGTGCTTTCAGATAGCCAGGTTTCGGGAGATGGTGCGCGACCACCAGTCGCCATCTTGCCTACCCCATCGGCCGGGGCGGAACGGGAAAACCGTCCCGGTCCCGATTCACGAAGGACGGTATGAAAAGGTCCGGTCATCCGAAACGAGAAGACGGCTACACCATGATCTTCAATGAGCTCCTGGAGGCGCTGATGTGCGCCGATATCCCCAAGCGGGCGCGGCGGCTCATCGATGTGCAGATGCGCTTCTCGTTCGGGTGCGGCCCGAAATCGTTCACGTCGCTGACCAAGGGCGAATTCGCCTCTATGGCGGATCTCGACTGGTCGGATACGCACCGTGCCTTGGGGGGGCTCCTGGAGAAACGGATTTTCGAACGGGACAAAACGAACATGAAACGCTACCGGCTCAACAAATATTACAGCGAGTGGCTGGTCCGCGTGGGATTGAGGGACCGGCCGGGGTACAGCGACCGCCTCGCCCGGATGGTCAAAAGCCATCTGGCACCGTCTTGCGAAGCGCCGGACGCACCTGGTGAAACACCAGACGAGCCATCCGGAAAGTCCGCCGAGCCATCTGGTGAATCGCCAGATCGGGAGGTCGATGCGATGCCCGCATCTGGGAAAACACCAGACGAGTTACCTGGCGAATCACCAGATCGATCTGGCGATTCACCAGACCCGGAGGTCAAAACGCCAGACGCGTCTGGCGAAACACCAGATCCCCCATCTGGCGAATCACCAGACGGCCATCTGGCGAAACGCCAGATCGGTTGCGCAGATTCGCCTTTGGAAACGAATGGATATGACCCCGTAAAGAAAAGGTTAAAGAAAAGATTAGAAAGAAAAGAAGATATCAGTAGCAGCTATGCAAACCAAGATCCCGCCGACCCGGCGCCGTCACCCGTTCCGGACGATAACCCTTTCTTTGCCCCTCTGGCCGACGATGACGCCTTTTGGAGAGCCCTTGCCTCCGCCTACCCCGATCAGGACATCCCCGCCCAGATCCGGAGGATGACCGCCTGGCTCATGGCCAATCCCAAACGCAAGCACAAGGACTACAAACGCTTCATCCAGGGCTGGCTGGCCCGTGAAGAGAGAAAGGAGAACACACATGGAAGCGAATACCCCGACACGCGTCGAAGGGATCGGGACGATCCTGAAGAGGAGCCACCGCCCTTTTCTGATTTCCCCCCGGAGCTCGTCATCCGGTGAGAAGCGGCCCTCGATGCCGGAGAAGAGCTGTCCCGATTGCGGCAATCCCCTTCGGGCCGCCTTCATGGACAGCGCTGCATATCTTGAGGCTACGGGGAAGTCGCCCCACTGGGCGGAGCTTCCCTGCGACATCTGCGAAAGGAATCGCGTGATCGCCGAGATCGAGGAGCGGGCGACGGCGTGCGAGAAGGCCCGCCTCGGCAGCCTGCTGGAAAACAGCATGCTCAAGCGCCGCTTTGCCGAGAAGATTTTCGAGAACTTCGTCCTCTATGGCGCCCACCGGGAAAGGCAAGAGAACGTCCTTTCATACGCCGGGGAGTTCGCGGACGATTTCGCCCGGCACCGGAAGGCGGGCACCTGGCTCCTGTTCGTAGGAAACACCGGCACGGGGAAGGGGCACCTGTGCGCCGCCGTCATCAACCGGATCGTCCGGTCGGGCTATTCGGCGCTCTTCACCAAGACACCGCGCCTTCTCAGGGAGATCAAGGACACCTTCAACCGGGATTCGGAGGTGACGCAGAGCGAGATCCTCCGGAGGATGGGGGAGCTCGATCTGCTGGTCATCGATGAGGTTGGCGTCCAGTTCGGCACGGACACGGAGCGAATGATCCTCTACGAGGTCCTCGACCAGCGTTATGAGGCGATGCTCCCCGTGATCCTGACCAGCAACATCCGGAACATGAAGACGCTGGAGAAGCTCCTCGGTGAGCGGATCATCGACCGCCTCTTCGAGGGGGAGTCGCGGATCCTCTTTTTCGACTGGGAGAGCTACCGGCGGT
>CAYSSF010000403.1:0-2848 GCA_964433455.1 uncultured Syntrophaceae bacterium
GTCCCCTGGTGGTAGGCGTCGTCGCGCTCGGTGGGATTCCCCCGGTAACGGCCGCGGTAGGCCGGATCGGCAGGGGCGAGGGTCCTGAGACCGCAGGGGACGAGGAGCTGTTCGCGAACCGTCCGGATAACGGCGGTCTGCTCCGCGGGGTCGAGGGGCGAAAAGGGGAGGGAGACCGCGAAGATCTGGTTCGGCCGGATGGCGCGGTCCGGAACGCGGTCGCGGAAGACGTCGCTGAGGAACCCTTCATTCGGGTTCCAGAAGGCGTCCATGAACGAACGGCGCAGCAGCGGGATGAGGTCTTCCCCGAAGAGCGGCGGATCGCCGAATTCCGCTGCCAGATCGCGGGCGAAGCAGAGGGCGTTGTACCAGAGGGCGTTGATCTCGACCGGATAGCCATGGCGGGGGGTGACGGGGATCCCTCCTACCGTGGCGTCCATCCAGGTCAGTGCGTTCTCTCCGTTTCCGGCGTGAAGAAGTCCCTGGACGTCCATGCCGATTCCGAACCGCGTTCCCTCCATGAACGAGCGGATGATACGTTGCATGACGGGCCAGAAGCGATCGCGGATCAATAACTTGGGGGACATGATGCCGCATCGTGTCCCCGGTTCCTGCGTGATGCCGCATCGTCTCGCCAGTTCCTGCACGGTCCAAAAATACCAGAGCGAGCTGTCCACGGTATTGTACGCATCGGGCGTGCCGTCCGCGGAGAAAAAATTGGGCAGCAGTCCGTCCCGTTCGTGCCGGCTGATCTCCGTCAGGATCTCGATTCCCTCCGCAACGCGGCTGGTGGAGAAGCAGAGGCCCGGCAGCGAGATCAGCGTGTCGCGCCCCCAGCTTCCGAACCAGGGATAACCGGCGATGACGGCCGGCCGGCCCGACGGGGTGGTGATCAGAAACGACCGCGCGGCGCGGTGGAGGGCGAGGAGATGCTCTCGATCTTCATCGTTGCATCCAGCGGTTTCTCTTTTGTCTGCCGCCTGGTCGCGTCCCCGGCGGACAACCTCGGTTTTCCAGATCGCGGCCGGATTGGGGAGATGATGCCGCATCGTGTCCCCATCGCGATGATGCGTGATTTCCGCGCAGACGGAGAGGATCACCGTACATTTTCTCTCGACCGGGACCTCGATGACCCCCGGAAGGAAGAGATCCTCCTCCCAGTCGAATCCGCGTTCCCGTTCCTCCGTGTACTGGAAGCGGTTGTACCAGAGGGGGGAGGGGGTGAAGAGCGATGCCCGGGAGGTCTGGACGACAAGGGGGGGCATGCCCGCATAGGGTTCGATCCGGAAACCGTTTTCGATCGCTTCCGCCCGGTCGCGGAGGAAATCGTTTTCGCGGGCAAGTTCGTGATAACCCCGGAAGGCGAGTAAGGGTTTCAGGCGGAGGATGCCGCCCTTCGGACAGCGGTCCAGGTCGTAACGGACCAGCAGGATCTCTTTTCCTCGGGGCATCAGGATCGATTTCTTCACGACGATTCCACCGGCCCGGCTGGTGAAACTGGGGCAGAGGTCGAGCAGAAACTCCTCCAGAACCGGTTGGTCCGGCGGAAAGAGAAGGCCGGGAAACCGGTGGGAACTGAAAAAATGCTCTTCCCCGCCGGCCAGAAGGGAGTCCTCCACCTTGGACAGCAGGAGATGGCGGCCCGCCGGTGTCTGGAGATTGGCCATGTGCAGGCCATGATAGCGCCGCGTATGGCGGTTCTCCAGTGTACTCGATGCATACCCTCCCTGGCCGTCGGTCTCCAGCCACTCCCGGCTGTCGTCCGAAGACCGGATTTTCCGCAAGTCGATTCGAATCATGGGTGCCCTCCTCTATCGTCCCGTGCGCGCGGCGGCATTGCAGCGGGGAGATGACGCCGCCTCATGCCGCCGCTGCAATGTCAGAGATCTACTGCGGCATGTTGACGACTTCGACGCCGGCAGGCGTGGTGAATGTGAAAAATTTGTCGGAAACGCCCGTGTTCGTGCGGATGTCGCTGAAGAGGAGGAGCGTGGTGTTCCCGTAATCGTCGTTGAAACGGCACTGGATGATCTGGAAAGTCTTCCCGTCGATGGTCAACTGGAGCCGGTCGATGCCGGTTCCCTTTTCTTTCGCAATCAGAACGAGGAGGTAGTTTCCCACGTCATCGACCGGGCTGTCCTTCGCGAAACGGAGCTGAAAATCTTCGGAGAGGTTGCCGATGCCGGAGAGGAACCGGACGGCCATTCGCGACCGGTAGACGTCATCGGAGTTCTGGACGTAAACCATCCGGTCCTCGGCGACGTAAAGCCACGCTTTCCGGGCGTTGATGACGAGTTTCTTCTCCTTCGGTTTCGTGTAGTCCCAGAGCATCATCTTCGGATTCTTGATCCAGACCGTTCCCTCTTCCCTCTCGGTCTTCTTCATCGATTTGATGGTCACCTCCTGGATGAAGTGGGCCTTCAGATCTTTTGTCTTTTCGTAAGCCTCTTGTATCTTTGCGGCCAGCCGCTCCAGGGAGAGGGGCTCTGCATAGACCGTCGGGGTCTGGAAAGAAGCGGTCGCAACCCAAAGAAGGAGAATGAGCCCGACTGTCCGCGTTACGGAAATGGGAGTTTTTCGGTGGTAAAACAGGAGTGACCGGAAGTGCGAAAACGGCACAAAATTTGCCAATGGTTCATAACCCCGTAAAAAAGGGCGGCAAATGGCCTGAATGAGCTTATGCTTTTGTAACTTATTTAAATAATTTAACATATATACTGCCTACACCTGATGCAAACCGGTAGAAAATCGTGACATTTGAAGAGTTACGAAAGTTATCAACAGCCTTGCCAACAACTCTTTCCACATCTCTGTGGATTCCCTTCCCAAGTTGCCCAAATCAACGGAA
>CAYSSF010000404.1:0-2847 GCA_964433455.1 uncultured Syntrophaceae bacterium
AGCCGTTTCGGCGGTGCCGGAGGCAACCTGAGTGGTCGCGGCCAGAATCTCGCTGGAAGATGAGGCCAGGACATTCACTGTGTCTTTCACCTCCTTCAAGACATTCGCGAGCTCGGCGGTGCGCTTTTTGACCATCTCTTCCAACTGTTCGCGATATGTTTTCAATTCATCATCCAACCGCTTGCGCTCGGTGATGTCACGAGCAGCGGCGAAGACCCCCTGCACATCGCCGGTCTCGTTTTTGTAGACACTCGCGTTGTAGAGCACATCGGTGGTGCGACCCGACGCGTGGCGGATGGTGAGCGGATAATCCTTGACAACGCCCTGCGCAAATACTTGTTGATACCCCTCTCTTGCCTTGTCCGGCTCTGTAAAGTAGTCGGAAAAGACGCTGCCGACGAGCCGCTCGCGGGAAACCCCGGTCACCTGCTCGGTGGTCTTGTTGACATCGGTGATCTTGCCGTCGGGACTGATGGTCACCAGCGGGTCAAGGCTCGCCTCGATCAGGTTACGGGTATAGAGCGCTGCAACGCGCAGTTCCTCCGCGATCTTTTTTGTGCGCTTAGTAAGATTTCTAAAAACACCGAAGATGTATCCGAGCAAAATGAAGTAAGCGATCAGGCGCAACAGATGCCAGAGCCACCATTCAAAGCCCCATGTATGCCCGAACGGGAACAACAGTCCTGCCGAACCATTCAGAAAACAAAAAAAGGCAAACAGGTTTTCTTCCGCTTCCCCGCTGGTCCGATAACGGACAAGAAAGAATATCGCCGCTACAATAAAGAGCCCTCCCCCCAGAACGTTGATGGCTGAGGCGATCAGGGTAAAATTGCCCTCCACAAGGAACACCGGCAATGCTTCAGAAAAGACAAGCGAAAATACCCCAAGAATGATAGATGCCACAGCTACAAAGCCAGGTAAACGCCTGACTGTCTGCGATTGCATATCGCGTAGAGGCATCCATGCCATGCTGAACAAAAAGCCGCCGATTAACACCGCTGTACTGTGCAACCAGACAAAGTTATTGCCTGGCCGGATAGCGGCATGGAAGCCATCTAGAATGCCCATGCCAATTAACGCTGATGATATCCAGATGTAGTGAGAGGTGTCTTTCTTTCGTTCTTCGTTGAACATGAGAAGGGCAGCGAGAAACAAGCCGGCAAATAACCCTAATGCCTCGATGACTGAATGAAAAGGCTCGTTAAGCAATTTCCAATCAGGCATTAATAACTTCAAAATAAAGGCTAAAATGACAGGTAGAAGTCCCCCCAGGAGTACGCTCCATAACACGCCTGATTTAGGCTCTTTCATGTGTACCCTCCTCGATCATTTATGCAACGTTTGTAGATTTTTATCTATTAACCATCAACGCTTACGTAAGCTCTTCGCTCACGATGATCTTCTCGTCGCCCAGAATCTTTTCCGCATCGAGGATGATCATCCGCCCGCCGGTAACGCCCTTCAGGTACTCCGCGCCGATCCCGGTGACGGTGGGAGGCGCGGACTGAATCGTTTCAAGCGGGACAGGGCGCGCATCGAGAACGGCGTCCGCCAGAATCCCGAATTCCATCCGATCGTTACGGATGATAATCACCTTGTTGAGCTGTCCCAGGCCTTTTCCCGGGAGATTGAAGAATTTCTTGAGATCAATCACCGAAAGAATCTGTCCGCGCACGTTTACGATGCCGAGTACAAAGTGCGGCGTGCCGGGCAGCGATGTGAAATCTTTCAGCGGATAGACTTCGCGGACAAACGCGGATTCGATGCCATACGTTTCGGCCGCCAGGCTGAATTCGATGATGTCGAGGAATTCCCGGGCCGCGCCGGCTTCCTCCGCTTCCCTCGCCAGGACTCGCGCCCGAGCCTTGAGTATGGCGCCCTTTTCCTTCGGGGACGGCGCCTCCCCCCGCTCCAGCGACTCCCGCGCCTTCTCCACCCGCTGCCGGATTTCGCTCCAGTTTATTTTCGCACCCTGTTCCGGGGGAGTTGTGACTTTATCCTTTTTCATGCCGATGCCTCTATCTGGATGGTGGCGTAAATGATTTCCCTGCACCTGCCCGCTGTCAGCCCCTCGAATTCGGGCAGTATATCCTCCGCCCGACATGCACTCAGGAGCGCAAGCACATTCTCAAAACTCTTCTTTGCCGCTCGCGCATTTCCCCGGCGCAGCATCAGGTTGCCGATGGCGAAATGAGCCGGCACAAAGTTCGGGTCGAGATAGAGAGCGCGCTTGAGCGCAGCAATCGCTTCTCCGTGCCCATTCAGCTCTTGAAGGATGGTGGCGCGCAAATAATGCATCCCTGGATCGAGCTTGTCGGCGGCAATGGCTTCATCACAGGCCGACAATGCCTCTGCCAGTTTTCCCTGGTCGGCAAGCGCTCGAATCCTGAGCGTCAAATCAAACGTTGCCTCCTCGCCCTCCCGCTTGTTGTCATGCGCCGCCGCATCCAATCCGGATACGAATCGATCCGGGGTCTCTATGAATGTGACCTGATTTGGTAATGCACTCTCGACTTCCGGGATCCATGCGCTTTCGCGTAATGGAGGTAGCGCCGCCTTTTCAATTCCGGTCGCGGATTCCCTTTCCTGTTGAACCATCTTTTTTGGAGAGGAATTCCCGTCAAAGCGAAAAACCTCTGCCGGTCGGGGTTCCCCGGTTTCCTTCCGATAGACAATCGCCCCGGGGAAATGTACCGATGCGAATTGCGGAAAGATGAACTGGGAAAGTTCGCTGGCGCCGATCATCAGCCATCCGCCGTCCACCAGAGAGTTGTAAAGTCTCTGTCCGACCCGGACGGCGCGCTCCGGCGTAAAATACATCAGCACATTCCGGCAGAAGATGAGATC
>CAYSSF010000405.1:0-2846 GCA_964433455.1 uncultured Syntrophaceae bacterium
CGTCGGCCGCGGATCCGCCGTTTCCGAACAGCAGAATCTTGTTGCCCGCCTTCAGCGCCCCGGTCACCGCCCCGACCGCCGTCACGATCCGGTTCAGGTTGTCGTTTACAAACGCCTCCTTGACCTGACAGGACTCCCGGAATATCTTGATGATGTAATCTTCCATGAAAGCCTTCTCGCCCGACTTCGGCAATCATTCAAAATCTGGCATAATATAGGAATCGACCCGAACCCTGTCAAGGGAGGCAGGATGAATAAATTCCCTGCCATCTCTTTCCCAGCACAGGACTCAGCGAAGGGTCAGCGAGTCGCCAAACCGCAAGACTCAAGAGAGGAGAAATGAAAATCTTTCTCAGCACAGAACTCAGCAAAAGGTTAGCGAGGGGTTTCAGCGGGGAAGGCGTCCCGGTTGCGGTTCCGGTCGCGGAGTTCCGCCCGTTTTCCCCGGTTCCAGCCGGAGATCCGGCTGTAATACTGGGTGATCCGGGCGAGGCCGTCCACCTCCGCGGACCCGCAATGGCTGCATTTTTCCTGCAACCCCCGCAGCGTGGCGCCGCAGCTCTCGCAGGAGGTGAACTCGGGGGAAAAGACGATCTGGTTGTTCGTCGTCTCCCGAAATGCGTGGACGATGAGGTCGGCAAGGAGCGCGGCGGGAGGTTCGGCCTCCCCCAATTCAATGTGTGTTACCGCCCCTGCCCGGAAGAGGGGGTGGAACCGTCCCTCGATCCGGATCCGCATCGCCGGATCGACCTTTGCCGCCGGTGGAAGGTGGGAGGAATTGGTGTAGTAGATCTCTCCCCGGACGAGATCGCCCCGGACGTACCGGCCCGACAGCGGGGAGAAGTGTTTCAGGTCGAGGCGGGCGAAACGGTAGGCGGTGGTTTCCGCGGGGGTCTGTTCCAGCGCAAACCTCATCCCGTGGATCCCGCCCTGCCGGCCGGCCTCATCCCGCAGATGGCCGACGATCTCTAAACCGAACTCCAGCGCCTCCTCCGACTCGTGCAGCGATTTTCCCCGCCGGATCCGGACCAGTTCGTCGAGCCCCGTCATCCCGATCAGACAGGCGGCATCGGCCGTCCGGAGGTAGGGTGATCCATCGTTTTGCATCGCGACCATCGCGAGGGGTCCCGAGTCGCCCAGAGCCAAGAGGCTGTCAATGAATTCAAGCTTCTGGATATGCGCCTTCGCCACGAGCCCCATCATCTCATCCAGCAGCAGCCAAAGCTTGCCGTCGTCGCCTCCGCACCGGTACCCGAGTCGGGGCAGATTGATCGTGACGTTCTGGATCGACGCGCAACGCCTCTTCCATGGCTCGAATCCGCCGTTATCGGTTCCATCCCGGAAATCCGCGCCGCCGCACGGGGAGATGCGGTCGCCCCGTTCACGGTCGAGAATCAAGCAGGGATTCCCCTTCGCAGCGGCAACGCCGCAGACCTGTTCCAGAAATGCCTCGTGGCCTGGGGTCCGGAAAAACGCATCGGTGATGTGGACGATGGGCCTTGGGAAGATAAACGGCTTCCCCTTGGCGTCCCCCTCCCGATAAACCGCCATCAGCGCCCGGGCGAATCGCCTGGCCTCCTCCCCGCACTCCCCGAAGGTTCGTCCGGTGGGCTTCCCTCCCGGCCCCACGGCGGGGAGTCCGGCGAGTATGCCAGGAACCTCCCAGCAGAGATGAATGTCGGTAAAGATCGCCTGCCCCCCGCGGGACGAGGTGAGTTGCGAGAATTCGTAAATCAGCATCTGGGCGAATTGTTCGAGCTCCCGCTCCCCCATTCCCGTCAGATAGGGGGCAAACGAGAGGTTGACCGCGTCCCAGCCGATCACGCCGGCAAAATGGCCCTGGAGCGAAGCCCCAAAACGGACCATGTGGGCGAGCAGGACCTCCGCATGCCGCGCGGGAGCTGCGACCGTCACGGAATGGGGAAGCTTCAGGCCGAACCGTTTGAGGTATTCGAGCGACTGGAAGGCGCTATAGGGACGGTCGATATATCCCAGACCGTGGAGGTGAAGATCGCCGGAGAGATGGGCATCGCCCACCTCCCGGGAGAAGACGTCGTGGAGCGCGTATTCCCGCTTGATCCCCTCGACAAGGGCCAGGCTGGTCCCTTCGGGGGCATGGGGCACGTTCGCGTTTTCCTTGTTCTGATGGCGGATGAGCTGGCGGACGTCGTAGAGGGGGAAGCCGAGGCGGGCGTGGAGCCGTCTTGCCTGTTCCATCCCCCTTTCAATCAGTTTGGCATCCACGAGTTCCCGGATGAGAGCCGTCGTGAGCAGGCTGATCCCGGAGGAGACAATCTGCTTTTCAACCTCCCGGCTGATCGCCTCGGCGATTGCCTCGTCGATCCCCGCCTCGCGGATCAGCGCCTCGACGATCCTCCGGAGATTCCAGAGGGCAACCTCCTCGCCTGAGGTGCGCACGAAGAGTGTGATGTCGGTGGTTTCCGGATCGTTGATCATCAGAGATTCGTCTTCGACGCGCCGTCCACGGCGCCGAGGCTGCGCTCCGCCGCGCGGGCGAGAAGGTCGTCGTGGTCGTGGTTCAGCGAAAAAACCCGGAGATGGACGACCCGGGCCGGAATGAAGCGGTAGATCTCCCGGAGCGGTTCGGGGGAGGTGGTCCCGGTCACCGGATCGAAGATGTTCACCTGCTTTCCCGTCTCCGCCATCGGGTTGATCGGCCGCGGGTCCTGCGTCGCCAGATCGACGCGGAACGGTTTTTTCTTCAGCGGGCCGGGCAGGCAGGAGCGGATCTGCTTCTCGTAGTCGGGCGCGGGGGAGAAACGGGTCCCCCTCTGTAGCTGGTCGATAGAAATCTCCGCCGAAAACGACATCTTCCACTTGACCTC
>CAYSSF010000406.1:0-2841 GCA_964433455.1 uncultured Syntrophaceae bacterium
AGACATCTGCCTGAAATAGCGGAACTATTTTTTAGCAACTGTAGAAGATGAGTTATAGTGATGGGTGAATCAAATAGGATGAGCCCAGACATATTTTCTCTAAAAATACAGTTGTTTTCATTCACGCTGCTATCCGAGTAAACTAATTGGTATTGCCAATTATCTATCCATTTCAATTCCTCCACGGGGCACAGAAGAGGGAAAATATTTTCCATGGGCGCCTTGATAACTTCCTTATGAGTGCAGATAATCCGTTTTGTTCGTAATTTGTTCATGTCGGAATCTCCTCGTTTCCTGATTTACTATTGCATTAAATGCAGGTCGGCAAGCTAACGGGGGCGAGATGAGCCGCACCCCCTTGGGCACGGGAGATGCAATTTATTGCAGCTCCCGTGACAATGGGGGCGGAGCCGCGAAGCGGTGCGGTTCTATTGATGGTTCGAGCCGCTTGCGGTGAGGACCACCGATAGACCTTCTCGCCCCCGTTCGCGCCGCCGCAGGCGGCGCGAACATAGTGTAGACCGCCTAACTGCGGTCTTATGTCACCACATTTGATTCTTAATTCTTGCGAAAGACGTTGACATAAGATATGATCCCTGTCAAACGAAAATTATTGAAAACATATTGAATATAAAAATACCGCACGTGATGACAGATCATGAAGCTCTTGGATCAGGTCCGGGATGTCCTCCGGAAAAGACATTACTCCATCCGCACCGAACATGCCTATGTAGATTGGATTAAGCGATACATTTTTTTTCACGACAAGCGCCATCCGCAGGAAATGGGCGCACCGGAAATTTCGCGGTTTCTCTCCTACCTGGCAACCGAAAAGCACGTTGCGGCGAGCACCCAGAATCAGGCATTGAATGCCCTTGTATTTCTTTATAAGCAAGTCCTGCAAAAAGAGGTCGGGGAACTGGGGCCGACGGAACGGGCCAAGAAACCGGAACGTCTGCCGACGGTCATGTCGCGCGGGGAGGCGGGGAGACTCCTTGCCACGCTGACGGGGATCCACCAGCTTATGGGCCAAACTCCTCTATGGATGTGGCCTGCGTCTGATGGAGTGCGTGCGACTACGGATCAAAGATGTTGACTTTGAACAAAATCAAATTCTTATCCGGGATGGTAAAGGGATGAAGGACCGGGCGACGATGCTACCGGAGCAGTTAAAACCGCTTCTCACAGAGCAGATCAAGCGGGTTCGCATCCTGCATGAGCAGGATGTGCGCAACGGCCTGGGGGAGGTTTACCTGCCTGACGCGCTGGAGCGAAAGTATCCCAATGCTTCGCGGGAGATCGGTTGGCAGTATGTCTTTCCGGCCGACCGTATTTCGGTGGATCCGCGGAGTGGCAGAAGGAGACGCCACCATACCGGCGAGGATAGCCTTCAGCGGGCGGTGCAAAGGGCGGCGCGCACAGCCGGTTTCACCAAACCAGTCAGCCCCCATACCTTCCGGCATAGCTTCGCCACCCATCTGCTGGAGGCCGGCTATGATATTCGGACGGTCCAGGAGTTGCTCGGGCACAAGGATGTCTCCACGACGATGATCTATACCCATGTGATGAAACGGGGCGGAATGGGTGTCAAAAGTCCCCTGGACACCCTGGAGTGACCGATAGCCATTGAATGATCTACCCCTGGGCGTTGAATGGGATATCCCGGCGGCAGTAGCGTTTCGGCAGGCGCCGCACCTTGACATCCGCATTCCACAACTGGGAGATGACCGGCTTCACGTCGTCCGGCTCGCCGCTTGTCCAGAATTGTTCCGTTCCGGAACGGGGATCGGGTGAGAGCAGGCTAAGGCTCTCCAGCCGGCGCCGCAGTTCGTGGGCGATCGCCGCGTTTGGATCGACGATGGAGACTTTGGGTCCGGCGATCTCCCGGATGAGCGGCGCGAGGAACGGGTAGTGCGTGCACCCCAGGATGATGGTGTCGGCGCCTTGCTCCAGCAGCGGCAGGGTATACTTTGCGGTCAAGGCCCGCGCTTCTTCACCCTGTAATTCACCCGTCTCCACCTGCTCGACCAGACCGGGGCAGGGCTGGATCAGGATATCGGCGTCGCCCCTGAACCGGGCCAGCAGCCTCGCGAATTTTTCGCTGGAGAGGGTGCCGCTGGTTGCCAGCACGGCGACGACCCCGGAGGCGGTTTTTCCGACCGCCGGTTTGATGGCGGGCTCGATTCCGATGATCGGCACCGAAAATCTCGACCGTAAGGTTGCGATCGCGGCCCCTGTCGCGGTATTGCACGCGACGACAATTGCCTTCGCCTCGCGTCCCACCAGGAATCCGGCGATCGCAAGCGATCTCGCTTCGACGAACTGCGGGGACTTTTCTCCGTACGGCACGAAGGCAGAATCGGCGACGTAAAGCAGATCTTCACTCGCGAAAGTGTTCCGGATCTCGCGCAGAACCGACAGTCCGCCGACGCCGGAATCAAAAATCCCGATGGGGGATGAGGCATTCATGGGGAAAGACCTTGACACAAAGCCATTTACCTTGTCAAACGGAAAACCTTGCGAAAACTAATCCTTGACATCGACAGCGGGAAGTTTTATAAGGGCCACGCTTTCAGATTTGGTTTTGGCTGTTTCCCCTACCCCAGAGCCTGTAATAAAAGGCCTGGGTTTTTTTGCGTCTGAAGAACGGACGGCCCTGGGGGGACGGTAAGACTGGAAGAAGACAGGAGGAATGTGTACTATGGCAAGACCAGGCCAGGACAAGTTCATCAAGCGGCAAAAGGAGCTCGAACGCATCAAAAAGGCGAGCGAGAAAATGGCCAAACGGCAACAACAGAAGAAAGACGAAACTACGAAGGAAAATGAATGAGTTTTAAACAG